>NZ_JBITLO010000012.1:0-347170 GCF_044465345.1 Nonomuraea sp. NPDC049684 | reverse complement strand
GACGCGCGGGGGGAGATCCTGGAGCTGAAGGAGACCATCAACACGATGGTCGACCAGCTGTCGGCCTTCGCCGACGAGGTGACCCGGGTGGCGCGCGAGGTGGGCACCGAGGGCAACCTGGGCGGTCAGGCCACCGTCCGGGGCGTGTCGGGCACGTGGAAGGACCTCACCGACAACGTCAACGTCATGGCGTCGAACCTGACGAGCCAGGTGCGCAGCATCGCCCAGGTGGCCACCGCCGTCGCCCGCGGCGACCTGTCGCAGAAGATCACCGTCGAGGCCAAGGGCGAGGTCGCGGCGCTCGCCCAGACGATCAACACCATGGTCGACACGCTGAGCGCGTTCGCCGACGAGGTCACCCGCGTGGCCCGCGAGGTCGGCACCGAAGGCCAGCTCGGCGGCCAGGCCCGCGTCCCGAACGTGGCCGGCACCTGGAAGGACCTCACCGACAACGTCAACTCGATGGCCGACAACCTGACCAACCAGGTGCGCAGCATCGCCCAGGTCACCACGGCCGTCGCCCGCGGCGACCTGACCAGGAAGATCGACGTCGACGCCCGCGGCGAGATCCTGGAGCTCAAGACCACCATCAACACCATGGTCGACCAGCTCTCCTCCTTCGCCGCCGAGGTCACCCGCGTGGCCCGCGAGGTCGGCAGCGAGGGACGGCTCGGCGGCCAGGCCGAGGTCGAGGGCGTCTCCGGCACCTGGAAGCGGCTGACGGAGAACGTCAACGAGCTGGCCGCCAACCTGACCCGGCAGGTGCGCGCCATCGCCGAGGTCACCAGCGCGGTCACCTCCGGCGACCTGACCCGGTCGATCACGGTCGACGCCGAGGGCGAGCTGGCCGACCTGAAGGACAACATCAACTCGATGGTCAAGTCGCTGCGCGAGACCACGACCGCCAACGAGCAGCAGGACTGGCTCAAGTCCAACCTCGCCCGCATGTCCGGTCTCATGCAGGGCCACCGCGACCTGGCGGCCGTCGCCGAGCTGGTGATGAACGAGCTGGCGCCGCTGGTCAGCGCCCAGTACGGCGCGTTCTTCCTGGCCGAGGAGAACGAGCTCCAGCTCATCAGCGCCTACGGCTACCCGGCCGACCCCGGCAGGCCCACCCGGTTCCGGCTCGGCGAGGCCCTGGTCGGCCAGGCCGCCCGCAGCCGCCGGGTCATCGCCGTCGACGACGTGCCCTCCGGCTCCGTCCGGATCTCCACCGGCCTCGGCACGATCGAGCCCGCCTCGGTGGTGGTGCTGCCGATCGTGGTCGAGGAGCAGGTGCTCGGCGTGATCGAGCTGGCCTCGGTGCAGGCGTTCACGCCGGTCCACCGGGCCTTCCTCGACCAGCTCATGGAGACGATCGGCGTCAACCTCAACACGATCGTGGCCAACGCCCGCACCGACGAGCTGCTGGCCGAGTCGCAGCGGCTGGCGACCGAGCTGCAGGCCCGGTCGGAGGAGCTGCAGCAGCAACAGGAGGAGCTGCAGCGCTCCAACGCCGAGCTGGAGGAGAAGGCCACGCTGCTGGCCCGCCAGAACCAGGACATCGAGACCAAGAACCTGGAGATCGAGCAGGCCAGGCAGGAGCTGGAGGACCGCGCTCACCAGCTCACGCTGGCCTCGACGTACAAGAGCGAGTTCCTGGCGAACATGAGCCACGAGCTGCGCACCCCGCTCAACTCGCTGCTCATCCTGGCCCAGCTCCTGGCCCAGAACCACACGCGCAACCTGACGCCCAAGCAGGTCGAGTACGCCGAGATCATCCACTCGGCCGGCTCCGACCTGCTCCAGCTGATCAACGACATCCTCGACCTGTCCAAGGTCGAGGCGGGCAAGATGGACATCAACCCCGAACGCGTGCCGTTGCGCCAGCTCCTCGACTACGTCGAGGCCACGTTCCGGCCGATGACGTCGCAGAAGAGCCTCGACTTCACGATCACGAACGCCCCCGGCATCCCGGTGGAGGTCGTGACCGACGACTCGCGCCTGCGCCAGGTGCTGCGCAACCTGCTGTCGAACGCGGTCAAGTTCACCGAGACCGGCAGCGTCGAGCTGCGCATCGAACCGGCGGCCCAGGACGAGCTGCCCGCCTCGGTGCGCCAGCACGGCGCGGCCATCGCCGTGCGGGTGGTCGACACCGGCATCGGCATCGCCGCCCAGCAGCTCGAAGCCATCTTCGGGGCCTTCCAGCAGGCCGACGGCACCACCAGCCGCAAGTACGGCGGCACCGGCCTCGGCCTGTCCATCAGCCGCGAGATCGCCCACCTGCTCGGCGGCGCGATCGGGGCGCAGAGCACGCCGGGCCAGGGCAGCGTGTTCACCCTCTACCTGCCGATCGCCCGTCCCGACTTCATCGGGCTCTCCCCGAAGAAGGCCCTGGCCGACCCCTCGGTGGTCGTCGAGACCGCCCGCGTCGCCACGCCCGGCCAGGAGACGGCCGCGCCGGCCAGGCCCCACCAGCCGCAGCCGCGCCGCCTGCTCGTGATCGAGGAACGGCCGCAGGGCCTGCTCTCGCACGTGGCCGAGAGCGTGGTGACGGAGCTGGCGCTGAGCAAGGACGAGACGATCGAGATCGTCACGGCCGCCGGCGCGCAGGAGGCCGCGGCCACGCTCGCCGCCGACCCCTGCCACTGCATCGTGCTCGACCTCGACCTGCCCGACCAGAGCGCCTACCGCCTGCTGGAGGCCATGGACGGCGACCAGGCCCTGAACTCGGTGCCGGTGCTGGCCTACAACAACTGGCGGGCCAGCTCCCAGCAGGCGGTGCCGTTGCAGACGCGCGAGGGCGGCCAGCCGCTGGAGCTGCTGTCCAGCCTCGACGAGCTGCGCGAGCGCATCGCCCTGCACCTGACCGCCGACCAGCCCGGCGACGTGCTGCCGCTGATCCGGGCCGGGAACGTCAACCAGCTCGCCGGGGCCGAGATCGACACCTCGCTGACGGGCCGGACCGTGCTGATCGTCGACGACGACGCCCGCAACCTGTTCGCGCTGACCAGCATGCTGGAGGTGCACGGCATCGACGTGCTGCACGCCGAGGACGGCCGCAAGGGCATCGACACGCTCGTCGCCCACCCGCAGATCGACCTGGTGCTGATGGACGTGATGATGCCCGAGATGGACGGCTACACCGCCACCGCCCGCATCCGCGCGATGGCGCAGTACGCCGACCTGCCCATCATCGCGGTCACCGCCAAGGCGATGCCGGGCGACCAGGAGAAGGCGCTGGCGGCCGGCGCGAGCGACTACGTGACCAAGCCGGTCGAGGCCGACCATCTGGTCGAACGCATCCGTCACTGGCTCGGCGCCTGACCCGTCCCCCCAAGGAGCAACGCAGTGCACCACCCGCACGATCCGGCGGCCGCAGTGCCGCCGGAGCGTACCGAGCCGCCCAATCTCGGCCGCCTGGCCGCGACGGTCGACCGCCTGCACAGCCAGATCCTGGAGGCCCAGCGGGCCGCCGAGGGCCGCGCCCTGGTCGAGGTGGCCAAGGGCGTCCTGGTCGAGCGCCTGCAGTGCAGCCTGGCCGCCGCCGCCAGGCAGCTCGCCACCCTGGCCGACCAGGCGGGGGTGACGCAGCTCGAACTGGCCGCCGACATCATCAACCAGGCCGCCCACGACCGCATCAGCGAGGCCGCCCGCGACTTCCTGAGCTCGGCCCGCGCCGAGGAGTCGGCGGAGGTGGCGGTGCGGCTGCGCACCGCCGAGAACGGCGCGCTGACCGCCACCGACGCGCAGGCCGTGGCGCAGTCGCTGCTGGATCAGGCCCTGTCCGCGCTCGGCGCGACGACGGTCGCCATCTGGGAGGCCGGGCCGGACGCCTCGCTCACCCTGGCCGGGTACGCGGGGCTGGCCGACGAGGAGGCCAGGCGCTGGCGTTACGTGCCGCCGGGCGTGGCCACGCCGGCCCGCCGCGCGCTGCTGGCCCGCGGCACGGTGTGGCTGGACGACCTGGCCGCCGTCGGCCTGCCCTCGATCGGGCAGCGTCAGACCCCCGGCGCGCGGGCGACCGCGCCGGCCGGGACGGGCGGCCGGATCCTGGGCGTGCTGGAGATCGGCTGGCCGCACGCGATGCCGCAGCCCGACGCGCGGGTCGTCAAGCAGATCGAGGTGCTGGCCGACCTGTGCGCCCACACCTTCGAGAGCACCGACCAGGCAGCCCACGAGTCGCAGGTGCTGCCCGAGCTGATCGACCTGGCCGACGCGCTGCCGGACGCGGCGCTGGTGCTGCGCCCGCAGCTCGGCACCGAGGGCCGGCTGACCGACTTCCGCATCGTGCACGCCAACCCGCGCTTCCTCGACCCGGCCGGGCGGCCGCGCGGCGAGGTCGTCGGGAGCCTGTTCCTGGAGGCGTACCCGCTGGCCGCCGAGGAGGGCGCGCTGCTGGCCAGGATCGAGCACGTGCACGCCACGGGCGAGACCTTCAGGGCCGAGAAGATGACGATCACGGCCCTGGTGGACCAGATCCCGCTGCACACCGTGGCGGGCATCGCGATCATCCGGCTGGGCGACGGCGTGCTGCTCATCTGGCGGTTGCAGGACCAGGACGCCCAGCTCGCCAACCTGCTCCAGCACGCCCAGCGGCTCGGCCGCATCGGCGGCTTCGAGGAGAACCTGCTCACCGGCGAGATCGTCTGGAGCGCCCAGCTCCACGACCTGTACGGCATGTCCCCCGACGAGCCGCCCATCCCGCTGGAACACCTGGCCACGCACGCCCATCCCGACGACGCCGTGGCCATCGGCCGGTTCGTCCGGGCCGTGCTGCACCACCGCCGTCCGGCCTCCACCGCCTACCGGCTCCAGCGGTCCGACGGCACCGTGCGGCACATCAGGGTGGTCGCCGAGCCCGTCTTCGACGACAGCGGCCTGCTGCTGTCCATCCGCGGCGCCTACCAGGACATCTCCTCCCAGCACTGGACAGAGGTGGCGCTGGCCGCCACCCGCGACCAGCTCGCCCACACCGAGCAGCAGGCCGCCGAGCGCAACCGGCTGGCCCTGCAGCTCCAGCAGGCGATCATGCCGCCGAGCCGGGAGCCGCTGGAGGCGTTCGACCTGCAGATCGCCGTGCGCTACCGGCCGGCCGAGAAGGAGCACCTGGTCGGCGGCGACTGGTACGACGCGGTCGTGCTGCCCACCAAGCAGATCATGCTGTCGGTCGGCGACGTCGCCGGGCACGGCATCGAGGCGGCCACCGGCATGGTCGTGCTGCGCAACGCGCTGCGCGGCCTGGCGGCCACCGGCGCCGGGCCGGCCCAGTTGCTGACCTGGCTCAACCTGGTCGCCCACCACCTGACCGCGAACGTCACGGCCACCGCGATCTGCGGCCTGTTCGACCCCCGCACCCGCGTGCTGCGCTACGCCAGGGCCGGGCACCTGCCGCCCATCCTGGTCCGCGACGGCCAGGCCAGGGAGCTCGACCTGACCAAGGGCCTGCTGCTCGGGGCGGTCGCCGAGGCCGAGTACGAGGAGACGCACGTGCAGCTCGCCTCCGACGACATCCTGCTCATGTACACCGACGGCCTGATCGAGCGGCGGGACGTCAACCTGCACGAGTCCCAGCAGCGGCTCCTGGACACCGCCCGGCACCCCGCGGCCACCCTGGAGCAGCGCCTCGACCACCTCCTGACGCACAGCAACTCCGACACCGACGACGACACGTGCATCATCGGCGCCCGCCTCCAGTAGCCGTCCGCGCCGTGGCCGGGCGGCCCGGGAGTTTGCCGGGCGTCCGTCTGGTAAGCAACCAAGGCCGGGTCCCCCGCCACGCCACACCCAGGCAGGACTGATCAGACCATGGGCATGGAACCGGAGCTACGCTGTCCCATCAGCACCGATCTCGACGCCATCCGCCGCCTCGTGCGTGAGCACGCCGGCCGCGGCGGGCTGTCCGGTGAGCGCCTGGACAACTTCGTGCTGGCGGTCAACGAGGCGGTCACCAACGTCCTCGACCACGGCGGCGGCACCGGCACCGTGCTGGCCCGCACCGACTCCGGCGGCGTCACGGTGGAGATCGCGGACGAGTCCGGCCGGCTCAGCGCCGCCCACCTGGCCGCGGCCGAACACGGCCGCGCCCACTCGGCGGGGTTCGGCTTCGGGCTGTGGCTGATCCAGCACCTGTGCGACCGCGTCGAGCTCGACCAGAGCCCGCAGGGCTCCCGGTTACTCCTGCACATGAACGTGCGGCCCGCCCCCGGCCAGCCCCCTGAACGCCTCCCACGACTGGCCGAGCCCGCCCTGACATCGGCCGAGCCCGCGCTGCCGGCGGCCGATCCGGTCCTGCCGTCGTCCGATCCGGGGCTGCCGGGCCCGGCAGGATTTCCCGGAACCCTAGGATGAGGCAGGTGAAATACATGCTGCTCATCTACAGCAACCCCGCCGCCCAGCAGGCCGTCGCCGACGGGTTCGACCAGGTCATGGCCGAGGTCGACGCGCTCATGGCCGAGCTGGAGGCCAACGGCGAGCTGGCCGGGGGCCAGGCGCTGGGCGACCCCGCCTCCTCCAAGACCGTGATGGTGCGCGACGGCGTGCCCGCCGTCACCGACGGCCCCTTCCTGGAGGCCAAGGAGTACCTGGCGGGCTATCTGATCGTCGACTGCGCGAGCGTCGAGCGGGCCACCGAGATCGCCGCGCGCTGGCCGGACGCGCGTCTGTGCGCCATGGAGGTGCGGCCCGTCATCGACGAGGTGGCGGAGTGATCGAAGGGCTGCTGCGCGAGCTGGCGCCGCAGGTGCTCGGCGTGCTCGTCCGCCGTTACGAGCAGTTCGACGCCTGCGAGGACGCCGTCCAGGAGGCGCTGCTCGACGCCGCCGTGCAGTGGCCCGTCCAGGGCGTGCCGGACAACCCGCGGGCCTGGCTGATCACGGTCGCCTCCCGCCGGGTCATCGACCACTTCCGCAGCGAGAGCGCGCGCCGGCGGCGGGAGGAGAGCGCGGCGGTCGCCGTCCCGGCCGACGAGTTCGTCGAGCCGGCGCCGGGCGAGGAGCGCACGCCGTCCGGCGACGACACGCTGACGTTGCTGTTCCTGTGCTGCCACCCGTCGCTCTCGGAGCCTTCGCAGCTCGCGCTCACGCTGCGGGCCGTGGGCGGCCTGACCACGGCGCAGATCGCGGCGGCGTTCCTGGTGCCGGAGGCGACGATGGCCCAGCGCATCAGCCGGGCCAAGCAGCGCATCAGGTCCACGGGGGTGCCGTTCGGGCCGCCGCCGGAGCAGGAGCGGGCCGAGCGGCTGCGCGTGGTGCTGCACGTCCTCTACCTGATCTTCAACGAGGGTTACACCGCCACCTCCGGGCCCGACCTGCAACGGCCCGAGCTGACCGGCGAGGCGATCCGGCTGGCCCGGCTCGTCCACCGGCTGCTGCCCGGCGACGGCGAGGTCGCCGGGCTGCTGGCGCTCATGCTGCTGACCGAGGCGCGGCGGGCGGCGCGCACCGGGCCGGGCGGCTCGCTGGTGCCGCTGGCCGAGCAGGACCGCTCGTCGTGGGACCGGCGGCTGATCGAGGAGGGCGTCGAGCTGGTCAGCAAGGCGCTGGCCACCAGTGCGCTGGGCCCGTACCAGTTGCAGGCGGCGATCGCGGCCGTGCACGACGAGGCGCCCACCGCCGCCGAGACCGACTGGCCGCAGATCCTGGCCCTCTACGGCGTGCTGGCCGGGCTGGAGGACAACCCGGTGGTCCGGCTCAACCAGGCCGTGGCCGCCGCCATGGTGCACGGCCCGCGGGCCGGGCTCGACCTGCTCGACGGCCTGGCCGCCGACGACCGGCTCGCCGGGCACCACCGGCTGGCGGCGGTCCGCGCCCACCTGCTGGAGATGGAGGGCGACGCGGAGGGGGCGGCGCTGGCCTTCCGCGAGGCGGCCCGGCGTACGCTCAGTCTGCCTGAGCAGCGCTACCTGGAGGGCAAGGCCGCCCGGCTGGCTTGACAACGATTTTTTTCGGTGCGATCGTGCAGACATGTACGAAGTGGCAGTGATCGAAGACGCGGCGGCCGCCGAGGCGTCGCTCGACCCGATGCGGTCGAAGTTGCTGGCCGAGCTGGTCGAGCCGGGCTCTGCCACGTCCCTGGCCGCCAAGGTGGGCCTGGCCCGGCAGAAGGTCAACTACCACCTGCGCACCCTCGAACGCCACGGGCTGGTCGAGCTGGTCGAGGAGCGCAGGAAGGGCAACGTCACCGAGCGCGTCATGCAGGCCACGGCCGCCTCCTTCGTGATCTCCCCCACGGCTCTGGCCGCCGTGCAGCCCGACCCCGCCCGCTCCCCCGACCGGCTGTCGGCGCGCTGGCTGCTGGCCCTGGCGGCGCAGCTCGTCCGCGACGTCGGCACGCTGATCACCGGCGCGGCCCAGGCGCAGAAGAAGGTGGCCACGTTCGCCATCGACGGCGAGGTGCGCTTCGCCTCGGCCGCCGACCGGGCCGCGTTCGCCGAGGAGCTGGCGCAGTGCGTGACCTCGCTGGTCAGCAAATATCATGACGAGTCCGCGGAAGGCGGGCGGGATCATCGTCTGATCGTCGCCGTGCACCCGTCCGTGAAGAAGGACGCCTGAGGTGGGGCGCGAGTTCGAGATCCCGCTGGAGTCCATGGTCGAGGCGACGCCCGAGCAGGTGTGGGAGGCCATCACCACCGGGCCGGGCATCGACTCGTGGTTCATGGGCCGCAACGAGGTCGAGGGCGGCGCGATCCGCACCGCCTTCGCCGGGGCCGACCTGCCCGAGTCCAGAGTGACCGCCGAAGACCCGCTCAAGCGTTTCGCCCACTCCGGCGTCCCGGGCCCCGACGGCCGTTTCGTGGCCTACGAGTTCCTGCTGGAGGGCCGCGGCCAGGGCAGCACCCTGCTCCGCATGGTCACCAGCGGCTTCCTGCCCGGCGACGACTGGGAGCAGGAGTACGAGGCGATGTCCACGGGCCTGGCCCTGTTCTTCGCGACCCTGACGGAGTACCTCGGCCACTTCGCCGGCCGGGCCGCCGCCCCGCTCACCGAGTCCGGCCCGCCGGTGAGCGACTGGCCGCGCGCCTGGCGGGCCCTGTACGCCGCTCTCGGCGGACGCCCCGAGCCCGGCGACACCGTCCGGCTCGCGCCGCCCGGCCTGCCACCGGTCCAGGGCGTGGTCTACTTCCGCAACGCCCAGACCGTCGGCGTCCGCGCCCCCGACGCCCTCTACCGGTTCGTCCAGGGCATGGGCGGCGGCCTGCTCGCCATGCACCTGCTGTTCGGCGACCCCGCGGGGCAGGCTGCGGCCTGGCGCGCCTGGCTGGAGGATCTGGCCGCGGATCGGGCATGACTTCCGGATGAACGTGGTGGCGCTGTCCGACACCCACGCGCCCCGGCGGTGGCGCGCCTGCCCGCCCCGGGTGGCCGAGCACCTGCGCGGCGCCGACGTCATCCTGCACGCCGGCGACGTCTGCGTGCGCGCGGTGCTCGACGAGCTGGCCGCCTACGCCCCGGTGCACGTGGTGAAGGGCAACAACGACGGCCCCGACGTGGTGGCCCCGGAGACGCTGGAGCTGACCCTGGACGGCCTGCGGATCGGGATGATCCACGACAGCGGGCCGGCCAAGGGCCGCCTGGCCCGGCTGCGCCGCCGCTTCCCCGAGGCCGCCCTGGTGGTCTTCGGCCACTCGCACATCCCGCTCGACGAGTCGGGCGAGGGGCTGCGCATCTTCAACCCGGGCTCCCCCACCGACCGCCGCCGCCAGCCACACGGCACGATCGGGCTGCTGACCGTCCAGGACGGCGTCCTGACCCGCGCGGAGATCGTGCCCGTCACCTGACCGGCTCGACGGTGACCGGCACGCCGTTGAGCGCCGCCGTGCCGGTGAGCTCGTCCAGCAGGCAGGGGTCGGTGAGGTCGTTGGCGCTGGCGCCCCCGAGCGTGGCCGCGACCGACAGCAGCACGCCCGGCCGGTCGTGGCCGTAGCCGTGGGGCAGGCTGACCACGCCGGGCATGACGTCCTCGCTCGCGCTCACCTCCACCGTCACCTCGCCGCTGCGGGAGCGCACCCGGACCGGCGCGCCGTCGGCGAGACCGCGGGCGCGCAGGTCGGCGGGGTGCATGAGCAGGTGGTGCCGGGGGCGGCCCTTGGCCAGCCGGGCCGAGTTGTGCAGCCAGGAGTTGTCGTCGCGCAGGTGCCGGCGGCCGATCAGCAGCAGCCCGGCGGGGGCGGGGGCCAGCAGCTCGGCGCGGGCGCGGGCGAGCCCGTCGAGCAGGACGGGCGGCGCGGCCCGGACGCGGCGGCCCGGCGTGCGCAGCCGGCCCGGCAGGCTGGGTTTGAGCGGGCCCAGGTCCAGCCCGTGCGGGTGGCGGCGCAGCCGCGCCACGCTCAGCCGGTACGGCCCCGCCCGCAGCCCGAGGTCCACGATCCGCTCCGGCGAGAGCCGCAGCATGAGCCGGTCGGGCAGCGACCCGGCCCGGACCAGGCGCCGGTACCGCCGGGCCAGCTCGCGCAGGATCTCCCAGTCGTGCCGGGCGCCGGGCGTCCTGGGCAGCACGGCCGGGGTGTAGCGGGCGTGGTCGCGGACCGCGACCAGGTTGAAGACGAGGTCGTAGTGGTCGCGTTCGAGCAGGTCGGTGGGCGGCAGGATGACGTCGGCGTGCCAGGTGGTCTCGTTGACGTAGAAGTCGAGGCTGACCATGAAGTCGAGCCCGGAAAGGGCCCGCGACAGCTCGTGCCCGCCGGGGGCCGAGCGCACCGGGTTGCCGGCGATGGTCACCAGCGCCCGCACCTGCCCCGCGCCGGGCGTGCGGATCTCCTCGGCGAGCGCCGCGGCGGGCAGCTCGCCGCCGAACTCCGGCAGGCCGCGCACCCGGCTGCGCCACCTGCCCTCGTGGCCGGGGTCGATCAGGCGGTTGCGCACCGGGTCGACGGCCGGCCTGCTCATCAGCGTGCCGCCGGGCTGGTCGAGGTTGCCGGTGACCAGGTTCAGCAGCTGGATCCCCCACTGGCACAGGGTGCCGAACCGCTGGGTGGACACGCCGATCCGGCCGTAGGCGGCGGCGCTCGGCGCGGCGGCGAACTCGGCCGCGATCCGGGTGATCACCTCGGCCGGCACGCCGGTGACGGCCGCGGCCCGCTCCGGCGTGAACGCCTCCAGCGCCGGGGCCAGCCGGTCGAGCCCGTCCACGTAGGGCGCGGGACGGGCGGCGCCGCCGCCGATGATCAGGCCGACCATGGCCAGGATGAGCGCGGCGTCGGTGCCGGGGCGGACGAAGTGGTGTTCGTCGGCGAGGCGGGCGGTCTCCGTGCGGCGCGGGTCGAACAGCACCATCCGGCCGCCGCGGGCGCGCAGGTCGCGGATGCGCCGGACGACGCCGGGCGCGCTCATCACGCTGCCGTTGGAGACCGCCGGGTTGGCGCCGAAGGCCAGGAAGTAGGCCGTGCGGTCGATGTCGGGCACGGGGAGCAGCCACTGGCTGCCGTACAGGTGGCGGGCGACGTACTGGTGCGGGAGCTGGTCGAGGGAGGCGGCGGAGTAGCGGTTGCGGGTGCCCAGCAGGCGGGCGAACGGCGGCGCGTGCGTCAGCGCGCCCAGGCTGTGGACCACCGGGTTGCCGAGGTAGACGGCCACGGCGTCGGGACCGTGCACGATGCGCGTCCCGGCCAGCCGGGCGGCGACCAGGTCGAACGCGTCCGCCCAGGAGACCTCGCGCCAGCCGTCCCGGGTGCGGACCACGGGACGGCGCAGCCGGTCGGGGTCCTCGCGCACGTCCTGCAGGGCCACCGCCTTGGGGCACAGGTGCCCGGCCGACAGCGGGTCGTCCTCGTCGCCGCGGATGCCGGTGATCCGGTCGCCGTCCAGGTCGACGCGCAGGCCGCACATGGCCTCGCACAGGTTGCAGGTCGCCAGCCGGGTCACCATGTGACCAGGCTATGAGTGGACGCGCCCGTCCCCGAGCCGCCACCCCGGCGACCGTCCGACCAGGTCGGCGCGTGTGCGGCGCGGGGCCGGTCAGGCGCCGCGGTCGCGGGCCAGCGCGCCGCCCGCCATCGGCGGCAGGGGCCGCTCGTGCAGCCACGCGGCCAGCAGCGCGCCGGCCGGGACGTGCCGTCCGGCGTGCGCGGCGAACTCCCGCGTGGTGACGCTGCCGTACCGGCGGCTGTCGGCCCAGGAGCGCAGCATCGTGAAGAACGCCTGGTCGCCGGCCGCCCGGCGCAGGGCGTGCAGGGTCAGCGCGCCGCGCTTGTAGACGCGGTCGTCGAACAGCACGGCCGGGCCGGGGTCGGCCAGCACGAAGTCCTGCGGCAGCGCGGCGAGCCTGCGGTGCCAGCGCAGCGCGTGCTCGTCGGCGGGCGGGCCGCCAGAGCGCTCCGACCACAGCCACTCCGCGTAGGTGGCGAACCCCTCCTGCAGCCAGATGTCGGCCCACCCCGCCACGGTGAGGCTGTTGCCGAACCACTGGTGGGCCAGCTCGTGCGCGACCAGCCGCTCGCAGCCGCGCGCGCCGTCGACGTGGTTCCTGCCGAAGATCGACATGCCCTGCGCCTCGACCGGGATGTCGAGGTCGTCGTCGGCCACGACGACGGTGTAGCCGCTGAACGGGTAGGGCCCGAACAGCTCGCCGAACAGCGCCATCATCTCGCCCTGGCGGCCGAAGTCGTGCCGGGCGCGGGCGGCCAGCCGGGCGGGATGGGCCAGGCGCGTGCCGCCCGCCTCCGAGAGCTGGTAGCGCCCGATCTGCACGCTGGCCAGGTACGTCGCCATCGGCTCGGCCTGCTCGTAGACCCACGTCGTGGTCCCGGACGCCCGCCGCCTGGCGGTGAGCACGCCGTTGGCGATCACCTGGTACGCCGGCGCCGTCGTCACCGAGATCCGGTAGGACGCCTTGTCGTCCGGCCGGTCGTTGCACGGAAACCACGAGGGCGCGCCGATCGGCTGACCGGCCACGAGCGCGCCGTCGGTCAGCTCCTCCCAGCCGAGGCCGCCCCACGGGCTGCGAATGGGGACGGGCGTGCCCGCGTACCGGACCTCGACGACGGCCCGCTCCCCGGCGGCCGGCGGGCGGGGCAGGGTGAGGCGCAGCTTGCCCTGGCCGTGCGTGTGGCGGACGGCCCGGCCGTCCACCGTGACGCCCTGGACGCGGAAGTGGCCGAGGTCGAGGGCGAGCTCGGCGAGCGGCTCGACGGCCGAGACGGTCAGGCGGGCCGTGCCGTCGAGCCGGTTGGCCGCGACCCGGTAGTGCAGCGCCAGGTCGTAGTGCTCGACCGCGTACCGGTGGTCGCCGTGCCCCGGGAAGTACGCCGTCATCGCCACGCCGAGACGGGGTTGCCGAACCACCGGCTGCCGCCGGGCAGCGCCTCGCCGCGCATGACCAGGGACGCCGGCCCGACCGTCGTGCCCGCGCCCACCCGCGCGGCGGGCAGGACGACGCCGTGCGGGCCGAGCGTCGCGCCTTCCTCCAGCGTCACCGTGTCGATGCTCATGACCCGGTCGTGGAACAGGTGCGTCTGCAGCACGCATCCCCGGTTGACGCACGCGCCGTCGCCGAGCGTCACCAGATCCGCCTCCGGCAGCCAGTACGTCTCGCAGGTGACCCCACGCCCGATGCGTGCCCCGAGGGAGCGCAGCCACACGTTCAGCGGGGCGGTCCCCAGCCACGGCTGGGCGAACCAGGGCGCGGCCAGCACCTCGACGAAGTTGTCCGCCAGCTCGTTGCGCCACACGAACGAGCTCCACAGCGGCCTGTTCCCGGCCTTGATCCGGCCGACCAGCGCCCATTTGGCGGCCGTCGCGACCGCCGCCGCCAGCACCCCGGCGGCCAGCACGACCAGCCCGCCCAGCGCGGCGGCCACGGCGAAGCCGTGACCGGCGGCCAGCCACTCGAACGCGGCCACCGCCAGCACGGCCAGCGCGACCACGCCCATCGCGGGCACCACCCGGCACACCTCGACCAGCGCCCGCGCCGCCCGGTAGCGCGCGGGCGGGTCGTAGGTCCTGCTGCGGTCGGCCTCCTCGGCCGTGCGGCGCAGCTCCATGGGCGGCATGCCGACGTACGAGGAGCCCGACTTGGCCTTCTTGGGCGTCGCCGACAGCACGCCGACCAGGCCGTCCTTGGGCACCTTGCGGCCGGGGGCGGTCATCCCGGAGTTGCCGAGGAAGGCGCGCTTGCCGATCCGCGCCGAGGCCAGGCGCATCCAGCCGCCGTCCAGCTCGTACGGGGCCACCATGGTGTCGTCGGCCAGGAAGGCGCCGTCGCCGACGGAGGTCATCGTGGGCAGCGCGAGCACCGTGGACAGCTCGGCGCCGCGGCCCACCTTCATGCCGAGCGCCCGCAGCCAGACGGGCGTCAGGACGCTGGCGTACAGCGGGAACAGCCACACCCGGGCCGAGGCCATCAGCCGGCCGGTCACCCACGCCTGCCAGGCCGGACGGCTGTGCACCGGATGGTGCCCGGGGTGCAGCCCCAGGCCGAGCAGCCGCACCCCGGCCAGCGTGACCAGGGCGAAGGCGGCCATGCCGGCGACCGTGGCCAGGGGCACGGCGGGCAGGGCGGCGGCCAGCGCGCCGCCGAGCGTGGGCTCGTCCCCGGCGAAGGCGGCCAGGACGGCGAGCACGACGCCGGCCGCGGCCACCGGGAGCAGGCTGAGCACGATCGCGCTCACCCCGTACAGCGCGACCCACGGGCGGGAGCGGGCGGCGCGCCCGGCCGGCCGGGAACGGCGCGGCTTGCCCTGGCGGAAGGCCGGGACGCCGGCCCAGCGCTCGCCCGACGGGACCGTCCCGGCCACCGCGGAACCGGGCGCGACCTGCGCGTTCTTGCCGATCCGCGCGCCGGGCAGCAGGGTCGAGCGGGAGCCGACGGTGGCGCCCGCGCCGATGCGGAGCTCGCCGACGTGCACCAGGTCGCCGTCGTACCAGTGGCCGGCGAGATCGACCTCCTGCTCGACGGAGGCTCCCCTGCCCAGCTTGAGCAGGCCGGTGATCGGCGGGGGCGAGTGCAGGTCGGCGTCCGGGCCGACGGTGGCGCCGAGCAGCCGGGCGTACCAGGCCATCCACGGCGCGCCGGCCAGGTCGGGCACGCCGAGCCGGTCGGCGAACCGCTCGGCGAACCACAACCGCAGGTGCACGCCGCCGCCGCGCGGATGGGCGCCGGGGCGCACGCCGCGCAGCAGCAGCCGGGCGACCGCCGCCGACAGGCCCATGCGTCCCATGGGGGTGACGAACGCCAGCGCGCCGAGCGTCACCCACCACCACGACAGCCGCGGCGCCCACGGCGGGGCGAGCACGTTGCCGAGGGCGGCCAGCGGCACGGCCCAGCGCAGCGCGCCCACGGTCAGCAGCGGGATCATGAGCGCGGTCTGCGCCAGCGCGGCGCGCCTGGGCATGGGGGCGGCCGCCGCGTGCGCGGGGGCCTGCGTCCCGCCCCTGGCGGCCAGCAGCTCGGCCAGACCGGCGAGGGTCGGGTGGGCGTAGACGTCGCCGACGGCCACGTCGGGGTGGGTGGCCCGGAGCACGGAGACCAGGCGGGCGGCGGCCAGGCTGGTGCCGCCGTCGGCGAAGAAGTCCGACCCCGGCCCTTCCGGGCGCACGCCGAGGATCTCGGTCCACTGCGCGGCCAGCAGCGCCTGTGCCGGGGTCAGGCCGGTGTCCGCGGCGGCCGGGCCGGCCAGCGGCCACGGGAGCGCGTCCCGGTCGATCTTGCCGGAGGTCCTGGTGGGCAGGGCGTCCACGGGGGCCAGGCGGGGCACGAGCGCGGCGGGCAGCGAGCCGGCCAGCAGCTCGCGGGCCCGTCCGGTGTCGAAGCCGGGCCCGGTGACGACGTAGCCGACGAGCACCTGGTGGCCGCCGCCCGCGGTGCGGACGGCCGCCGCCGCGCCGGTGACGCCGGGCAGCGCGTTCAGCGCGGCGTCCACCTCGCCGAGCTCGATCCGGCGTCCGCCCAGTTTCACCTGGTCGTCGGCGCGGCCGGCGAAGATCAGGCCCTCGGGCTCGGCGCGGACGAGGTCGCCGCTGCGGTAGGCGCGCTCCCAGCCCAGGGACGGCAGCGGCGCGTACTTCTCGGCGTCCTTGACCGGGTCGAGATAGCGGGCCAGGCCCACGCCGCCGATGATCAGCTCGCCGGTCTCGCCCATGGCGACCGGCTCGCCCGCGCCGTCCACGACCGCCAGGTCCCAGCCGTCCAGGGGCAGGCCGATGCGTACGGGCCCCTCCCCCGTCAGGCGGGCGGCCGAGGCCACCACGGTCGCCTCGGTGGGCCCGTAGGTGTTCCACACCTCGCGGCCGGGCACGGCCAGCCGCTCGGCGAGCTCGGGCGGGCAGGCCTCGCCGCCGAAGATGAGCAGCCGGATGCCGTCGAGGTGCGCGGCGGGCCAGAGCGCGGCCAGCGTCGGCACGGTCGAGACGGCGGTGACGCCCTGCCCGGCCAGCCAGGGGGCCAGGTCCATGCCGGTGCGCACGAGGGCTCTGGGCGCGGGCACCAGGCAGGCGCCGTGCCGCCAGGCCAGCCACATCTCCTCGCAGGAGGCGTCGAAGGCCACCGACAGCCCGGCCAGCACCCGGTCACCGGGGCCGAGCGGCCGGTCCTGGAGGAAGAGCCCGGCCTCGGCGTCGGCGAACGCGGCGGCCGACCGGTGCGTCACCGCCACGCCCTTGGGCCGGCCGGTGGAGCCGGAGGTGAAGATGATCCAGGCGTCGTCGTCCGGGGCAGGCCGCTCGGGCGTGGCCTCCCGGCGGACCCGTGTGACCGGCATGACAGGTGTGACCGGCGTGACAGGGCCGCCGTCGAGCACGGCGTCCACGGCGGCCTCGGCGAAGACGAGTTCGGCGCGTTCGTCCGGGTCGTCGGCGTCCACGGGGACGTAGGCGGCGCCGGCCGCGAGCACGGCGAGGATGGAGACGTACAGCTCGGCGGTGCCGGAGGCGATGCGCACGCCCACCCGAGAACCGCGCCCGACGCCGGCCGCGGCCAGCTCGGCGGCGACCCGGTCGACCTCGGCGCGCAGCGACCGGTAGTCCAGGCACACGTCGCCGTCGTCCAGCGCGGGCGCGCCGGGGTGGCGGCGGGCGGTCTCGTCGAGGATGTCGATCAGGGTGCGGGGCGGCGCGGCCAGCATGCCCGCCGGGTAGACCGCCGACGCGGTCCTGAGTCGTAAGTCTGCCGAGTCGGTGCGCAAACGCTGCTCCTTCGGTCGGGCGGTCGGCCCCGGCCGGTCGAGGCCGCGGGCTGCCACTGTCGTGGCGTTCGCGCCACCTCCGTTCGCAACGGTCGCCGATTCGCCAACTATTCCACGATGTGACGGAGATCGCCGTGCCCGGCGGGGGCCGGTCGGGTCAGCGGAGCCAGGCGTCGACGGCGGCCAGCAGGTCCGTCTTGAGGGCGTCCGGGGCGAAGGAGGCCCTGATCGAGGCGCGGGCCAGCTCGGCCAGGACGTCGTCGCCATACCCGAAGATCTCGCGCAGCCGCCGGTACTCCTCGGCCAGCGCGGTCTCGCCGTCGGTGTTGACCGTGACCGCGAGCCCCGCCTCGCGCAGGCGCGGCAGCGGGTGCTCGGCCAGCGACGGCACCAGCCCGAGCAGGACGTTCGACGTGGGGCAGACCTCCAGCGGGACGCCGCGCTCGCGCACCTCGGCCACCAGCGCCGGGTCGTCCAGCACCCGGATGCCGTGGCCGAGCCGCTCGGTGCGGCCGAGGTCCAGCGCCTCGCGGATGCTCGCCGGCCCGGCCGCCTCGCCCGCGTGGTGCACCAGGTGCAGGCCCGCGTCCCCGGCCGCGGCGAACACCTCGGCGAAGGGGGCCAGCGGATGGGCCTCGTCGCCCGCGAGCCCGAGGCCGATCACCTCGTCGTAGCGGGTGGCCAGCTCGTACGTCCGCCACAGCCGCTCCAGGGGCCGCCGCCTGGAGTGGTCGAGCAGCACCCGGGCCTCGATGCCGTACCGCCTGCCCTCGGCCAGGCCGTCGAGCACCGCCTCCAGCGGCATCTCCGGTGCGCCCAGCCGTTCCCCGTGGGCGGCGGCGGTGAAGGTGACCTCGACGTAGCGGGTGCCCTGAGCGGCCTCGTCCTCGCAGAACTCCAGGGCGACGCGCCGGAAGTGCTCGGGGGTGCGCAGCAGGTCGCGCACCTTGGCCCGCTGGTCGGCGAACTCGCGGAAGCTGGCGAACGTGCCCTCGGGCTCGGGCGGGCCGCCCAGCTCGCGCACGGTCGCGGGCCGTACGGCGCTCTCCAGGTGGACGTGCAGGTGGGCCTTGGGAAGCAGGCGGAGGTCTCTCACTCTCCGGGAGGTTATCGCCGGGTGATGCGGATTTTCGACTGCTTATGTGGGCCTTGCTCCCAGTCGTCCATGAAAGTGGCTTTCAGCCCGTGCCGGCGGGCCAGTTCGACCAGCGTCTCGGTGCGGTAGTAGAAGTCCTCGCGCAGGACGTGGTGCTCCTTGCCCTCGGTCCGGTCGAAGGTGAAGTCGAACCAGCCGTCCGGCTTCATGACCCGGCCCACGTTGGCGAAGCACTCCTCGATGACCTCGATCGGCGAGTGCGAGAAGACGCTGTGGGCGTGGACGACGTCGAAGTACTCGTCCGGCAGGAACGCCAGCCGCAGATCGCGCACCGGCGCCAGGTACGGCAGCTTGTCCTGCAACGCGTGCTTCTCGATCGTGTCCTGGGCGGCCAGCAGGATGTCGGGCGAGATGTCGACGCCGTAGTAGTTGCCGGTGAACAGGTAGCCGATGAACAGCCGGCCGGCGCGCAGGTTCCCGCAGCCGATCTCCAGCATCCGGCAGTCGGGCTTGAGCCCGTGCTCCACCAGGTAGTCGAACTGCATGCGGCCCAGGGCGAGCCAGCGCCGGTGCCGGTGCGACCCCACGGCGCCCTCGGGGTCGCGGGCCGTGTCGGACCTCATGACGGCGCGGTAGTAGGTGACGTGGTCGTGGGTGCGGAGCCTGAACCAGGTGTCGCGCGCCAGCCGGCGCAGGTGGGGAGCGATCCTGTGGGGGTGCCGGAACGCGTAGGCGGCCTGGTGGACGAGGCTCGTACGGGAGCGTTTCACGTTGGGCAGAGTAGGTCCGGCCCACCCGGCCCGCTCCGGGCTCCACACACTCCAGAGCCCCCTTTTACCTGCCCTTTCCCACCCCTGGACGTCTCGTCGGCGGCCTCGTCATCGGGCGGCGGGGGCGCGGCACGCGGTCGCCGGGGTGGACGGAGGTCGTGCCTGTCGCTGGTCGCGCCGGCGTCGCGGCGGCTGTTTCGGTCGACAAGGCGGTGACGCTCCACGTCCACACGGCGAGCCCTGCTCGGCGTGTCGCGTGCTGCCCTCCCGGGGATCGGGCGGTCAGCTCAGGTAGTCGCGCAGCGCCATGGCCCGGGAGGGGTGACGCAGCTTGGACATGGTCTTGGCCTCGATCTGGCGGATGCGCTCACGGGTGACGCCGTAGACGCGGCCGATCTCGTCGAGAGTGCGCGGCTTGCCGTCGGCCAGGCCGTAGCGCATCGTGATCACCCCCGCCTCGCGCTCGGAGAGCTGGTCGAGCAGGCTGTGCAACTGCTGCTGCAGCAGCGTGAACGAGACCGCGTCGGCCGGGGAGACGGCCTCGGTGTCCTCGATCAGGTCGCCGAACTCGCTGTCGCCCTCCTCGCCGAGCGGCGTGCTCAGGGAGATCGGCTCCCGGCCGTAGCCCTGCACCTCCGACACCCGCTCGACGTCGAGATCGGTCTCGGCGGCGATCTCCTCGGGGGTGGGCTCGCGGCCCAGGTCGGACTGCAGGCGGCGCTGCACGCGGGCCACCTTGTTGATCAGCTCGACCATGTGCACGGGGATGCGGATCGTCCGGGCCTGGTCGGCCATGGCACGGGTGATGGCCTGCTTGATCCACCAGGTGGCGTAGGTGGAGAACTTGTAACCGAGCCGGTAGTCGAACTTCTCGATCGTCCGGATCAGGCCGAGGTTCCCCTCCTGGATCAGGTCGAGGAAGAGCATGCCGCGGCCGGTGTAACGCTTGGCGATGGAGACGACGAGCCGGAGGTTGGCCTCCAGCATGCGGCGCTTGGCACGAAGGCCGTCGTCGGCGATCCACTCCAGGTCGGCACGCAGGTCGGAGGGCAGGCCCGGCTCGCTGTCGAGCCGTTCCCTGGCGAACAGGCCGGCCTCGATGCGCTTGGCCAGCTCGATCTCCTGCTCGGCGGTGAGCAGCGGGACGCGCCCGATCTCCTTCAGGTAGGTCTTGACCGAGTCGGCGCCGACGGCCGTGCCACCGTCGGCGATGGTGTCGTCCAGTTCGAGAACCTCTGCTGCTTGGGACAAAATTCTCTCCTCGCTCGCGTTGGGTGGACGCTCAGTGACTGAGCCGGCCTGCGGGCAGGGCCGGCGGGGAAACGTAGCGGGCCGATAGGCGTCGGAACCTTCAGGGCATGAGGGAACGGAAGAAGCGGGGCCTGGCAGGGCCGTCTCTGACCAGGCTACCCAACACTTCCTCGAACGTGGCTTCGACGAAAACCCGATTCCCGCCGACCCGCCGCCGACATCCGCCCCTTGACCAGCCCCCCGACCCCGCCACCCCGCCCCCGCCCCCTCCGATCGACGGCACTCCAGAAGACGCCCGCTCCTTTCGGCGCCCCCTCACCAGAGCCCGTACAAGAACGTCCGGTCCTTCTTCGACAACGGCAAGGTCGGGCACCTATGACCACGTCTGGGTCTCGTACTGCTACGGGGACGGCACCAAGGCGTCGAAGTGCGCGCAGTCCGCTCTCGCGCGCGGCGCTGTGCCTGCGCGCCGACAGCCTCATCGGGCTGCGGCGCCCGGCCGAAGCGTCCGCCTGCCTGCGCCGCGCCCCACGAGCTGGCCGTGATCCAGAACGTGCCGCTGGAGGTCGCACGGATGACGGCCGTCCTCCAGGCCCGATGCCCGGCCACGCACGTGCCCCCCATGTGAGTCCCGCTGTTGCGACACCATGATCACGTGCGGTATTGATCACGGATGTCCCTGATACGGGTGATCACGGCCGCGGCCGAGCTGCTCGACAAGACCTCGCGGATGCGTCCGGGCCGGTCGTGGGAGGATCCCGCGCTGGAGCAGGCGCTGCGCCAGGTGCGGGCCGGACGGCTGGAGCCCGGCCTGGAGCTGGTCCGCCAGGCGCGCGACGACCACGAGGTGCGGGCGCTGCGCGTCGAGCAACTGGGGATAGCCGCCCGCGCGCACACCGAGGCGCTGCTCCGGCTGGCCGGCGACGACCCCGACGCGTTGCTCTGGCTCGGCGCCGCCCGGATCCAGCGGGCCTGGGCGATCCGCGGCGGCTCCTACGCCGCGTACGTGGGCGACCAGCGCCTGGCCCGTTTCCACGAGGTGCTGGCGGACGCCGCCGTCCCGCTGCGGCAGGCCGCCGAGGCCCGTCCGGACGATCCCGTTCCGTGGGAGCGGCTGCAGTGGCACGCGCTCGGCGCGCAGGCCGACCGGCAGGAGCTCGACCGCCTCTGGGCGGAGCTGACCGCCCGCGCCCCGCACCTGTACCTGGGCCACTACACCCGCGTCCAGGTGCTGTGCGGCAAGTGGTACGGCTCCGACGGCGAGGTGCTGGCCTTCGCCCGCCACGCGGCGGACGCGGCGCCGCCGGGCGACCCGGTGACGGCCGCGCTGGCGCTGGCCCACTTCGAAGTCGCGTGGGGACGGATCGGCGAGTCGGAGCGTACGGCCCGGCAGGTCCTCGAAGGCTACTTCGGCGACCCCGAGGTGGCCGGCCCGCTGGTGGCGGCGGCCGGCAAGTGGCGCGAAGGCGGCCGGCCGCATCCGCGCGCGCTGGACGCCGCGCACCTGTTCGGCGCGGCGCTCTACCACGGCGGCCACCTCACCGGCGCGCAGCGCCTGCTGGAGGGCGCAGGCAGGCGCATGCCGGAGAACCAGCCGTGGGCGGTCGGCAGCCTGCTGCCGGGCCGCCACTACGCCCGCGTGCGCCGCGACCTCGGCCTCGCCTGACCGGGCCGCCGTTGGGGCAGTCGGTGGTGGACGTTGTCCGACCTGCCCGGCGGCATCACCCCGCGGACAACGGCTCCACGTCGAGCACCCGCGCGGGACCTTGACGCGGCCGCTCTCCTCGCGCAGGAGGGTGACGATCCCGGTGAACAGGGTGTGCTCGTCCTCCCGCCCTGTCATCTCCCCTGGGAGAGGAGGCGTTCCAGCGTTCGTGGCAGTGGATACACCCGCTCGGCGGGGAACAGTCGCTGGGCCTTGGCGGCGTGCCCGGTTTGTATCAATACCGTGGCCTTCCGGACCTGCGGGGTGACGTCGGTGAGGCTGACGATCCAGTCGTCGGTGAAGGTGCGGATCAGGTCGCGGCCGATGCCGACCTGGATGCTGTAGTGGTTCAGCGCCGCTCCGCGCGACGACCGTTCCGGGTCCCACTGGACGTGTACGGCCGCCTGGGCCACCGCTGCCGGATCCGCCGTCGTGAGCACGGCCTGGGACAGTGCCTCCTCCCAGCCCTGCCGGGTCATCCGCACTGCGAGAACGCGCTCCTGACCGGGTTTGCGGGCCCAGTTGCTGCGGTGCATGAGCCACAGGAACGAGGGCTTGATCCAGGTCATCCGGTGGAACGAGAACGGCGCAACGAAGCGGCCCGCGCGCAGCGCCGGCTCGGCTATGGCGGGTGCGTATGCCTGGTAGACGACGATCGTGTCGGTGTCGTAGTCGGCGCGAACCTGGTACTGGGGTGCCATGCGCTGCACCCTGCCATCCGGCGCATCCACATCGCGAAGCCTTTTCGCCCCGGCCGAAGCGGCTCGCTGACGCGTCGTGCCCCTCACCCGAGTGCTTCGATCCAGGACGCGAAGTCCGCGGCCACGACGTCGAAGTACGCAGGGTCCAGATCGCCCAGGTCGGAGGAGTACACGGCCGAGGCCTGGTCGTCGGTACGCACGAGGAATCCGCGGCCACCGCTGTCGTCGCCGACGAGGAGGAATCCTGGCGCATACCGCGCGACCTCGTAGGTGGCGTTGCGTTCACCGATGTCCCCCGCCGGGTACACCACGACACCGGACTCGGTGTGCAGGCCGTCCCGCGCCCTCCACAGCGCCGGCAGCGGAGCCGGAAGGCTCATCGCCGTCTCGGCCCGCGCCCGCCGGACCTCGTCCGGCGTCGCCGACCTCGAAACCGCCCCCGCCACCCTGCCCCCTCCCGACCCCAACATGATCACTGACGCGCCGGCCCACAGACACCGTGGTCGGGCGGCCATGCCCCGCGGCCCACCAGGTCGAGGACGAGTGCCGCGATGTTCCAGGCGTCGTCCTCGCCGCGGTGATGGCGTCCCTCAAGCGGCAGTCCGGCGATCTGCAGAGCGTGATCCATGCCGGGCTTCTTGCGCAGCCCGTACGCCGTTGCGAACACGGCCTTGGCGTTGGTGTGGGTGCGTTCCGTCGGATGGCCGAACGGGTAGGCCACCCCGTCGGCCTGACTCTGCCGAGCGAACTGCCGGCGGTCGTACTCGCCCCAGCTCGCCCAGGGACGCTCCCCGGCGTCGTACTCCTCGGCAAGGATCCGGCACGCCTCGGCGAAGGTGACACCCTGTTCCACCTCGGCCTGCGTCAGGCCGGTCAGTTCCGTGCAGAAGTCACTCACGGCCGATCGGGCGGGACGGACCAGGATGCGGTGCCGGGACACCCGGCGCCGCGCCGGCACGTCCACGACGGTCAGGCCGATCTCGATGATCTCGTTGACGGCCCCGGGCGGCGGCTCTCCGTCCCAGCAGGTGGCTTCCACGTCGATGACGTTCAACAGAGCGAATTCGTGGCCCATGCGCCGAGAGTAGGGACGCACCCCCGGCTCCGGCACCCCAATTTCACCCCGCCGCCACCCACGCAACTGGGACACCCAGCTACGAAGACCCCTTACTACGTGCGCGCCCGACCGACCGACGGCGGGAGGTTCCCTCCGGGGTGAAAGTGAAGCCGTCGATGAACCGTGCGCCACCGCTGCGTATCGCCAGGAGCGCAGGTTCGGCGTGGACGGGAGGTGATCTGCCGTCGAGCGGGGACGCGAAGCCGTTCCAGAGATGGAAGCAGATCAGCGGGTCTTCGGGACGGTTCGTGCAGTAGGCCAGCGTCTTGGGAAAGTTGGGGTTGGCGCCTCCGAACAGGACCGACGGAGGCCCGAACGTCGTGTGGACCTCGCTGAGGAACCGATCTTGCCCGCACCACGACGTGCTGGTGCGAAGTATCTCGTCGTACTCGGCTGAGGAAAGCGTCCGATCCAGTTCCAGCCAGCCCCGCCGGTGGGCGATCTCGGCATAGACCGACGACACCGCACCCTCGTGATCGTCTTCCCAGAGCAGCCGGAACGCTCCGCGCACCCCCGTGGCCAGGAAGCACTCTCGTATCCGGAGTTGCTCCATTTCTTCTCGCCAGAGGGCTTCACGGTCGTCGGCGAAGGCCATCGCATCCAGGTAGAGCCTCAGCGCCATCTCGCCGCCGAACATCCCCGGCCGGCGTAAGACGGCGTTCAGCTGGTTCAGGAGGTAGCGATGAAGCTCTTGAACTGTTCGCTTGCTCTCAGGTGGCATATCGATCATTGTCTGGCTTCGCTCTTCGGCGACGTGGTCGGTGCCGTTGAGTGCGTTCGGTCGGGCCGATGTCGCTCAGGTGGCGCGAGAGCTCGGCCATGACGTCAGTTGGGTGGGGTGTGTTCGAGGGTGTGGGTGGTCGCGTCGGGTTCGGCGAAGGTGAGGAGGGCGAGCCCCTCCTCCTCCAGGACGTCCAGTGGCGTCGGTGCGGCGAAGGGGCTGATGAGGAGCTTGGCCTTCTTGCCGGACCGCTTGATCTGCCACGTGCCCGCCGCGAACCCGTCCACCAGGTACGTGGCCTTGATCCGCAGGTTCTTGGTCGCGACCAGCGGCCTGAACTCGTCCGCCAGCACCCGCGTACGGTCGGCGTGCCCCAGGACGAGGTTGTCGAAGTCGGGCAGGAAGCGCACCGGGGCGGGCACGTCGCCGCCCGGCCGCGGCGCGCCGGGCAGGTCGAACAGCTCGCGTCCCGTCTCGTCGGCGAGCCGGTCCAGCTCCATCCCCTTCATGACGGCCCGCATCCCGCCCAGCCCCGACCAGGTCTGGACGTCGGCCGGCGTGGCCGGGCCGAACGCGGCGAGGTACCGCTCGACCAGGCGTTCCACGCTGGACGCCGGGTCCAGGTCGACGCCGGGCAGCCCGAAGGCGGACTCGCGCGGGAAGCTCCACCGGTCCTGCGTCGGCACCATGACCAGCGGCGTCATCATGCGCACGGCGTAACCGAGCACCCGCTCGTCGGCGCCGGGGAACTCCTTCAGCAGCAGGGGACGCAGCTCGTTGAAGGTGAGCGGCCCGTCGGCGAGCAGCCGGTCGGCGACCGCGGCGACGGCCTCGAAGTCGACGCCCTCGAACCGGCGCGCCGCGGCGGCCAGCATGGGACGCAGCAGCGGACGGAAGGACGCGAAGTCCTCCGCCGTCACCAGGTGCAGCGTGGCCCGCATCATCGTCGCCCGCACCAGGTCGCCGGCGTGCAGCGAGGCGTGCAGGTCGTCGCGCCGGAACCCGGCCAGCCGCGTCCACACCCCCAGGTAGGGCGGCCGCGGCTCCTGGGCCTGGAGCCCGGCCAGCCGGTGCACGACGTCGGCCGGGCGGCCCTCGTGCCGGGCGAGGAGGTGCTGCCTGGCCAAGGTGGCGCGGTTGAGGTCTCTGAGGGTGAGCATCTACTTATCATGCCTTTCCCCCTGGAGTCCGTACGTTCCTCCTATCCCGCGCTTTCCGATGGTTACGCCTACCTCGACGGCGCGGCCGGCACCCAGACGCCGCAGCCGGTGATCGACGCCATCTCCGCCGCCTACCGCGCCGGGCTCGGCAACGTGGGCGGGGCGTTCCCCGCCAGCCGCCGGGCGGACGAGATCGTCGCCGCCTGCCGTGCCGCCGTCGCGGACCTGGTCGGCGGACAGCCCGACGGCGTGATCCTCGGCCCGAACATGACGACGCTGACGTACCGGCTGGCCAGGGCGCTGACCGGGCCCGGCGACGAGGTGGTGGTCTCCAGGCTGGACCACGACGCGAACGTGCGTCCCTGGACCCAGACGGGCGCCGCCGTCCGCTGGGCCGAGGTGGACGCGGTGACCGGCGAGCTCCCGGTCGACCAGTACGCCGACCTGATCGGCGAGCGGACCAAGGTCGTCGCGGTGACGGCGGCCAGCAACATCCTCGGCACCCGTCCCGACGTGGCCGCCATCGCCGAGCTGGCCCATCGCGCGGGCGCCCTGCTGTACGTGGACGGCGTGCACGCCACCCCGCACGGCCCGGTGGACATGCGGGCGCTGGGCGCCGACTTCTACGCCACCAGCGCCTACAAGTGGTCGGGGCCGCACGTGGGGGCCGTCGTCGCCGACCCGGCGCTGCTGGAGACGGTCCGCCCGGCCAAGTTGCGGCCCTCCCCCGACACCGTGCCGGAGAGGTTCGAGACGGGCACGTCCGCGTTCGCCGACCTGGCCGGGGTCACCGCGGCCGTCGACCACCTGGCCGCCATGGTCCCCGGCGCCGGCACCCGCCGCGAACGCCTCCTCGCCTCGATGGCCGCCGCCGAGGAGCACGAGCTGGAGCTGTTCGCCGGACTGCTCTCCGGCCTGGAGACGATGCCGCACGTCACCCTGCTCGGCAAGCCCGCCAGGCGCACCGCGACCGCGTACTTCACCGTCGCCGGGCACACCCCGCGCCAGGTCGCCGAACATCTGGCCGGGCTGGGGGTGAACGTCTGGAACGGCCACAACTACGCCTGGGAGCTGACCGGTGCGCTCGGCGTGCGCGACTCGGGCGGCGCCGTCCGCGCGGGCCTGGTCCACTACAACGACCGCTCGGACGTCGACCGCCTCCTGGAGGGGGTGGCCGGGCTCTCCTGACGGGCCCTCGGCCCGTACGGGCGGGGCGTGAGATCCTGAGGGGATGCTGCCCCCGATCGACGTGCTGCGCGAGCAGGTCACCGCGCATCTCGCCGCCTTCGACCGCCGGGAGGCGCCGCCCGTCCCGGGGGTGCGCCGGGCGGCCGTGACGGTGTGCGTGCTGGAGGACGCCGAGCGCGTCCCGTACACGGTGCTGATCCGCAGGGCGGCGCGGGGGCGCAACCCGGGGCAGTGGGCGCTGCCGGGCGGGCGGCTCGACGACGGCGAGCTGCCGGTGGAGGCGGCGCTGCGCGAGCTGGCCGAGGAGGTCGGGGTGACCGGCGTGGCGGTGGCCGGGCTGCTCGACGACTTCGTCGCCGACTCCGGGTTCGTGATCACCCCGGTGGTGGCGTTCGGCGGCCGTCAGGAGCCGGTGGGCGACGCCCATGAGGTGGCCTCGGTGCACGCGGTGCCGCTGGAGCGCTTCCTCGCGCCCGGCGTGCCGCGCTGGCAGGGCGAGCTGCTGCAGATGCCGCTCGGGCCGGACATCGTGATCCACGCGCCGACCGGGGCGATCCTGTGGCAGTTCGCCGAGGTGGCGCTGCGCGGGCGCGAACAGCGGGTGTTCGACGTCGCGCAACCCCACTGGACGAGAACCTGACCCGCCCGCCCCGGGGCCGGCCGGTCAGAAGGGGCCGGTGAGCTCGCCGAGCTTGCCGGTCAGCTCCAGGTTGGCCGCGTAGTCGACGGGCACCGCGATCACCGACACCGTCTCCTCGGCCAGCGCCTTGCGCAGCGTGGGCAGCAGTTCCCCGGCGCTGGTGACCCGGTAGCCGCGGGCGCCGAAGCTCTCGGCGTAGGCGACGAAGTCGGGGTTGCCGAAGCGGATGCCCGAGTGGCGGCCGAGCTCCAGGTCCATCTTCCACTCGATCAGCCCGTACGCGTCGTCGACCCACACCACGACCGTGATCGGGACGCGCTCGCGGACGGCCGTCTCCAGCTCCTGGGAGTTCATCAGGAACGCCCCGTCGCCGGTGGCGGCCAGCACCTTGCGCTCGGGGTAGGCCAGCTTGGCGGCCAGCGCCCCGGGCACCGCGAACCCCATCGAGGACAGCCCGTTGGAGACCAGCATCGTGTTGGGCTCGTACGTCGGGTACATGCGGGCCATCCACATCTTCACCGCGCCGGTGTCGGCCAGCACGATGTCCTCGCGCCCCATGGCCTCCCGGATGTCGGCGACCACGCGCCGCGGCGACAGCGGGAAGCCGTCCTCCGAGCGCCCCTGCTCCAGCTCCTCGCGCATCAGGCGGCGGATCTTCTCGCCGGTGCCGTTGAGCTCGAAGCGGCGCGGGACGGCGTCGGCGAGCGCGTCCAGGGACCGGGAGATGTCGCCGTGCACGCCGACGGCCACCGGGTAGTGGTCGTCGACCTCGGCGGGGAACCGGTGGAGGTGGACGATCTCCTTGTCGCGGTTGGGGTTGATCTTGACGGGGTCGAACTCCTGCAGCTCGTAGCCGACGCTGATCAGCACGTCCGCCTCGTCGAAGCCGAAGTTGACGTAGTCGTGCCGCATGAAGCCGACCGCGCCCAGCGCGTGCGGGTGGTCGTCGGGGAAGACGCCCTTGCCGTTGAACGTGGTGGCCACCGGCAGCCCGAGCCGCTCGGAGAAGCGCACCAGCGCGGCGGCCGCCCCGGCCCGGACGGCGCCGTGCCCGGCCAGCACGATCGGCCTGCGCGCGCGGGCCAGCACCTCGGCCGCGCGGGCGATCTGGGCGGCCGAGGGGTCTTGGGGGCGTACGACGTTGACCGGCAGCGGGCCGAGGCCGGCCGGCACGGGGGCCGACTCGACGTCTTCGGGGATGGCCAGGTAGACGGCGCCGGGCCGCTCGGTCTGGGCGGTCTTGAACGCCTTGCGGATCATCTCGGGCAGCGCCAGGGCCGTGGGGGCGAGGTCGGCCCATTTGGTGATCGGCCGGAACAGCGACACCAGGTCGACCACCTGGTGCGACTCCTTGTAGATGCGGTCGAGGCCGACCTGGGCGGTGATCGCCACGACGGGGGTGCTGTTGGTGGTGGCGTCGGCCACGCCGAGCTGCAGGTTGATGGCGCCGGGGCCGAGCGTGGCCGAGGCCACCCCCGCCTTGCCGGTGAGCCTGCCGTAGATCTCGGCCATGAACGCCGCGCCCTGCTCGTGCCGGACGAGGATGTAGCGGATGGAGGAGTCGTTGAGCGCGTCGACGAAGTGGATGTTCTCCTCGCCGGGGATGCCGAAGACGTACTCGACGCCTTCCGCCTCCAGGGCTCGCACGATCAGATGGGCCGCGTCCGCCTGCGGGGACATGATCAACGCCTTCTTCCATGAGCGACTGCGTCCCTGACAGCACCCGGCAGGCGCGCTTCATTCCGGGACGCGGCCCTGTGCCCGCGCGACGGCGGAGCTCACGCGGGCACAGCGGGTCAGGAGCCCAGCGCGCGCGTGGCCAGCGCGCCGAGGACCATGCCGACGACCATGCAGGCCGCGGCGGCGATGGCGGCCCACTTGCCCAGGGACTCGCCGCGGGTGTGGCCGACGATGCCCAGCACGATGCCGGCCAGGCCGAACAGGATCGGTATGAACAGGATGGCCACCGCGGCGCTGACGAACCCGATGATCGACAGGACCTGGGCGCCCTGCCGCTGCGGCGGCCGGGTGTAGGGCGGCGGCTGCGGCCGGCGCCCTTCACGCGTGTGCTCGTCGTCGCCCGGGGGCGGGTCTTGCGAAGCGGTCATTCTCCGGCTCCCTCGTGAAGTGAATCACATCACACACCAGAGCCGGAGACCTGTCGAGCCGCCGAGTCCAGACATCTGCCCATTTCAGAAGGCTTTTGACGGGCGGGAAAACTGAGGGGGAAGGGGTTCGGCGTGGACGACGTCGAGCCGGGAGACCGCGCGGGTGAGGGCGACGTAGAGGCGGTTGAGCCCGCGCGGTTCGGCCGCGACGACGGCGGCCGGCTCGGCGAGCACCACGTGGTCGTACTCCAGCCCCTTGGACATCGAGGCGGGCACGACGCTCAGCCGCTCGCCGAGGTCCAGCCCCTCGTTCCAGAGCGCGCAGGTGATCGCCTCGACCTGGGCGTCGGCCGCGATCACCCCGATCGACCCCTCGAACCCGGCCGCCTCCCGCACGGCCGCCACGACCCCCTTCTCCAGCTCGGCCGTCGCGATGACGCGCAGCCTGCCGTCGGAGCGGTAGGAGCGGGTGGGGGGCACGTCGGCGTCGAGCGCGGCCAGCAGCGTGTTGGCCAGCTCCACGACCACGCCGGGCACGCGGAAGCCGGTGGTCAGCTCGACGATCCGGCCGCCGGGGCTGCCGAGCAGCTCCAGGTGCTCCGGCCACGACCTGGCCGCCCACGGCGTGGTGCCCTGGGCCAGGTCGCCGAGCACGGTGAGCGAGCCGTGCTCGCTGCGCCTGGCCACGGCCCGGCACTGCATGGGCGACAGGTCCTGGGCCTCGTCCACGATGACGTGGCCGTAGCCGCGGGGGCGTTCGAGCAGGCAGGCCAGCTCGTCCAGCAGCACCAGGTCGGCCTCGGTCCATCGGGCGCTCTTGACGCCGCGCGGCGGGCCGGGCCGGGCGAGCGCGGCGCGTTCGGCGTCGGTCAGCAGGCCCTCGGGCGGGGCGCTGAGGACCTCGTGCAGCACGTCCTCGGGGCGGGCGGCGGGCCAGGTCGCGTCGAGCGCCGGAGTGAGCGCCCGGCCGATCCGGCGTTCCCAGGCGGCGTTGCAGGTCTGGCCGCGGGCCTCGGCCTGCCGCCGCATCGCCGCCACCGTCCTGGCCCTGACGCGTTCGCGGCCGACGCCGTACGGGAGCGCGGCCCGCCTGGCGTCCTCGACGATGCGGCGCAGCTCGTCCTCGCCGACGCGCCAGCGGTAGGAGCCGTCGGCCACCACGGCGGGCTCGGCGGGCCTGCGGATGCGGCCGTACAGCGCGCGGCGCAGCACCTCGGCCATCCGGACGTCGTGCTTGACCGCCGCGGCCGCCGGGGAGTCGACGGCCCGCACCGGGTAGGCGCCGAGCAGCCCTTCCAGGGTAGTCTGCTCGACGTCCACCTCGCCGAGCGCGGGCAGCACGGCCGAGATGTAGCCGAGGAAGGTCCGGTTCGGGCCGAGCACCAGGACGCCGGAGCGTTCGAGGCGCCGGCGGTGCGCGTACAGCAGGTAGGCGGCCCGGTGCAGGCCGACGGCGGTCTTGCCGGTGCCGGGGGCGCCCTGGACGCAGATGGTGGTGTCCAGGTCGGCACGGACGAGGTCGTCCTGCTCGGGCTGGATGGTGGCGACGATGTCGCGCATCGGGCCGACGCGGGGGCGTTCGATCTCGGCGGCCAGGAGCGCGCCGCCGCCCTCCTCCCCCGCGCCGAGACGCTCGTCCTCGTAGCCCGTCAGCGTGCTGCCCGACCAGCCGAAACGGCGGCGTACCTCGACGCCCTGGGGGTCGCGGGCGCCGGCGCGGTAGAAGGCGCGCGCCACGGGCGCGCGCCAGTCGATCACCACCGGCGGCCCGCCGTGCTCGCCGGTGATGTGCCGCCGGCCGATGTGGTACGCCCGGCCGCGGTGCTCGGCCGAGTCCTGGCCGAAGTCGAGCCGGCCGAAGAACGGCGGCCCGTCGGGCTCCTCGCTGAGCTCCTTGGCCAGGCTCTTGAGATGGCGGCCGAGCCGCTCGGCGCTGTAGCGGTCGCCGGCGACGGTCTCGCCGACGATCACGTTCTCCCGGGCGCCCTCCAGCATCCTGCGCAGCCCCGCCCTGCATCGTTCGACGTGACGCCGTTCGTCGTCGAGCGTTCCCATGCCCACCCCCAAAGCGTTAACTCGGTTAAGACATTGACCAGGTTAACACTTTGCTAGAGTGGGGCCATGACGGGACTGCGGGAGCTGCAGCGGCAGCGGGTGCACGAGGCCATCTCGACGGCGGCGATCGCGCTCTTCCTGGAACGCGGCTTCGACGAGGTGCCGGTGACCGAGATCGCGGCGGCGGCCGGGGTGTCCAAGCCGACACTGTTCAAGTACTTCCCGACCAAGGAGGACCTCGTCCTGCACCGGTTCGCCGACCACAAGGGCGAGGCCGCCCGCGTGGTGCGCGGGCGGGCGCCCGGCGAGCACCCGGTCGCGGCGCTGCGCCGCCACCACCTCGCCCGCCTGGCCGCCCACGACCCGGTCACCGGGCTCAACGACCACCCCGAGGTGCTGGCCTTCCACCGCATGGTGTTCGACACGCCGAGCCTGGCCGTCCGCCTGTTCCACCACATGGCCCAGGACGAGGCCGAGCTGGCCGAGGCGCTGGCCGAGAGCATGGACGAGCTGACCGCCGCGCTGCTGGCGGCCCAGGCGCTGGCCGTGCAGCGGGTGCTGGCCCGCCGTGCCTGGGCGCAGCTCGCCGCGGGCCGCCCCCTGGCCGAGACCGAGGCCGACGCGGTGCGCGCCGCCGGACACGCCTACGCCCTGCTCATGGACGGTGCCACCGGCCCCTGAGCTCCGGCGCGCAGGTCACGCGCGGACCATGCGGCGGGCACGATTACCTCCAACGCCAGAGGCTGTGCTTAACTCGGAAATGCCGATGTGGCTGTGTCCCCCGGGCCGCAAATTACCGCCTTCACGGAATACCGTTCGGCTGGAACCGTGTTGTGCACCTCGCCGAGGAGGCGACCACCACATCGGCCTTTAAGCTTTCCGGGCGCCCGGCTGCCTTAGGGTGGCAAGGTTGACTGCCCATGATCCAGGAGAGCCCGTTGCTGTACGAAGTGGTCAAGTTCGCCGCCGCGCCGCTCGCCCACGCGATGTGCCGGCCGCACATCACCGGCGCCGCGAACGTGCCGAGGGTCGGCCCGGCCATCCTGGCGGCCAACCACCTCTCCGTGCTCGACTCCTTCCTGCTGCCCGCGCTGCTCCCCCGGCACGTCACGTTCACCGCCAAGAACGAATACTTCGACGGCAACCCCGTCTCCGGCTTCTTCATGCGCCTGGGCGGCAGCCTGCCGATCGACCGCGAGAGCGCCCACGCCGCCCAGGCCATGCTCGACGCCGCCGCCAAGCTGCTGGAGCGCGGCGAGCTGTTCGGCATCCACCCCGAGGGCACCCGCTCCCCCGACGGCCGCCTCTACCGCGGCAAGGTCGGCGTGGCCTGGCTGGCGCTCAAGACGGGCGCGCCCGTGCTGCCGGTGGCGCTCAAGGGCACCGAGAAGGTGCTGCCGGTCGGGGCCAAGGTGCCCAGGCCGGCCAAGATCGGCATCTCCATCGGCCGTCCCATGCGTTTCGAGGGCGACCACACCAAGGCGCGCGACCGGCGCCGGGTCACCGACGAGGTCATGGAGGCCGTCCAGAAGCTGTCCGGGCAGGAGTACGTGCCCGCTTACGCCTCCAGCTTCAAGTCCGCCAACGGAACGACGTGACCGCTAGGCTCTGACACCTGACGTCGAGGACCGGGGGGCTGACCAGTGGCGCGGGGCCGTACCATCGCGATCGTTTCGGTGTCCGCCGTGCTCGTGGCGGGCGCCGCGGGCGGGGGCGCCTACTACCTGCTGCGCACCAAGGGCACGCCGGGCGAGACGGCGCAGCGCTTCGCCGCCGCCTGGCAGGCCGGCGACAAGGCCGCCATGACCGCCGAGCTGGCCACCCAGCAGCAGCTCACCGCCTACGACCAGCAGCGCGCCGCCCTCGGCGTCGAGTCGGCCACGGTCAAGCTGGGGCGGGTCGTCGAGGGCGACGGCCGGGCCAAGGTCCCCTACACCGCGACCCTGGCGCTGAAGAACATCGGCTCCTGGTCCTACGACGGGCAGCTCGACCTCGTGGTGGCCGACCGCATGTGGAAGATCGACTGGCGGCCCGCCACGCTGCACCCGCAGCTGACCCCGGGCGCGGCCTTCGCCGTCAAGACGAGCTGGCCGCAGCGCGCGAAGATCACCGACGCCGACGGCGGCCGCATCGACACCGGCACGTCCGGCGGCTCGGTGCAGCAGCTCGTCGGCTACCTCGACAAGGCCACCAAGAAGGACGTCGCCAAGCTCGGCGCCTCCTACAAGGTGGGGCAGGCGATCGGGCGCGGCGGCCTGCAGGAGACGTTCCAGAAGCGGCTGGCCGGCACCCCCACCACGCAGATCCAGCTCGGCGGCAAGACCCTCGGCACCATCGAGGGCACCGACGGCAAGCCCGTCGAGACCTCGCTCGACCCGCGGGCCCAGGCGGCGGCCGTGACCGCGGTCAAAGACGTCCCCAAGCCCACCTCCATGGTGGCCATCCGGCCCTCCACGGGCGAGATCCTGGCCGTGGTCAACAACCAGGGCGGTTTCAACCGGGCCCTCGACGGCCGCTACCCGCCCGGCTCCACGTTCAAGGCGGTCACCGCGATCGGCCTGCTGGCGGCCGGCCTGTCGCCCGCCGACAAGGTCACCTGCCCGATGTACGCCACCGTCGGCGGGCTGAAGATCCGCAACTCGGAGAAGGAGGAGTTCGGCTCGCTGTCGTTCCTCGACTCCTTCGCCCACTCGTGCAACACCACCTTCGCGCCGCTGGCCGAACAGCGGCTCGGCGCCGACAAGCTGCTCAAGACGGCGGAAGGCGTCGGCTTCAACCAGCCGCTCAACATCGGCGTGCCGGCCACGAAGGCCAGCTTCCCGCGGGCCCAGTCCGACGCCGAGCTGGCCGCCGAGTCCTTCGGCCAGGCCAGGATCACCGCGAGCCCGCTGTCGATGGCCTCGGTCGCCGCCGCCATCGCCGACGGCACGTGGCGGCCGCCCACGCTGGTGCCGTCGATCAAGCAGAAGGCCGGCGAGCAGGCGCTGCCCAAGGGGGTCAAGGAGCAGCTGCACAGCATGATGGCGGCCGTCGTCTCCAAGGGCACCGCCAGGGGCAGCGGCCTGCCCGCCGGCACCCACGGCAAGACCGGCACGGCCGAGTTCGGCACCGGCGACAAGCTCGACACCCACGCCTGGTTCATGGGGTTCAAGGGCGACGTGGCCTTCGCGGTGGTCGTGGAGGGGGGCGGCACGGGCGGCAAGGTCGCGGCCCCGGTGGCGGCGACCTTCCTCAAGGGCCTCTGAGTTCTCTTGCCTGCGGGTGCGGGTTCTCAGGCCGCGCACCATTGCATGCAATGTATGCAAAGCGCTAGAGTCCCGTCCGTGCAGAGCGATGTGGCCTGGGGCCGGTTGCGGGAGCTGATCCTCGACGGGACGTACCCGCCGGGGGCGCGGCTGACCGAGACGGAGGTCGCGGCGAGCCTGGAGATGAGCCGCACCCCGGTGCGCGAGGCGCTGCGGGCGCTGACCGCCGACGGCCTGGTGCGCCCGGCCGGGCGCGGGGTGGTCGTCGTGGCCCTGGAGGCGTCCGCGCTGGAGGACGCCTACCAGGTGCGGGCGTCCCTGGAGGCGCTCACGGCCGAGCTGGCGGCCACCCGTCAGGGCGAGGGCCGCATCGCCCCCGCCGACCTGGCCTCGCTGCGGCAGGTCGCCGACGCCACGGCGGCCGCCACCGCGCAGGGCCGGCTCGGCGAGGCCGTCGGGCTCAACCGGCGCTTCCACCGGCGGATCGCCGAGCTGGCGGCCAACGCCATCGCGCTGCACACCCTGGAGCGGGTGTGGGACCAGATCCAGGTGTCCACGTTGCGCTCGCTGGCGCCGCCGTCCCGTCCCGCGCACGTCTCCGGCCAGCACGAACAGCTTCTCGCCGCGATCATCGAGGCCCGGCCGCAGGACGCCGCGGCCATCGCCCGCGCGCACGTCCTCGACACCCGCGCCGTCACTCACAGCAAGGACGAACCCGCATGACCCGCCACCACACGTACACCACCACCGTGACCTGGACCGGCAACCGGGGCGCCGGCACCACCGGCTACCGCGACTACGACCGCGACCACGATTTGTCCGCCGAGGGCCGGCAGGTCATCGCGGGCAGCTCCGACCCCGCCTTCCGCGGCGACCCCGCCCGCTGGAACCCCGAGCAGCTGCTGGTCGGCTCGCTCTCCCAGTGCCACATGTTGTGGTATCTGCACCTGTGCGCCGAGGCGGGCGTCGTGGTCACCGCGTACGCCGACCACGCGTCGGGCACCATGGCCGAGAGCGGCGCCGGCGGCCACTTCACCGAGGTCGTGCTCCGCCCCGAGGTGACCGTGGCCTCGCCGGAGATGGCCGAGACCGCCGCCCGCCTGCACGAGGACGCCCACAAGGCGTGCTTCATCGCCGCCTCGGTCAACTTCCCGGTACGCCACGAGCCGACCGTCCGCACAGCCTGAAGGCAGGCCGGAAGGCGCGAACGGCCGGGAAGCGGCCCGGGGGCGGTCGAGGAGCGGTCAGCGCGAGGCGGCCAGGGCCACGGCGGTGGCGGCCTCGTGCTGGAGCACCATGATCAGCAGGGTGGCCACCAGCGTCGCGATGAGCACCCAGCTGATCACGATGATGACCGTCGACCGGCGTGGCCGCCTGTGGCCCGGCTGCCCCTTCGCCCTCGCCTCGCTGCGACGGGCCCGCTCGTTGAACGACTCAAGCCGGGCGACGAGCCGCGGATCGTCGTCGACGAGGTGCTGCTCGATCTGGGCCAGCATTCGCTCCTCGTCCTGCGACCAGGCCATAGACGCACCTCCGGAACGCAAGCACTGTGGCGTGTTCCTCCCCAACCATGAAGATCATTAGCCTTGCCGTGACCCCCTAATTACCGCCTCTTTTCGGTTTGCGATCACGCTCGAACCTTTGTTCTAATCATGGGATGCGCTGGGACAACCTGCGCCTGGCCGGGCCCGGTCAGGCCGATCCTGCCGTGCCGTTGTTCGCCCGCGGCGCGGTCACCCGTACCTTCGACACTCCCGAGTTCAGGGGGATGACCTTCTACGAGGTCCAGGCCCGGTCCGTCATCAACCGGGTGCCGGGGGCCAGCCGGGTGCCGTTCGAGTACACGATCAACCCCTACCGCGGGTGCGGGCATCGCTGCGTCTACTGCTTCGCCCGCAAGACGCACGAATACCTCGACCTCGACGCCGGGGCCGACTTCGACTCGAAGATCGTCGTCAAGGTCAACGCGGCCGAGCTGGCCCGCAAGGAGCTGGCCGCGGCCCGCTGGGGCGGCCACCACGTGGCCATGGGCACCAACGTCGACTGCTACCAGCGGGCCGAGGGCCGCTACCGGCTCATGCGGGGCATCCTGGCCGCGCTGCGCGACGCCGCGAACCCGTTCTCGGTGCTCACCAAGGGCACGCTGATCCTGCGCGACCTCGATCTGCTCACCGAGGCGGCCGAGGTCACCGACGTCAGCACGAGCGTGTCGGTCGGCTTCGTCGACGAGGCGGTGTGGCGCGAGGTCGAGCCCGGCACGCCCAACCCGCGCCGGCGGCTGGAGGCGTGCGCCACGCTCAACGACAACGGCGTGGCGTGCGGGGTGCTGATGGCGCCGATCCTGCCGTACCTGACCGATTCCCCCGCCCAGCTCGAACGCACGGTCAAGGAGATCGCCGAGGCCGGCGCCACCCACATCGCCCCGATCGTCCTGCACCTGCGGCCGGGGGCGCGCGAATGGTGGCTGAGCTGGCTCGGGCGCGAGCACCCGCGCCTGGTGCCGCGCTATCTGGAGCTGTACGGCCGCGGCGCCTACGCCCCCGCCTCCTACCAGGACCGCGTCGTCGCCCAGGTCAAGGAGCTGGCCCGGCGCCACGGGGTCGGCAGAGCCACGCCTGCCATGGCCCGCCGCGTGCCGCCCCGCCGGACGCCCGCCGCGGCCGTCGCCGAGCCGGAGCAGCTCCGCCTGTTGTGACCCGGTTCGGATGTTGTGACCCGGTTTAAATCGGTGGCCCGCCGGCCCGGCCCGGTGACAGGATGACCGGGCACCAGCCGGACGACGTTCAGGAGCACGAGATGCGGCGCCGCCCAGAGATCTTCCAGCGCCCCATTGGCACGAGAGTTCTCGAGGGCTCCACCACTCATGCACATCCTGAACATCGGCATCCTCGCGCACGTAGACGCGGGCAAGACCAGCCTCACTGAGCGGCTGCTGTTCGAGACCGGGGTCATCGCGCGCCTCGGCAGCGTCGACGACGGCAGCACGCAGACCGACAGCGGCGAGATCGAACGCCGCCGCGGCATCACCATCCGCTCGGCGGTGGCCTCGTTCACCATGGGCGACCTGCGGGTCAACCTCGTGGACACGCCGGGCCACGCCGACTTCGTGGCCGAGGTCGAACGCGCGCTCGGCGTGCTCGACGGCGCCGTCCTGGTGTTGTCGGCCGTGGAGGGCGTCCAGCCGCACACGCGGGTCCTGATGAAGACGCTGCGGCGGTTGCGGCTGCCCACGCTGATCTGCGTGAACAAGATCGACCGGATGGGGGCACGGGAGGCGGGGGTGCTCGCCGAGATCCGGCGGTGGTTGTCGCCGCGGGTCGTCCCGCTCAACACGGTGAGCGGCATCGGCGGCCCGTCCGCCACCACCCACCCCTTCACCTTCGCCCCACCCCCCTTCCACACCACCCCAAGCCCCCCACCTTCACGCCCCCTCCCCTCCACGTCCCCCGCCTCCGGACCCCGCACCTTCACTCGCTCGACTTCCGGTGCGGCTGCCGACGACCCGGCCGTCGCCACCCGCTCCCCCGTCTTGGCTCCCCCGGCCTCTGGGGGTGCTTCCCCCGCTGGGGTGGCGGGCGACGGCCCGGAGGAGGTGGTGCGGGCCGCTGGGCCCGTCGGGGTCAAGCGCGCCAGGAGGGAGGCCGACACGAGGCCCGACGCGGCGCCCCAGGTGGAGGACGGTGCAGGGCCCAACGCGGGGGGCGACGCGAGGGCCGATCTCACGGCCGACGCGGGGGCTGGCACTGGGCTCAACTTGGGGGTCGATGCCGAGGCAGACGTGGAGGGCGGGCTGGAGGCCGCGGGGATGGTGGCGGCTGAGGTGCTGGCCGAGGGGGATGACGGGCTGTTGGAGCTGCTCGTCGATGACGTGGTTCCGGGGGCGGGGCGGGTGCGGGAGGCGCTCGCGGCGCAGTGCGCGGCGGGCGACGCGCATCCGGTGGTGTTCGGGTCGGCGATCACCGGCCAGGGGGTGGCCGAGTTGCTCGGGGCTGTCCGGCTGTTGCCCGCTGTTCCCCAGCCACCGGTCGGCGCGGATGCAAGCGCCGACCGCACGACGGCGACAGCCGAAGGCGGGCCCATCGAGCCGGCGACGACCACGCCCGGAAGGGCGACACCCGCGACGGCGACAGCGACGAGAGCGGGGGCGGTGGGTGTGGTGTTCGGGGTGGAGCGGGGGCGGGGTGGGGAGAAGGTGGCGTACCTGCGGATGTATGGCGGGGAGTTGCGGGGGCGGGAGCGGGTGACGTTCCTGCGGCGGGAGGCGGGTGGGGGTGTGCACGCGTACGAGGGGCGGCCGAGCGGGGTGGCCGTCGTCGGGTCGGGGGCGCGGGTGGCGGTGGCGGGTGACATCGCCACGGTCCGGGGCGTGCCCGAGATCCGGGTCGGCGACCGGCTGGGCGAGCCAGGCCCGGCGGAGCAGGCCCACTTCACGCCGCCCAGCCTGGAGACCGTCGTACGACCCCGGGTCCCCGGCCAGGAGTCGCGCCTGCACGCCGCGCTGGTCGCGCTGGCCGAGCAGGACCCCCTGATCGGCACCCGTACGCTGCCCGGCGGCCGGACGTCGGTCCTGCTGTACGGCGAGGTCCAGAAGGAGGTCATCGGCGAGACCCTGGCCAGGGACTTCGGCGTGGAGGCGGAGTTCGAGCCGAGCCGTCCGGTGCACTTCGAGCGCCCGGCGGGCACCGGCGCGGCCAGGCGGGAGATGCGCCACGCCGGGGACGCGTTCATGGCGACCGTGGGCCTGCGGGTCGAGCCGGCCGCGCCGGGCTCGGGCGTGCTCTACCGGCTGGAGGTCGATCTGGGCTCGCTGCCGCTGGCCTTCCACCGGGCGATCGAGGAGAGCGTGCGGCAGAGCCTGGGGGCGGGGCCGCACGGGTGGCCGGTCACCGACGTGCTGGTCACGCTGACGGCGACGGGTTACGCCTCCCCGGTCACGACCGCCGGCGACTTCCGCGGGCAGGCGCGGGTGGTGCTGGCCGAGGCGCTGCGCAGGGCCGGGACCAGGGTGTACGAGCCGTGTCACCGGTTCGAGGCGGAGGTGCCCGCCGACGCCTTCGCCGCCGTGTCGTCCCGGCTGGCCGGGCTGGGCGCGGTCCTGGACGGCACGAGCAGGCGGGCCGAGACGTGGGTGCTCGAAGGGGAGATCCCGGCGGCGGCCGTGCACGAGGCCGAGCGGCGGCTGCCGGGCCTGTCGCGCGGCGAGGGCGTGTGGTGGTCACGTCCGTCCGGAGATCGCCCGATTCGTACGCGATAGGCGGTATGTCGGATATCAGGGATAGATGGGTATTAATCCGCCATAGTGTGCCAATCGGGCGCAACCGTTTCAGGGGGAAAACGATGGCTGACACGAAGAAGAAACCGGCCACCAAGTCGGGCAAGGCCAAGAAGCAGGCCATCAAGACGAACCGGCAGGCCAAGGAGACCAAGAAGGAAACCCGAAGGACCGACGAGGGATGACCCCGTGAGGTGAATCGCGCAGCCGGGGGCCGGCGGCCCCCGGCTGTCCGGTGGAAGAGGAGCTGCGCACATGTCGGCCTATCTCCGCTTTCCCACTGTCTTTCAGGACGTGGTGGTCTTCGCCGCCGAGGACGACCTGTGGATGGTCTCGGCCCAGGGCGGCCGCGCGTTCCGCCTGACCGCCGGCGCGGCCGAGGCCGGCTACCCGCGCATCTCCCCGCGCGGCGACCAGATCGCCTTCGTCGGCCGGGAGGAGGGCCCGGAGGAGGTCTACGTGATGCCGGCCGTCGGCGGCGCCGCGCGCCGGGTCACCTTCCACGGCGCCCGCTGCACCGTCACCGGCTGGGACCACGAGGGCCGCATCCTGTATGCCAGCGACCAGTCCCAGCCGTTCGCCGGGCGCAAATGGCTGCACCGCGTGGCGCCGGGCGGGGTGCCGCAGCGGCTGCCGTACGGACCGGCGAACTCGATCGCCCACGGCCCCGACGGCATGATCGTGCTCGGCCGCAACACCGCCGACCCCGCGCGCTGGAAGCGCTACCGAGGTGGCACGGTCGGCGACCTGTGGATCGACACCGACGCCGACGGCGAGTTCAGGCGGCTGATCCGGCTGCCGGGGAACCTGGCCTCGCCGTGCTGGAGCGGCCGGCGGGTCTGCTTCCTGTCCGACCACGAGGGCGTCGGGAACGTCTACTCCTGCCTTCCGGACGGAAGTGACCTGCGCAAGCACACCCACCACGAGGACTACTACGCGCGCAACCTGTCCGGCGACGGCCACCGGCTGGTCTACCACGCCGGCGCCGACCTGTACCTGCTGGAGCCGGACGAGCAGCCGGAGGAGCAGCCCAGGCGGCTGGAGGTGCGGCTGGCCAGCTCCAGGACGCAGCGCAACCGCCGGTTCGTCGACGCCGAGGACTTCCTCGACAGCGCGACCCTCAGCCCGGACGGCAGCGCGCTGGCGATCACCTCGCGCGGCAAGGCGTACGCGATGGCCGACTGGGAGGGCCCGGTGAGCCAGCACGGCGAGCCGGACGGCGTCCGCTACCGCTTCCTGACCTGGCTGAACGACGGCGTGCGGCTGATCGCCGCGGCCAGCGGCGAGTCCGACGAGGAGACGCTGGTCATTCTGGAGGGCCACGAGGGCGGCTGCGGCGTCGAGGTGGCCCGGCTGGGCCGGATCAACGAGCTGGTCCCCGACCCCGCGCACGACCGCGTGGCCGTGGTCAATCACCGCCACGAGCTGTACCTGCTGGACCTGGCCACGGGCGCGGCCACGCTGGTGGAACGCAACCCGCACGGGCCCCCCGAGGACCCGGCCTGGTCGCACGACGGCCAGTGGCTGGCCTACGCCGGGCCGCTCAACGCCCAGACGACCGCGATCAAGCTGCATCACCCGGAGACGGGCCGGACGGTGGCCGCCTCCGAGCCGGTGCTCAAGGACTCGATGCCGGCCTTCGACCCCCAGGGCCGCTACCTGTACTTCATCGGCCAGCGGGTCTTCTCGCCCGTCTACGACCAGTTGCAGTTCGACCTGGGCTTCCCGCTGGGCACCCGGCCGTACGCGATCGCGCTGCGGGCCGACGCGCCCGACCCGTTCGTGCCCGGACGGCGTCCGCTCAACGGCAAGGACGAGGAGGACGACGAGCCGGCCGAGCCGGTCCGGGTGGACCTGGACGGGCTGGCCGCCCGCGTCACCGCCTTCCCGCTGCCGGAGGGCCGCTACGAGGGGGTGGCCGGGCTCAAGGGCAGGGCGCTGCTGCTGACCAGCCCGCTGGAGGGCGAGAACACCCTGCACCTGTACGACTTCGCCAAGGGCAGGAACGAGACGTTCGCCGACGGGGTCACCGCGTTCGAGCTGGGCCGCGACCACAAGACGTTGCTGTACCGGGCCGGGAGCCGGCTGCGCGTGGTCAAGGCGGGCGAGGTGCCCGAGCACGACGACGACCCGCCGGGACGCGAGAGCGGCTGGATCGACCTGTCGCGCATCAAAGTGTCGGTGGCGCCGGAGTCGGAGTGGCGGCAGATGTTCCGCGAGGCGTGGCGGTTGCAGCGGGAGAACTTCTGGACCGAGGACATGGCCGGCGTCGACTGGCCCGGCGTGTACCGGCGCTACGAGCCGCTGGTGGACCGGGTCACCACCCGGGGCGAGTTCTCCGACCTGCTGTGGGAGCTGCACGGCGAGCTGGGCACCAGCCACGCCTACGAGAGCGGCGGGGAGTACCGTCCAGGGCCGGACTACAGCCAGGGCAAGCTGGGCGTCGACTGGGACTACCGCGACGGCGTCTACCACGTGCGCGCGATCGTCACCGGCGACCCGTGGGACCCCGAGGCCACCTCGCCGCTGAACCGGCTGGGGCTCGACGTGCGGCCGGGCGACGCGGTGCTGGCCATCAACGGCGCGCCCATCGGCCGCGCGGCCACGCCGAACGAGCGGCTGGTCAACCAGGCCGGCGAGGAGGTGGAGCTGACCCTGCGGCGCGAGGAGCGGGTGTTCACGGTGACCGTGCGCGCGCTGGCCGACGAGCAGCCGGCCCGCTACCGCGACTGGGTGAACCTCAACCGCGCCGAGTGCCACGAGCGTTCCGGCGGGCGCATCGGCTACCTGCACGTCCCCGACATGGGCACCGAGGGGTTCGGCGAGTTCCACCGGGGCTTCCTGGCCGAGTACGACCGGCACGCCCTCATCGTGGACGTGCGCTTCAACGGCGGCGGGCACGTCTCGGCGCTGCTGCTGGAGAAGCTGGCCAGGCGGCGGCTCGGCTACGACTACCCGCGGTGGGGGGACCCGGAGCCGTACCCGCCGGAGTCGCCGCGCGGGCCGCTGGTGGCCATCACCAACGAGTGGGCGGGCTCGGACGGCGACATCTTCAGCCACACCTTCAAGCTGCTCAAGCTGGGCCCGCTGGTCGGCAAGCGCACCTGGGGCGGGGTGATCGGCATCTGGCCGCGCCACCGGCTCGCCGACGGGACCGTGACCACACAGCCGGAGTTCTCCTTCGCCTTCGACGACGTCGGCTGGCAGGTGGAGAACTACGGCACGGATCCCGACATCGAGGTGGACATCACCCCGCAGGACTACGCCAAGGGCGTGGACACGCAGCTGGAGCGGGCCATCGACGTCGCCCTCGGCCTGCTTGCCGAGCATTCGCCGCATACGCCGGATCCGTCGCATCGGCCAGGTATGCAACCTTAGGAACCTCTTGGGCGTCTAAAGATCATAGGCGGGGAAAGCGCACAGGGGATGACATGTGCACTCCGCTCGCGCGCGGCCTGACTATCGGCTCCGCGCGCATTGCGAAGGCAACCGAGCACAAGGGGGATCGTCCAGGTGCGCGCACTGGCACGCAGGGGGAAGTCGGCGATGGTCCGGTTGTACCGGGGGTACAACCGCCGCAAGGCACGCAACGCGCCGCCGCCGTCGACCGACCGCATCAGAATCCTGCTCCTGCACGCCAACGGCATGGGCGGCACGATCAGGACGGTGTTCAACCTGGCCGGCTACCTGGCCGAGAAGCACGACGTCGAGATCGTCAGCATCCTGAAGGAGGCCGAGGAGCCGTTCTTCCCGATCGACCCGCGGGTGCGCTTCCGCTTCCTCGACGACCGGCTCAAGCCCAGCCCCGATCCGCTGCGGGCGATGCTGTCGAGGTTCCCCAGCAAGCTGATCCCGCCGGAGGAGACCGCCTACCACCGCTTCAACCTGTGGACCGACTACAAGCTGGCCCGCTACATCCGCTCGCTCGACAGCGGCGTGCTCATGGCCACCCGTCCCGGGCTCAACCTGGCCATGGCGCAGTTAGCGCAGCCGGGCGTGATCACCATCGGGCAGGAGCACGTGGCCCTGCGCACCCAGGCCGAGCCGATGCAGAAGCTGATCAAGTGGCGGTACCGGCGGATGGACGCCCTGGTCACCCTCACCAAGGCCGACCTGCGCGACTACCGCAGCACGCTGCCGAAGAAGCCGAAGAAGCTGGCGCGCATCCCCAACGCCGTCCCGCCGATGAGCGGCGAGGTGTCCAGGCTGGACTCCAAGGTCGTCGTCGCCGTGGGCCGGATGACCCGGCTCAAGGGCTTCCACCGGCTGATCACCGCGTGGGAGACCGTCGCCGCCGCGCATCCCGACTGGAAGCTGCGCATCTTCGGCGCCGGGCCGCAGGAGGACAACCTGGCGGCGCAGATCGTCGAGGCCGGGCTTGAGGGCAAGGTGGAGCTGCCGGGGCCGACCAGCGACGTGGGGGCCGAGCTGGAGAAGGCGTCGATCTTCGTGCTCAGCTCGCGGCACGAGGGCTTCCCGATGACGATCCTGGAGGCCATGGCCAAGGGGCTGGCCATCGTCAGCTTCAACAGCCCGCACGGGCCCAAGGAGATGATCACCGACGAGGTGGACGGGCTGCTGGTCAAGCCGCGCACCAACGCCAACCTGGCGGCCGCCATCATGCGGGTCATCGAGGACGAGCCGCTGCGCCGGTCGCTGGCGGCGGCGGCGCTGGAGACGGCGCGCACGTACGACGTGGACGCGGTGGGCCAGAAGTGGGACGAGCTGCTGGCCGAACTGGTGGGCCGCCGCAACGGCACGTACGTCCGCCCGCCCCGCCCCGAACCCGACGCGACCCCCGAACCCGACGCGACCCCCGCGCCGGCCGAGGCCACCGAGCCCGCCGGCCCCCGGGCCTAGCGGGACGGGCCCCGGCACCCGCCGAGCCGGACGTCCGCCGGCTCGGCGAAGGGTGCGAAGAAGCGAGCGGTGAGGGCGGCGTGGAGTGATCAGTGACGGAAGCCTTCCCGTGTCAAATCCGGCGATGGCGGGAATTCTCTAGACAACTTCGCCCGCGGGAACCACGGAGAGCCGCTTGAGCACGAAGGACGCCATCGCGATCCTCGCCGCAGCCGTCATCGTCGCTTCCTTCGTCGGCAGCGCCAAGAGCCCCGCCGCCACCGCCGCCAGCCCCCTCGGCAACGCCAGCGGGACGCTGCCCGGCCTGGCCCCCGTCCTGTCCGACGGCGACAAGGCCAGGGCGCGCGCCCTCATCGGCCGCTTACGCGTCAAGGGCCGCGGCCCCAACACCGGCTACGCCCGCAGCCGGTACGGCGAGAACTGGGCCGACACCGCCACCGGCGTCCCCTACGCCCGCAACGGCTGCCGCACCCGCGACGACCTGCTCGCCCGCGACGGCACCGGCGTCGAGTACCGGCCCGGGTCGAGCTGCGAGGTCGTCGCCATGGAGCTGACCGACCCCTACACCGGCCGGCTCATCTCCTGGCACAAGGCCCAGGCCGACGAGGTGCAGGTGGACCACGTCGTGCCGCTCAACTACGGCTGGCGCATGGGCGCGCCGCGCTGGCCGATGTCCAAACGCCTCGACTTCGCCAACGACCCGCTCAACCTGTTACCCGTCGACGGCCGCGCCAACGAGGAGAAGGACGCCTCCGGCCCGGCCGGATGGCTGCCACCCCAGCGCCGCGTCCGCTGCGCGTACGTCACCCGCTTCGCCCAGGTCGCGCTCAAGTACGACCTGCCCGTGACCAGGGCCGACAAGAACGCCATGCTCGCGCAGTGCCGCTAGCTCGTCCCCCGCCTCAGGGGCCCAGGGAAGAAGAATCCGCCTTACGCGGAAGAGGAGAGGAAAGCGATCGTTTTCTCTTCTTGCGAGGATCAATGACGTTAGGCAAGGGACTGCTGGCAGCGGTCCTGGCAGGCACACTGGGTATGGGCGCGACAACGGGAACCGGCACGGCCGACGCGGGCCAGGCACGTCCCGGACAGCCGCGCTCCGGCCCGGCGGGCAGCGTGACGCTGCTCACCGGCGACCGTGTCGTGGTCACGGGCAGGAGCTTCCGGGTGGAGCCGGGCGCGGCCCGGGAGGTGCACTTCTCCTCCGGCTACCGCGACGGGCACCTGCACGTCGTCCCGTCCGACGCCGCGCCCCTGGTCGCCCAGGGGGTGCTGGACGAGCGGCTGTTCGACGTCACCCAGTTGCTCGCCTGGCGCTACGGCGACGCGGACACGCCCGACATCCCGCTGATCACCCAGTCGCCGCAGGCAAGCGCCCCCGCGCTGCGCGGCGCGGCCACCACCCGGCGGCTGGCCGCCCTCGACATGACGGCCCAGCGGGTGGCCAAGAAGAGCGCGGGCGAGACGTGGCGGAGCCTGCTCGGCGGGGCGTCCACGCTGGCCGCGGGCAAGGGCAGGATCTGGCTCGACGGCCGGCGTTCGTACACCCTGGACCGCAGCACCAGGCAGATCGGCGCGACCGAGGCGTGGCAGCGTGGTCTCACCGGACAGGGCGTCACGGTCGCCGTGCTCGACAGCGGGTACGATCCCACGCATCCCGACCTGAAGGACGTGGTCACCCAGTCGCGGAACTTCTCCGACGAGCCTGACATGACTGATCGACTCGGGCACGGCACGCACGTCACCTCGATCATCGCCGGCGCCGGCGAGAAGTACCGCGGCGTGGCGCCGGGAGCCCGCATCGCCTTCGGCAAGCTGGGCACGCAGATCAGCGACTCCGCGATCCTGGCCGGGATGGAGTGGGCCGCCACGGAGGTCAAGGCCAAGATCGTCAACATGAGCTTCGGCGGCCCCGACGAAGCCGGCCTCGACCCGATCGAGCAGGCGGTGAACACCCTGTCGCAGGCCACGGGCACCCTGTTCGTGGCGGCCGCGGGCAACGAGGGCGAGCAGAGCGTGGGCAGCGTGAACAGCCCCGGCAGCGCGGACGCCGCGCTGACCGTCGGCGCGGTGGACCGCTCCGACCAGGTGGCCGACTTCTCCAGCACGGGCCCGCGTATCGGCGACCATGCCGTCAAGCCGGACATCACCGCCCCCGGCGTGGACATCATGGCCGCCGCCGCGGCGGGCACCGCAGACGGAACCCACGTGGCGATGAGCGGCACGTCGATGGCCAGTCCGCACGTGGCGGGAGCGGCGGCCATCCTCGCCCAGCGCCATCCCGGCTGGAGCGGGCAGCAGCTCAAGGCGGCGCTCGTCGGCAGTGCCCGGCCGACTGACGGCGCCACGCCGTACCAGCAGGGCACCGGACGGGTGGACGTGCTCCGCTCGCTGGCCCAGGAGGTGATCGCCACTCCCACCGGCGTGTGGGCCGCCTTCCCCTGGGACCAGCCGGGCGAGCGGCGGGCCACCGGGAAGATCACCTACAGCAACACCGGGGCCACGCCCGTCACCCTGGACCTCGCCGCCGGCTCCGACGTGCTCACGCTGTCGCCGCAACGGCTGGAGGTGCCCGCGGGCGGGCAGGCGTCGGTCACGGTGACCATCGACGCCGAGGGCAAGGCCCCCGGCGACCATCCGGGCATCGTCACCGCCACGGCCGGTGACACGGTGGTCCGCACCCCGGCCGGGGCCTACGTGGAGCCTGAGTCCTACGACGTCACGGTGACCGTCCAGGACAGGGACGGGGCCGCCACCGAGTATGCGCAGGGCGTCGTCTACGACCAGGCGACCGGCGCGCCGCGCAACCTCGTCTTCCACGGCGGCACGGCCAGGATCAGGCTGCCGAAGGGACGCTGGAACCTCTACACCGAGATCCTCGGGAGGGCGGAGCACAGCTTGACGCTCGCGCACCGGCCGTTCGAGGTCGGCGACGCCGACGTGTCGCTGACGGTCGACGGCCGCCAGGCGAAGCGGATCACGTTCACGGTGGACGACCCCACCGCCGTCCCCGCTTCCGGATTCGCCCTCTCCGTGGCCAACGGGCCCTGGCGGACCGCGATGAGCGCGTTCGGCTACTCCGGCGGCTTCTACCTCGTCCCGGTGCGGCAGCCGGGGCTCACCTACCTGGCCCAGACCACGTGGACCAAGAAGGACACGACGCCCAGCCCGTACCGCTACGACCTCGTCGACCACAGGACGGACGGCTTCCCCGACGCCCCCGGGTACGCCGCGCGGACCCGGGACCTGGTCAAGGCGACCGAGACCTACCGCTCGACCGTCCCGGGCGCCACCGGCACCCTGATCACGGCGCCGGTGCCGCCCGGCGACGCCCTCTCGCCAGGAATGGGCGTCTGGAACGGCATCCCGCTGCCGAGCAGCGTGACAAGGTACCTCACCCCGGGATTCGCGTGGAACGACGAGCTCATCACGGGCGGCCTGACCGAGCTCGGCACCGGCCCGGTGCGCGACAGGAACTTCACCCAGGTCTGGAACGCCGCGGTGACCGGCCCCTCGTTCGCCGCCTCGGGCGGCAGCCGGGCCGGCGACACCCTGGCCTTCCCCGCCCACGGGCTGTACAGCAGCGGAGCCGCCGGACGCACCGGCATGGACGCGACCGCGACCGGCACCCTCACCCTGACCGGGAACGGCAAGCAGATCGCCACGACCGGCATCACCGGCTGCCTGCCCTACCCCGGCCAGGAGTGCACGCTCACCGCCACGTTGCCGCAGGCCGACACCGCCTACACCCTGACCGCCTCCACCCGGCGATCGCAGGCCGAGCTGTCCACGGGCGTCGAGGCCGTCTGGACCTTCCGCTCGGCCCGTACGGCCAAGCCCGAGCCGCTGCCGCTGATGGCCGTGCGCTACGCGCCCCAGGGCCTCGATGACGCCAACCGCGCCAGGCCGGGATCACGGACCACCGTCCCGATCCAGGTCGAACGCGCTCCCGGCGCCGCCAGGGCGGCGGTCTCCTCGATCAAGCTGGAGGCGTCCGCCGACGACGGCAGGACGTGGCGGCCGGTGCACGTCCGGGCGAGCCGATCGGGCTGGACGGCGCGGCTGGACAACCCCGCCACCGCGGGGTACGTCTCGCTGCGCGCGACCGTCACCGACAAGGCGGGCAACGGCGTCACCCAGACCGTGACCCGCGCCTACGCCGTGGGCTGACCCGTACGGCCGGAAGGCTGAATCACGACGCGTCCGCCCCCGGGCTGGAAGGCCCGGGGGGCGGACGCGTGCGGGAGAGGAGGACCGTCAGCGGTCGGGATCACCCGCGGGGCTCACGGCATCCCGCCTCAGCTCTTCACCGGGGGAAGCTGGTCCGTCCACTCGGTGGTCACGGAGATGAACTGGGCGCTGAACGCCAGGTCGCCGTCGTCGACGAGGACGAGGTTGGCGCGGACCACCCGGGCCTCCTCGGGATCGATGACCAGTTCGATGTCCGTGTCACCATCAGGGTCGGGAATGCGCAGATGCTGACCGCCCTCGACCGCGCCCGCGTTCTCCACCCCCGGTGTCGCGGCGAGCGCGCGGAACGCCGCCGAGCGGACCTCCCCGGGCGCCGGCAGGTCCGTGATCAGCGCCAGCAGGGTGAGGGTGGGATCGCCGCGCATCTCGGACGCGGACATGTCCCTCTCCTGGCCCTTGCGCGCGACGAGCGACGCCTTCAGCGCCTCGGGGTCCGTCGGCAGCCCTTCAAGCTCCTCGAAGCTCACCTTGGCGCCCTTGAGCCTGAGCGTCTTCCCCTCCGGCGCCGGGATGACGGCGCCAGGGGGATCCCCCGGCACGGCCCTGGTCCAGCGCTTGCCGTCGCGCCTGGTCCAGCTCTCTATCGGCGGGGCCTCCGACGAGAGCCACCGGCGCGTGACGTGCCAGTACGTCCCGGAGCCCTGGGGCGTACGTTCCGCGCGGACGGCGGCCATGAGCAGGACCTCCTTGCCCGTGACCGGGGCGCCGTCGTTCGTGGGCGCCCCCGTGGCGAACACGACCGCGGCGACAGCACCGGCGGCGGCCAGGGCCACTCCCGGGACGAACCAGCCGACGCGCCGGCGCGCCCGGCCCGCCATCACCCTGCGCTCCAGACGCTCCCTGCCGCGCGCGACCGCCCCGGCGGACGGCTCAGGCTCGTCCAGCAAGGCGGCGATCTCTTCCACGTCATGCATGAGGGGTCTCCTTGTCGGTGAGGGCGTGGATCTTGGCGCGGGCCCGGCTGAGCCGTGAGCCCACCGTGCCGAGGGAGATGCCGAGCGCCTGGGCGATCTCGAGGTAGCTGAGCTGGCCCAGCGCCAGGAGCAGCAGCACGTCACGCTCGCCGCCGTTCAGCGCGGCGAGCGCCATGGCCAGGTACGGCTGCGCGGTCGCGGCGGTGACGACCCGGTTCTCGTGCCCCTCCACGACCGGCACGGGATCGAGCCGGGCCAGCGTCCGGTACCGGCGGGCCTCCTTGTGGCGGTGCCGGGCCACCAGGTTCGTGGCGATGCCGAGCAGCCAGGGCCGCAGAGCACCTTTTTCCAGCGCGAAACGGTCACGCCGGTCGAACGCCAGCAGAAACGTCTCGGCCGCGATGTCCTCGGCCACTTGGGTGCCCAGGCGTCCCGCCACGTACCGGTAGACGTCATGGAAATACCGGTCATACACGGCGGTGAACAGCTCGGGGTTCCGCCGGTACCCGGCGACGAGGTCGGCGTCGGTCACCTGCTCGCCCACGTCGGCGGTCATGTGCCCGTCTCCGTCATGAGTGTGCCTTCCGGTGGGTGATCATTACTTTCACCCATCCTTCGCGGCGCACGCGGCTTTTCTTCCCGCGCGCCGGAAGGCGGCCACTCACCGGGGCCGGGCTAGCGCGGGTCCTCCCAGACGAAGCCGTGCTCGAACGTCTGCTCGGCCAGCGCCTTCTGCCCGGCGAGGTTGGGGTGGAAGAAGTCCCACTTGCTGACGTGGTCGAGCGTGAACGGGAAGGAGAAGATCGCGCCCTCGTCGGTGTCGCAGGAGGGCCCCATCGCCGCGCACGCCAGCGCCGCCTCCCGGTTGTAGGCCATCACCCGCGCCCGCACCCGGGCCCGCCGCTCGACGTCGGCCTTCTTCACCGAGGCCGGGTCGGCCAGCATGGTCTGGCAGATCCTCCCGACGGTCCAGAACGTACGGGCCAGCGGGTTGCCCTTGCCGACCTGCCACAACCGCCGCAGATCGGGGACGCTGGCGATGAACACCCTGGCCTGCGGCACGCCGGCGCGCAGGGCCGACAGCGCGGCGTCCATGCGCCGGCGGTAGAGCGCGACCGGCGTCATCTCCCGCTCGGTGCGCTTGCACGCGTCCTGGGCGCCTATGAGGATCGTCACATAATCGGCCTTCGCCGCGATCGCCTGGTTGACCTGGCCGAGCAGGTCGGCGCTCGTCGAGCCGGGCACCGCGAAGTTCTCCCGGTGGAGCGTTCCAGTCAGCCCCCGCAGCCGCAGGTAGTGGCTGTCCACCTGCGCGTTGTCGCCGGCCGCCCACGAACGGGCCGCGCAGGAGACGTACCAGCCGCAGGAGTTGAAGCCGGTGGAGATCGAGTCGCCCAGCGCCGCCATCGTCTCAGGGACGGGCTGAGCTGCGGCGACGGCCTGCGCGGGGCCCGAAGCGGCCAGGACGAGGACGGCGGTGACGACAGGGGACAGACGACCGAGCATGGCCCCAAGGTAGGGAGTGGATCAAGGTCGCACCATGACCTTCAGGCGAGGTCTGCCATTTCAGGACCGTCTTCCTATCACCGCTTGACAGTGCCTCCGCGAGCTGGGCGCCCTCAATAAACGTCAAGATCCGGTTATTTCCTGGCTCGTGGGCAGTAACACCGCATTAACGGGGGTCCGAGTCGAACGTGTTCAGTTCCCGCATAGAGTGTCTTGAGTGAGTGTCGCGCTCGGAACAACCCGCCCGCTACCGGTTCGCACCACTTCTGTCGGCGACCCCGGTGACCTGCTGGCATCCCTCCCGAAGACGGCGCCCTACGCCTGGATCAGGAACGGCGAGGGCCTGGTGGGATGGGGCCAGGCCGCCCGCGTCGCCGTGCCGCCGGGCCCCGGCCGCTTCGCCTGGGCCCGCGAGTGGCTGCGCACCGTCCTCGGCGACGCGCCCGCCGACGACGCCGGGCGCGCCCCCGGCTCCGGCTCCGGCCCCGTCGCCTTCGGCAGCTTCACCTTCGACGAGGACGCCCCCGGGTCCGTGCTCGTCGTCCCCCGGGCCGTGCTCGCCCGCCGCGGCGGCCGCGCCTGGCTCACCACCGTCGGCGAGGCCCCGCTGGAGACGTTCAGCCCCATCCGCGAGCCCGGCCGCATCAGCTACGGCGACGGCAGCCTCACCGCCCCCGAATGGGAGCACGTCGTCGCCCGCGCCGCCCGCCGCATCCGCGACGGCGAACTGGAGAAGGTCGTGCTCGCCCGCGACCTGCTCGCCACCGCCGAACACCCCATCGACGTGCGCCTGCTGCTGACCCGGCTGGCCCGGCGCTACCCCGAGTGCTACACCTTCTCCGTGGCCGGCCTCGTCGGCGCCACCCCCGAGCTGCTCATCCGCCGCACCGGGCAGGAGATCGAATCCCTCGTCCTGGCCGGCACCACCGCCCGCGGCACCGGCGCGGCCGACGACGTCGCCCGCGGCGCCGCGCTGTTCGCCTCCCAGAAGGACCGCCACGAGCACGAGTGCGCCATCGCCTCCGTGCGCCAGACCCTCGCCCCCCTCTGCTCCTCGCTGCACACCCCCGACGAGCCCGAACTCCTCGTGCTGCCCAACGTCCAGCACCTGGCCAGCCACGTCACCGGGCGGCTGGCCGACGGCGCGTCCGTGCTCGACGTGGTGGCCGCCATGCACCCCACCGCCGCCGTCGGCGGCACCCCGACCGACACCGCCATCAAGGTCATCCGCGAGCTGGAGGGCATGGACCGCGCCGGCTACGCGGGCCCGGTCGGCTGGATCGACGCCCACGGCGACGGCGAATGGGGCATCGCCCTGCGTTCCGGGCTGATCGAGGGCAACCGCGCCCGGCTGTTCGCCGGCGGCGGCATCATGGGCAACTCCGACCCGGCCGCCGAGCTGGCCGAGGCCCAGGCCAAGTTCCGCGTCATGCAGTACGCCCTGGAGGGCTGAGCGGCCTCAGCCGGGCACGTGCACGCCCTCGCCCACCTCGACGCGGGCCCGGCCGGCCGTCAGCGCGGCCACCCACTCGCCGAACGCCGCCACCTCGTCCTCCCCCACCGCCACCGAGAACGTCACCCCGGCCGCGTAGGTCACCTCGCGCAGCGCGTAGCGGGAGGCGCGCAGGTCGTTCTCCACCCGGCCGGCCTGGTCGTGGGCCACCGAGACGCTCACCAGCCTGGCCGGGATCATCCGCACCGGCTCCACCAGGTCGAGCGTCTCGGTCACCGCTCCCCCGTAGGCGCGCACCAGCCCGCCCGCGCCCAGCAGGACGCCGCCGAAGTAGCGCGTGACCACCGCGACCACGTCGTTGAACCCCCGGCCGACCAGCGCCTGGACCATCGGCGTGCCCGCCGTGCCGCCGGGCTCGCCGTCGTCGTCGCCCTTCTGCAGGCGCCCGCCGATCACGTACGCGGTGCAGTTGTGGGTGGCGCCGGCGTGCTCGCGGCGGCGGGCGGCGATGAAGGCGGCGGCCTCCTCGACGGTACGGGCGGGGGCCAGCGCGCAGACGAACCGGGAGCGGCGCACCTCGGTCTCGTGCTCGATGCCGGTCGCGAGGGTGAGGTACGACTGGGACACGTCCGCCAGGCTACCGCCTTTACGTTGTAGATTTCCGGGCGGGTGGACCGGGTTGAGCGCGATGCACGGCAGGCCGCCCCTCCCTGTGCAGGACGCCCATGATCGCGCCGCCGTCCCGCGCGTACGGTGCGGCGCATGACCTATCGCGTCGCCATGGACATCGGCGGCACCTTCACCGACGTCGTCTGCTACGACGAGCGCACGGGGGCCGTCACCGCCTCGAAGGCGCCCACCACTCCGGGGGACCTGGCCGAGGGCGTGTTCGCCGCGCTCGGCCGGGTCGTGGACGACCCCGCGGCCATCTCCTTCTTCGTGCACGGCACCACGCAGGGCCTGAACGCGCTGCTGGAGCGCAAGGGCGCGCGGGTGCTGCTGCTGGCGAGCCGGGGCGCCGGGGACGTCTACCGGATCGCCCGCGGCAACCGCGACCGCATGTTCGACCTGCGCTACCGCAAGCCGTCGCCGCTCGTGCCGCGCCAGGACGTCATGGAGGCCGGCGGCCGCCTCGACCACCGGGGCCGCGAGCTGGAACCCCTCGACGAGGAGGCGGTGCGGCGGGCCGCGCGGCGCGCCCGCGAGGAGGGCTTCGACGCCGTCGCCGTGTGCCTGCTGTTCTCCTTCGCCGACCCCGCGCACGAGCTGCGCGCGGGCGAGATCCTGCGGGCCGAGCTGGGCGAGGACGTGCTCGTGGTGCTCTCGCACGAGGTCGCGCGGGAGTGGCGCGAGTACGAGCGCACCTCCTCGGCGGTGCTGGAGGCCTACACCGGGCCGGTCGTGCGCAGGTACCTGGCCAGGATCGAGCGGCGCTTCGCCGAGCGCGGCCTGTCGGTGCCGGTGCACGTGATGCAGTCCTCGGGCGGGCTGGTCAACGCCTCGTACGCGATGCGGCGGCCGTTGCAGACCCTGCTGTCGGGGCCGGTCGGCGGCACGATGGGCGGCGTGGCCGCGGCCCGCATGCTGGGCCGGGAGAACGCGATCTGCGTGGACATGGGCGGCACCTCCTTCGACGTCTCGCTCGTGGTGAACGGGCGGCCCGACGTCAGCGCCGAGGCCCGCATCGAGGGCTACCCGGTGCTCATGCCCATCGTGAACCTGCACACCATCGGCGCGGGCGGCGGCTCGATCGCCTACGCCGAGGCGGGCGCGCTGCGCGTCGGCCCGGAGTCGGCCGGGGCCGTGCCGGGCCCGGCCTGCTACGGCCGGGGCGGCACCCGGCCCACCGTGACCGACGCGAACGTGGTGCTCGGCCGGGTGGACCCGGCCTGGTTCGCGGGCGGGCTGATGACGCTGGACGAGGAGGCGGCGGGCGCGGCCGTGGTCACGCTGGCGCGGGAGCTGGACCTGGACCCGCTGCGGCTGGCCGAGGGCGTGTGCGACGTGGCCAACGCCAAGATGGCCCAGGCGATCCGCACGCTGACGGTCGAGCACGGGGTGGAGCCGCGGGAGTTCGCGCTGGTCGCCTTCGGCGGCGCGGGCGCGATGCACGCCGTCTTCATCGCCCGCGAGCTGGGCATCTCCGAGGTGGTCGTGCCACGCTTCCCGGGGGCGTTCTCTGCCTGGGGGATGCTGGAGGCGGACGTGCGGCGGGACCTGACGCACCCGTACTTCCGGCCGCAGGACACCCTCGACGGCCACGACATGTCCCGGCATCTGACGACATTGGAGCGGGAGGCGCTGGCGGCGCTGGCCGGGCAGGGCGTCCCGGAGGAGCGGCGCCGGGTCGAGCACGCCGTGGACATGCGCTACGAGGGCCAGGACTACACGCTCACCGTCCCGCTGCGCGACGCCGCCGAGCCGGGCGAGCCGGGCTTCCTCGCCGCGGTCGCGGCCCGCTACGCCGAGGCCCACACCAGCCGGTACGGCCACGCCACCCCCGAGGCGCCGGTGGAGTTCGTCATGCTGCGCAGCACCGGGTTCGGCTCGTTCCCGCGCGCCGCCGCCGGGGCCGCCGAGCCGCGCGAGGAGACGTCCGGGGACGTCCGGGACGTGATCTTCGACGGGGCGGTGCACCGCACGCCCGTGTTGCGGCGGGCGGGCCTGACCGGCTCGTTCGGCGGGCCCGCGATCGTGGTCGAGGAGACCGCGACCACGGTCATCCCGCCGGGCTGCCTGGCGACCATAGACGACAACGGCTTCCTCATCGTGAAGGTGGACGTCCAGTGATCGACCCCGTGACGACCGAGATCATCCGGTGCGCGCTCCTCCAGGCGGCCGAGGACATGAACACGACGCTGGTCCGCAGCTCGTACACGCCGGTGATCTACGAGGCCAAGGACTGCGCGGTGGCGCTGCTCGACCGCGACCACAACGTGCTGGGGCAGTCGTCCGGCCTGCCGATCTTCCTGGGCAACCTGGAGGTGTGCACCCGCGAGACCGAGCGCATGTACGGCCGCGAGGTGTGGCAGGAGGGCGACGTGTGGGTGCTGAACGACTCCTACGTCGGCGGCACCCACCTCAACGACGTCACCGTCTACGGCCCGATCTTCGCCGGCGGCGAGCTGGCCGGGTTCGCCGCCTCGCGCGCCCACTGGCTGGACGTCGGCTCCAAGGACCCGGGCGGCTCGATGGACTCCACCTCGATCTTCCAGGAGGGCCTGCGCCTCGGTCCGGTGAAGGTGTACGCCGGCGGGCGGCCGTGCCGCGACCTGCACGAGGTGATCGCCCGCAACGTGCGCTTCCCGCACGCCACGCTCGGCGACATGCGGGCCCAGGTGAGCTGCGCGATGACCGGCCAGCGGCGGTTGCAGGAGATCGTCTCGCGCTGGGGCCTGGAGACGGTCATGGCCGCCCGGGACGAGATGTTCGCCCAGACCGAGCGCCTGGAACGCCAGGCCATCGCCGCGATCCCCGACGGCGTTTACGAGGCGTCCGGGTTCCTCGACAACGACGGCATCGACCTGGCCACGCCGCTGCCGGTGAACGTGCGCGTCACGGTGTCGGGCGAGTCGATGCACGTGGACCTGACCGACTGCGCCGACCAGGCCCGCGGCCCGGTCAACTGCGGCGCTGCGCAGGCCGTGGCGGCGGTGCGGGTGGGGTACAAGCTGCTGGTGTCGGGGGACGTGCCGCTGAACGGCGGCTCCTTCCGCCCGCTGAGCGTCGAGACCCGGCCGGGCTCGATGCTGGCCGCGCGGTCGCCGGCCGCCTGCCAGTACTACTACTCCCACCTCGGGCTGCTCATCGACCTGGTGGTCAAGGCGCTGGCCCCGGCGCTGCCGGGCAAGGCGGCGGCGGCCTCGTACGGGGACTCGATGATCGTGCAGTTCACCGGGACGGACCCGCGTACCGGCAAGCTGTACGTCTCCCAGGAGGCCACGGTCGGCGGCTGGGGGGCGTGGGAGGGCGGCGACGGCGAGTCCTGCCTGATCAACAACGTCAACGGCTCGCTGCGGGACATGCCGATCGAGGTGCTGGAGACGCTGTTCCCGGTCCGGGTGCGCCGGTACGAGGTGCGCCCGGACACCGGCGGCGCCGGCCGGTGGCGCGGCGGCAACGGCGTGGTACGGGAGTACGAGTTCTGCGGCGACACCTCGTTGTCGTTGTGGTTCGAGCGCTCGGTCACCCCGGCGTGGGGCCTGGCCGGCGGCGCGGCGGGCGCTCCCCCGCGGGTCACGCTCAACCCGGGCACGGCGGGCGAGCGCCGGATGCTCAAGGTCAACGCCCTGCCGGTGTCGGCCGGTGACGTGCTGCGCTGCGAGTCCGGCGGAGGCGGCGGCTACGGCCCGGCCGAGCGCCGCTCCCCGGCGGCGCGGGCGGCCGACCTGGCCGAGGGCATGACCACAAACTGATCCACGTTCGACCGAAAATCACACGGATTGTTCTCCGGTCTGTGAAGATGATCGACAACGCGGGGGCACGCGACGGCCTGGGGAGGCTGTGTCCCCGTCATGACCATCTTCACGAGGGGACTCTCATGACTGCGTTACGAACGCGCCTTCTCGCGGGCTCGGCCGCGCTCGCCGCGGGCCTGGCCGGCGTCGCCGTGCTGACGCCGGCCGCGCCCGCCTCGGCCGCCAGGGTGGAGGCCGCCTGCTCCGACGCCCTCGGCGACGCCGCGGCGATCCAGGCCGCCATCGACTCCTCCAAGGACGGCGACGAGATCGTCATCAAGGGGCCGTGCCTGATCAACGCCACGATCAGCCTGGCCGACCGGCGCACCTACCGGGGCGACGCCAAGGCCGGCACGGTGCTCAAGCAGGCCGACGGCGCCAACCTGCCCGCCGTACTGGCCTCCAAGGGCTGGCTGGAGGACACCGAGTTCAGCGGCGAGAGCGTGCGCGTCGAGCGGCTGACCATCGACGGCAACCGCGACCACAACACCGGCACGGTCGGCCTGCTGCTGCGCTCGTGGAACACCCGGGTCTACGACGTGGACATCTACGGCACGCCGTCGGACGGCATCCGCATCAGCAACCCGTCCAGGAACGGCACGACGCTGCGCAACACCATGGTCAACAGCGTCATCAGCGACGTCTACATCGAAGGCGCCGCCGAGGCCGGGATCCGCGTCGTCGACCCCGGCAACTCCGTCACCGACTGGACGCTCCAACGCTCCTGGATCGGCTTCAGCGGCACCAGCGCCATCCAGACCGACAACGCGGCCGGCTGGACGATGAGCGGCCTGCACCTGTACGCGACCCCGAAGAACGCCATCGACGCCCACCGCTGCTTCGGCACCTCGATCCAGGACAACTACATCGAGGACTTCGGCGCCGAGAGCACGGCGGGCCAGACGTACTACGGCATCCGCTGCGACCTTCAGGGCGAGGCCGCCACCACCATCACCGGCAACCGCGTGCACAAGTTCCTGCCGCCGCCGAACGCGCTGGCCGAGCTGCGCAAGGCCCGCCAGAGCGGCTCGGCGCCGCCCGAGCGCAAGATCGCCGCGACCGGCCCGCTCCCCGACGGCGTGGACTTCGTCTACCTGGCGCTGGACGCGGTCAACTACGGCGCCGGCCACGCCGCGATCACCGGCAACACCGTCGTCGGCCACGGCACCAAGCGCGAGACCGGCATCCTGCTGGCCAAGGGCGAGGGCGAGTCGATGTCGATCGCCTCCTCGGGCAACCTCCTCGACGGCGTCGGGACCCGGCGCAAGGTCGGCGCGGGCGTCCGCCTCACCAGGGGCTACTGACCCGGCGACGCCGCCCCCCGGCTCAGCGCAGCAGCACGTGGCAGGCGAGCTGCAGCGCCAGGCGGGTGGCGGCGTCGTCCAGGTCGAAGCCGGCGGCCTTGATGCGGTCCAGGCGGGTGGTGACCGTGTTGCGGTGCACGCCCAGGCGTTCGGCGGCCTTGAGCGCGCCGCCCTCGTCCAGGACGGCGGCCAGCGTCACCAGCAGCGTGCCGTCCTTGTCGACGGCCAGCAGCGGCTGGAGCACGACGGTCGCCGGCGCGCGCAGCACCCCCGCCGGAAGCGCGCCGAGCAGCTCGGCCGGTCCCATCCGGTCGGCGCGGGCCACCGTGCCCGCGCCGGCCACGAACGCCGCCGCCTCGGCGCCGAGCAGCGACTCCCCCACCGCCTCCAGCCCCTCCACCGCCGCGCCCACCCCGGCCGCGCACGGCCAGGGCATGCCGTGCACGCAGCGCCGCAGATGCTCGGCCAGGTCGCCGGGCGGCTCCGGCGACCACCCTGCCCAGCCCTCGCCGCGCCGCAGCACCGGCACCTGGCCGAGCGCCGCGGTGACCAGCGCCTGCACCAGCGGCCCGTCGTCGGCCAGCGCCCCCACCGGGCGGACGTGGTAGGCGGTCAGCGTGCCGCGCACCCCCCATCCCAGCGCCACGGCCTCGGCCGGGGCCCCTTCCAGCCAGATGCCGCCGTCGCCGGCCGGTTCGTGGGCCGGCCGGCCCGCCGCGAGCAGCCGCCGGGCCAGCGCCGACTGCAGCGCGAAGTCGCGCGAGGCGCGCAGGCGCTCCTGGGCCGCCCACGCCGCCAGCGGGGCCACCGCCAGGCCCAGCACGGTCCGCACCACCGCGGGCCAGCCGGGCGAGCGGGACGTGCCGGCGGCCACCAGCGTCCCGAGCGCGGGCCCCTCCTGGCCGGGCACCTCGACCTCGGCCGCCCACCGGGACCCCGGCGGCCGGGCCGGCTCGTGCTCGCCCGGCGCGCGGGTGGCGCTCTGGCGGCCGGCGACGTGCAGGCCGTACCGGTCGAGGAAGGCCACCGACGTGCCGGGCAGCTCGGCGTTGAGCACCCCGAGCACCCGCCGCGCCGAGGGGCCCGCGTCGGCCAGCCGGGTCGCGCAGCGGGCGACGAGCTGGGTGCGGGCCGCCTCCGGCCTGGAGGCCGCCGAGGCGACCCGGACGGCGACGATCAGCGGGTCCTCGTCCACGAAGATCAGGGTGACGCCGAGCCGTTCGGCCAGCACCTCGCCCGACCCGGCGCTCAGGCCGCCCGACGGCGCGATCACGCAGGCCGCCGCCTGCTCCCAGGCCCGGCGCATGGCCATCTCGACCGCCCAGCCGCCGCCGGCCGCCGCGCCGATCAGCACGACCGCCGTGTGCGGCGTCACCGCGCCGAACACCGACAGGTCGTCCACGATGCGGACCTGGTGCACGGGGTTGTCGCCGCTGCCGTACATCCTGGCCCCGGCCAGCGGGCCGGCGTTGACCAGCTCCGCCACCGTGACCGGCGCCTCCCAGCCGGGCTCGCGCAGGCCGCTCACGGCGACTCCGCCCGCTGCTCGAACGGGATCCCGAACGCCCGCAGCCCGCCCAGCGCGAGCCCCGCGTCCGTGTGCCAGACCGGCGCGGCCTTGACCACCATGATCTCCACCTCCATGCCGGGCGCCGCCTTGTCGACGTCCACGACCAGGCCGTCGGCGGACGAGATCATGCAGATCTGGTCCGGCGCCATCGCCACCGGCGCCCCGTCGGCGAGGGCGAGCACGATCTCGTTGTGCGCCTCCAGCCGGACGAGCCTGCGCAGGCCGCCCGTCTCCTGCACCACGATGCTGGAGGGCAGCGACGGCATGGCCACGTCGGCGCCGTGGCCCGTGCTGCCCTCGACGGCCAGGATGCGGCCCGCGCACAGCGTGCGCACCCCGTACGGGGCGGCCGCCGAGCGCGGCGCGCCGGGCACCCCGGCCGCCAGCAGCAGGCTGACCGTGCCCGGCACCAGCACCCGGGCCAGGTCCCGCGCCGCCATCGGGTAGCAGGCGGCCACCGCCCACCCGCCCACCGCCAGCACGACGGGACGCAGCAGCTCCTCCACCCGCCCGCCCGCGGTCTCCAGCAGCACCAGCTCCCCCGACGCCCCGGCCAGCGCCAGCGGCGACGCGCTCAGCCCGCCCAGCGTGTACGTCGTCTGCTCCACCAGCGGGAACACCCGGCCCGTCCCGTCGCCGTCGACCAGCGGCACGCCCAGGGCCGCCGCGGCGACCAGCGGGATCAGCGCGTTCTCGGCCGCCAGGTTGAGCGCCGCCACGGCCCCGGCCCGCTCCCCCAGCCGCCGCTCCAGCGCCCGCACCGCCCGTACCGGCTCGTCGCCCGCGGGCAGCTGCTCGCCCAGCGCGGTCGTGGACCCGACCAGGCTGACCACCATGCACAACGTCCCGGGGTCCAGCTCGTGCGCGGCGGCCAGCTCGACGCCGTCGCCGAGCACCGACTCCGCCCAGGCGAGGGTGAGGCCGTAGGAGGACTCGCCCGCGCCCGTGGCGAACAGCCGCGACCCCGCCGAGAAGCGGCGCAGCTCATCGGGGCCGACGAGCCGGGTCACGGCGTCGCGCCTTCTGCCGTGACGCGCACCCGGTAGAAGCCGTCGGGCAGGTAGGACAGCGGGTTGACGGTGGTCTCGGCGATCCGGGCGAAGCCGGGCGCGGCGCCGGCGCTGACCACGCGGGTCAGGGCCTCGTCCCTGGCGTCCTGCAGCGCCCGGTCCAGCTCGGCCCGGCCGCGGGCCTGCACGATCCGCTCCACCTGGGCCTCGGGACGGGCGAGCGCCGCCCCGTAGGCCGCGGCCAGCAGGTCCTCGCCCGCGCCGCCGGGCTCGATCACCTCGAACGGCGCCGGGACGTCCGCCGCGGCCAGGGCGGCCCGGCCGCGGCGCAGGCTGGTCGTCCCGCCGCGTTCGCAGGCCCGCGGGTACCTGCGGAAGTAGTGCGCCGACACCAGGCCGCTGCCGGTGCGGGCGAAGAACACCGGCACCCCGGGCAGCTCGCGCGCCACCCGGTCGGCGATCCGGCCCGCCTCGGGGCCCAGCGCCGCGTTCCTGATCGCGTGCGCCTCGCGTTCCCGCAGGCCGGGGCGGCCGAACTCGTACGACAGCGTGATCCTGGCCGCGGGCACCTCGGCGACGATGATCGCGGCCACCGCCAGCTCGTGGTCGGCCAGCATCGGCGAGCCGGTCGCGGTCACCGCGAAGTCGACCAGGCCGCAGCCGGCGGCGAACTCGCGCACCGCGCCGGTGTCCAGCGGAGCCAGCGGGCGGCCGGTCAGGCTGTGCCCGCCGCGCACGATCGTGGCCACCCCCGGGTCGGCCACCGGCCGCAGCACCGGCGGGCACGGCCCGCCGACGCGGATGGCGGCCACCGGCGCGCGCGGCATCCCGTCGAGGTCGACCGCCACGCAGGCGCGTACGGCCTGCGACGGCGGCGCGCCGTCGCCGACGGCCACCACCGCCGGCGACGGCCCGTCCAGCGCGACGCCGAGGATCACTCCAGCTCGCGCCCTTCGGTCTCGGGCAGCGGCATGGCCAGCAGCGCCGTGGCCACCATGAACGCGTTGATCACCAGCATCGTCGCGGTGAAGCCGGTGGCGTGGGCCAGCAGCGCGCCCACGGCCGACGGCGCGACCGTGGTGGCAACGAGCTGGGAGGCCGTGGCCCAGGAGTAGCCGGTGCCGCGCAGCGCGGTCGGGTAGAACTCGCCGTTCCAGGTGTTCCAGACGCCCCACGCGCCCAGGCTGAAGAACGACAGGACGAAGTTGCCCAGGTACAGGCCGGTCAGGCTGCTCGCGGTGGCGAACCACAGGCCGCCCAGCACGGCGGCGACGACGTAGAACAGGAAGACCTTCTTGCGGCCGAACCGGCCGGTCAGCAGGGACGCGCTCACGTATCCGGGGATCATCATCAGCGCGCTGAGCGCGGCGAAGCCGAGCGAGGCCGACAGCGACAGGCCCTTGGCCTGCAGCAGCGTCGGCAGCCAGGTCTGCAGCCCCCAGTAGCCCCAGTTGAAGACGAAGTTGAGCAGCAGCATGAGGACGGTGATCCGGGCCAGCCGGCCGCGGAACAGGTCCATGGGGTGGCCGGCGCGCTGGCTCGCCACCGTTCCGGCGACCGTGAACGTGGCCTCGGCGTCGGGGCTGCCCAGGACGCGCAGCACGGCCCGCGCCTCCTCCTGCCGCCCGCGGGCGGCCAGCCAGTACGGCGACTCGGGCACCCACGCCCTGATCGCGAACGCCCACAGCCCGGCCGCGGCGCTGGCGATGACCACGACGTGCCAGCCGAGCCCGCCGAGCGTCACCGAGGCGGCGATGGCCGCCAGCATGCCGATGGGCCAGCCGATCGACAGGTAGACCGCCGCCCGGCCCCGGTGCCTGGTCGGCAGCAGTTCCAGGAAGAGCGGGAAGGTGATCGTGTAGACCCCGGCCAGCGCGAGCCCGGAGCATACGCGCAGCGCGACCAGCGTCGCCATGTTCGGCGCGAACGCCGAGGCGAGCGCGATCACGCCATAGGCCAGCAGCGACCAGAACGCGGTCGGCCTGCGCCCGACGCGGTCGGCCAGCGGCCCCCAGACCAGCACGCCGGGGATCATGCCGAACGCCACCGCCGACAGCACGACGCCGATCCCGGCCTCGTCGATGCCGAACGCCGGCCCGAGGTCGCCGGAGACGTAGACCAGGGCGAGCTGCTCCCAGGACTCGATGACGAAGGCGATGAACAGGGCGAGCGCGATGAGCACGTGCCGGCGGGAGAACGGCATCCGGTCGAACGCCGCCCCGATGGGGAGCGTCGGTGCGTCGGTGGCGGTCATGCAAGCTCCTCGGAGGGGGGCGCGAAGTATTGCCGCACCATAGGGCCGTCCCCCTTCCGCGTCGGTGTGCGCGACGCCCGGCCGGGGCGGGCCCGGCTGTGCGCGGCGCACTGCCGGGTCACTGCCGGGTCACCGCCGGGTCGCCGCCGGGTCGCCGCCGGGTCGCCGCCGGTCCCTCAGGCGGCGGGCCTGCCTCCGGTCACGCCGTCAGGGCGTGTCCTCGCGCACGTCGTCGGTGTGCGTCCTGGTGCACGAGCTGAGCGTGTTCTCGTGCACGTGGACGATCTTCCACTCGCCGTCCACCAGGCGCAGCACGCTCGTCGTCCGGACGAGTTCGGGGTCGCCGCGCTCGAAGTCCACCTGCAGCAGGTACCGGGCCAGGGCGGTGTCGCCCCAGACGTCCACGATCTCGTCGATGGCCCGGACGGAGGTCTCCGCCGGGCCGTCCGACGGGCGCGCGTCGCGCACTCGGTCGAGCTGCCGCCTGCTGGTGATCAGGCCCGGCTCGGCGGAGTCCCAGATCGTGGCCTCCGGGTGGAGGAGCCGGTCGATGCCCTGCCTGTCACCTCGCGCGTAGGCGTCGTACATGCCGGTAATAACGGCCCAGACAGCGTCGCGTGCCACGCTTCCGTACTCCTTTGTCTTGGTGGAGAAATATGGTTCTTTCTCACCGTATGGGCAGCGTGGAACGCAGGCGTCTTTACGTTGTAGATCAGGGATTCAGCCACTCGCGCAGCTTGGCGACCGCCAGGCTCATGGCGGCCTTGTTGGCGTTGGTGTCGCGCAGCAGGTCCACCATGGCGAAGTCGTGCACCATCCCCGCCAGCTCGACCGCCGTGACGTCGTTGCCGGCCTCCCGCAGCCGGGCCGCGTACGCCTCGCCCTCGTCCCGCAGGACGTCGGCCTGGCCGTTCAGCACCAGGGCCGGCGGCAGGCCGCGCAGCTCCTGGTCGCTCGCGCGCAGCGGCGAGGCGTGGCTCTCCGCGCGCTGCGCCGGATCTGTCGTGTACTGGTCCCAGAACCACTTCATGCCGTCCCGGTTGAGGTAGTAGCCCGTGGCGAACTGCTTGTAGGACTCGGTGTCGAAGTTGGCGTCCGTGACGGGGTAGAACAGCACCTGGCCGAGCAGCCGCACGTCGCCGCGCTCCTTGGCCATGAGCGTGAGCACGATCGACATGTTGCCGCCCACCGAGTCCCCGGCCACGGCCATGCGGGAGGGGTCCAGGCCCTTCTCCGCGCCGTGCTCGGCCACCCACTGGGCGGCGGCGTAGTTCTGCTCGATCTGCGTGGGGTACTTCGCCTCGGGCGCGCGGTCGTACTCGGGGAAGACGACGGCGGCGCCGGTCCGCACGGCCAGCTCGCGCACGAGCCGGTCGTGGGTGTGCGCCGAGCCGAACACCCAGCCCGCGCCGTGGATGTAGAAGATGACCGGCAGCGTGCCCGTGGCCCCCTTGGGCTTGACGATGCGCACCGGCACGATGCCCGTCGGGCCGCCCTGGACCTGGATCCACTCCTCGTCGATCTCCGGCTTGGGCACGCTCGCATCGGACTGCAGCTTCTCCAGCACCTCGCGGCCCTGCTCGGGCGGCAGTTCGTAGATGAAGGGCCGCTTGGCGTTGGCGTCGGCGAACTCCTGCGCCGCCTTCTCCAGCACGATCTGCTTGCTGATCATCGTCGTCACGGTGGCCGCCCCCGGTCGTCAGTGTGGTCCACCCCGGTTCCTGCCTTGACCTACCTCGATCCGATCGCCCGGTTTCGCCAAATTCCGATCAAGCGGCTCATTCGCGCCGGAGCTCGTGGTCCAGCTCCGCCAGTTCCGCGCCGCCGGCCATCAGCGCGGTCAGCTCGTCCTTGGCGATGTCGGACTTGGCGTACTCGCCCATGCCGGTACCGCGGTTGAGCAGCAGGAACCGGTCGCCGACCGGGTAGGCGTGGTGCGGGTTGTGGGTGATGAACACCACGCCGAGCCCCCGGTCGCGGGCGCGGGCGATGTAGCGCAGCACCACGCCCGCCTGCCTGACGCCCAGCGCCGAGGTGGGCTCGTCCAGGATGAGGACCCGCGCGCCGAAGTGCACGGCCCTGGCGATGGCGACCGACTGCCGCTCGCCGCCCGACAGCGTGCCGACGGGCTGGTCGACGTCCCGGATGTCGATGCCCATGGCGCGCAGCTCCTCGGCCGCCACCCGGCGGGCCCCGGCCACGTCGAAGGCGAGTCCCTTGCGGGGCTCTGAGCCGAGGAAGAAGTTCCGCCAGACCGACATGAGCGGGATCATCGCCAGGTCCTGGTAGACGGTGGCGATGCCGCGGTCGAGCGCCTCGCGCGGGCTGGAGAAGCGCACCTCGGCCCCGTCCACCAGGTACGTCCCCGTGTCGTGCTGGTGCACCCCGGCCAGGATCTTGATGAGCGTGGACTTGCCGGCGCCGTTGTCGCCGAGCACGCAGGTGACCGAGCCGGCCTCCACCCCCATCGACACCCCGCGCAGGGCCAGCACCGAGCCGAACGTCTTGCCGATGTCGCGGGTCTGCAGGATCAATGCCGCACCTCCTCGGCGTAGCGCCGGACCATCCGGTTGGCCAGCGTGGCGAGCAGCAGCATGGCTCCGAGGAAGAACTTGAACCAGTCGGCGTCCCAGCCCAGGAACACGATGCCCTTGTCGGCCATGCCGAAGATCACCGCGCCGATGGAGGCGCCGACGGCGGAGCCGTACCCGCCGGTCAGCAGGCAGCCGCCGATGACGGCCGCGATGATGTAGATGAACTCCTGCCCGATGCCGATGTTGGCCTGGACGGAGGTGTAGCGCAACGCCAGGATCGAGCCGACCAGCCAGGCGGCCACCGCCGTGGTCATGAACAGGGCGATCTTCGTCCGGGCCGCCGGCACCCCGACCGCCCGCGCGGCCTGCTCGTCGCCGCCCACGGCGAAGATCCAGTTGCCCGGCCTGGAGCGCATGAGCACCCACGTGGCCAGCGCGGTGATCGCGATCCACCACAGGATCGCCACCCGGAACGACGTGCCGCCGATCTGGATCGTGCCCGCGAACAGCGCGCTCGCGCCGTCGAACCCGGCCGCCCGGCGCAGCCCGCCGACCTGCACGGTCCCGGTGATGGCCTTGGTGACGCCGAGGTTGACGCCCTGCAGCATGAGGAACGTGCCCAGCGTGACGATGAAGCTGGGCAGCTTCGTCCGGGTCACCACCAGGCCGTTGGCGAACCCCACGGCCAGGGCCACGACCAGCCCGGCCAGCATCGCCGGCCACACGCCGAACCCGTAGCGGGTGGCCAGCGTGACCAGGATCAGCCCGCTGGTGCCGGTCAGCACGCCGGCCGACAGGTCGAACTCGCCGCCGATCATGAGCAGCGCCACCGCGACCGCCATGATCCCGAGCGTGGCGGCCGGGTCGAGCCAGTTGGCGATCCCGGCCGGCGAGCGGAACACCTCCGACTGCGCGGCGAAGAACGCGAACACCGCGACCAGCCCCACCACGGCGCCGAGCTCGGGCCGGACGATCAGGCGGCGGGCCAGGCCGACCCGGGCGACCCGCTCGTCGGCCCGCGCGGGTGCGGCCGTCATCGGCGGCCCTCCCCGTCCCCGCGCTCGCCCGGGCGGCCGCTCATCGGGTGCCCGCCTCGGCCAGCTTGGCCACCTGCTCGGCGTTGTCCTTGGTGACGAACCCGGGCCCGGTGTTGACCGGCAGCCCGCCGCCGACGGTGTTGAGGTTGTCCTTGTACAGCTTCAGGAACGCGATCGGCAGGTAGCCCTGGAGGTACTGCTGCTGGTCCACGGCGAACAGGATCTCGCCGTCCTTGATCGCGGCGACCACGTCGCCCGACAGGTCGAAGGTGGCGAGCCTGGCCTGCGAGCCGGAGTCCTTGATCGCGTCCCTGGCCGCCACGGCGACCGCCGGGTTGAGCGCGAGCACGCCGTTGAGCTGCTTGTCCGACTGGAGCTTGGCGGTGACCTTGGAGGTGACGTCGGCCAGGTTGGCGACGTCCACCTGCAGGCGCTCGACCGTGCCGCCGAGGGTCTGCTCGGCGCCCTTGCAGCGCTGGTCGAGGCCGACGTTGCCGGCCTCGTGCACGACGCACAGCAGCTTGGTGACGCCCGCGGCCTTGAGCTGCTCGCCGGCGCCGCGCCCGGCCACGTCCTCGGACTGGCCGACGTGGGTGAGGGCGCCGAACGCCTTGGAGGAGTCGGCCCCGGAGTTGATGGTGACGACCGGGATCCTGGCCGCGACGGCCTTGCCGACGGCCTCCTTGAGCGCGTCGGGGTTGGCCATGGAGACGACGAGGCCGTCCACCTTCTCCGCGACGGCCTGGTCGATGAGCTGCGACTGCTTGGCGGGGTCGCCGTCGCCCTGGTAGGTGACCTTGACGCCGTACTGCTTGCCGGCGGCCTCGGCGCCGTTCTTGACCACGTCCCAGAAGGCGTCCCCGGCGCCGCCGTGGGTGATGACGGCGAAGCTGCCGCCGGCCGCCGGGGCGGCGGCCGAGCCTGGCGCGGCGCTCTGCGCGGCCGGCTCGGCGGAGGAGGAACAGCCGGTCAGGGCCAGTACGCCGGCCAGCGCCAGCACGATCGGGGTACGTCTCATCGAATACCTCCAAGACCAACGGGCTAGCCTGGTTCTACCGCACTGCGATCTCTTTGTATAGACATACGGACCAGCGCTTCGATCTTCGCCAATAGTAGAACGGAATCTTTCGTTCCCGTATGCTGGAGGCATGACCAGCGCACCCATGAGCGGCCGCAAGGCTCAGGCCGCCCGCAACGACGAGTTGATCCTCCAGGCGGCCAGGGCGGTCTTCACCGCCGATCCGGGCGCCCCCATCGCGGCCGTGGCCGAGAAGGCGGGCGTCGGGATCAGCGCGCTCTACCGGCGCTACCCCAGCAAGGAGGCGTTGCTGCAGAAGCTGTGCGGCGACGGCCTGAAGCTCTACGCCGACGTGGCCCAGCGCGCGATGGACGACGAGGGCGACCCCTGGGAGGCGTTCGCCTCCTACCTGCGCGGCATCGTCGACGCCGACACCAGCTCCCTGACGATCAAGCTGGCCGGCACCTTCCAGCCGACGGAGGAGCTCTACCACGACGCCGTCCGCGCCGGCGACCTGGCCACCCGGCTGCACCGCCGGGCGGTCGAGGCGGGCGTGCTGCGGGCCGACGTCACGGTGGCCGACATCGCGCTGCTGTTCGAGCAGATCGCCTCGATCAAGCTCGGCGACGAGGAGCGCACCGGCCGGCTCCGCCACCGCTACCTGACGCTGATGATGGACTCGCTGCGGGTGCCGCCCGCCCACCGCGACCTGCCCGGCCCGGCCCCCGACGACGAGGAGCTGCAGGTCCGCTGGTACCCGTCGCGTTAACCGGGTCCGGGCCGGTCGGCGGGGGCGAGCCGGCGGGCCAGGTCCAGCACGCGGCGGGCCCGGGCCAGGACCGGGGCGTCCACGAAGCGGCCGTCGGGCAGGGCCACCGCTCCCGCGCCCGCCCGCTCGGCCGCCTCGACGATCTCGGCGGCCCTGGCCGTCTCCTCCTCGGTCGGGCGGAAGGCCCGCCGGATGGCCGGGAGCTGCGCGGGGTGGATGGCGGTCCGGCCGAACAGGCCCAGCGCGCGGCCGGCCCGGCAGGAGGCGAGGAGCCCGTCCTCGTCCTTGACGTCGGGGTAGACCGACATGGGCACCGGCGGCAGGCCCGCGGCCGCGGCGGCCAGCACGACCTGCAGCCTGAGCTGGTTCATGGCGCTCTCGTCGGTGAGGGACAGCTCGGCGGCCAGGTCCTGCTCGCCCAGCGCCACGCCGGCCACCCGCGGGTGCGCGGCCACGGCGCCGGCCCCGAGGATCCCGGCCGCCGACTCCAGCAGCGCGTACAGGGGGGCCGTGCCGGGCAAGGCGTCCAGCGCGGCGGCCGACTCGACCTTGGGCAGCCGTACGGCGTCGGCCAGCTCGCCCACGGCCGCCAGGTCGTCCAGGCCGCGCGCGGTCGTCACGTCGTTCACCCGGACGTGGATCCGCGGCCCGCCCTGCCTGGGCCCGCGCAGGTAGGCGACGGCGTGGGCGCGGGCGGCGTCCTTGGCGGCGGGCGCGACCGCGTCCTCCAGGTCGATGATGACGACGTCGGCGCCCGAGGCGGCGGCCTTGGCGAAGCGCTCGGGACGGTCGCCGGGCACGTACAGCCAGGTGACGGGGGCGTTCACGCGATCACCCCGGCCTCGCGCAGGGCCGCGACGGTCTCGGCCGGGTAGTCCAGCTCGCCGAGCACCTCGTCGGTGTCGTGGCCGAGCGGGCGTCCGGGCCAGCGGATCTCGCCGGGCGTCTCCGACAGGCGGAACAGCACGTTCTGCAGGGTGACCGTGCCCAGCTCGGCGTCCGGCAGCTCGACGAACGTGCCGAGCGCGGCGTACTGCGGGTCGGTGGCCAGGTCGGTGACGTCGTAGATGGGGGCGACGGCGGCCTGGGCCTCCTCGAAGCGGGCGATCACCTCGTCGGCGTCGCGGGCGGCGATCCAGGTGGCGACCGCCTCGTCCAGCTCGTCCACGTGCTGGACGCGGCCGTGACCGCTGGCGAACCACGGCTGCTCGACCAGGTCGGGCCGTCCGACGAGGGTGACGACCCGCTCGGCGATGGGCTGGGCGCTGGTGGAGATCGCCACCCAGCGGCCGTCGCGGGTGCGGTAGGTGTTGCGCGGGGCGTTGCTGCTGGAGCGGTTGCCGGTGCGCCGCGGCACCACCCCGAGCGCCTTGTACGCGGTCATCTGCGGCCCGAGCAGGCCCAGGATCGGCTCGATGATGGCCAGGTCGATCACCTGCCCGCGGCCGGTCGCCGCGCGGGCGTGCAGGGCCACCATGATCGCGTACGACATGGCCAGGCCCGCGATGCCGTCGGCCAGGGCCAGCGGCGGCAGGGTCGGGGGGCCGTCCGGCTCGCCGGTCATGGCCGCGAACCCGCTCATGGCCTCGGCCAGCGTCCCGAACCCCGGCTGCCCGGCCATCGGGCCGATCTGCCCGAACCCGGTCATCCGGGCCACGATCAGCCGCGGGTTGGCCTTGAGCAGGTCCTCGGGGGCCAGGTTCCAGCGTTCCAGGGTGCCGGGACGGAAGTTCTCGATCAGCACGTCGGAGCGCTCGGCCAGGCGGCGCAGGATCTCCTGGCCCTCGGCGCGGGAGAGGTCGACGGCGGCGGTGCGCTTGTTGCGGGACAGCGACTTCCACCACAGGCCGACGCCGTCCACCGAGGCGCCGTGGCCGCGCGAGGGGTCGCCGCGGCGGGGATGCTCGATCTTGATCACGTCGGCGCCGAAGTCGCCGAGCATCATCGCGGCGGAGGGACCGGCGAACAGCGTCGCCGCGTCGATGACCCGCAGGTCGGCCAGACTTGTCATAGTTTGTAAGTTATAAGAAATAAGTAATAGCCGCGACCGGCCGTGCGAGAGACTGGAGACATGACAGCCAGCGACCCGACGCCGCCCGCGCCCCCCATGAGCAAGGCCGAGTACGTCTACACCGTGCTGCTGGACGAGATCCGCGGCGGCCGCATCCCCGGCGGCACCGCCCTGCGCGCCGGGGCCGTCGCCCGGCGGCTCGGCGTCTCGGTCACCCCCGTGCGCGAGGCGCTGCGCCGGCTGGAGAAGGACCGGCTGATCAGCTACGAGGCCCACCACGGCGCGACCGTCATCGACCTCGGCGACGACGCCCTGGCCGAGTACTACGGGCTGCGCGCGGTCGTCGAGGGCCTGGGGGCGCGGCTGGCCGCCGCCCGGATCACCCCCGGCGACCTGGCCGGGCTGCGCGACCTGCACCGCGAGATGGCCGACGACGCCGAGCAGGGCAGGCACGACCGGCTGGCCGAGCAGAGCAGCCGCTTCCACCTGCGCATCGTCGACATCGGCGGCCCGGCCCTCCTCGGCGCCCACGCCAGGTCGGTGCGCAACGGCGTCCCGGTGCCCGCCGAGGCGTCGCTGTGGCTCGACCCCGAGCAGGTCGGGCGGCAGCTCCAGGCGCACGAGCGGCTGCTGGCCGCCCTGGAGGCGGGCGACGCCGACGCAGCGGAACGCGTCATGATCGACCATATCCGGCAGGCAGGCGAGTACCGCAGGCACCACTGATGACAAACATCATCGTTCACTCCCGGTTCATTGATTCACCGTGACGGGTGTTGCACGATGAGTCACTCTGATGGTCTTGCCGCGACCCCGACGCCGAAGGAGCCGACACTGTGGCGGACGCGTGGACGCTCAATCCCGACTACCGCACCCCCCGGGTCCCCACAGACCAGGCCACCGAACCCGGCCCCTGGCGCCACCCTGACGGCCAGGTGATGAACGGCGCCTACGAGCGCAGGCGTCCCAAGCGGCGCACCGAGGTCGTCACCGTCTGGTACGGCTACGCGCTGAGCCGCTGCCTGGGCCCCCGCATGCCGCGCTTCAGCAGCCCGCTGGTCTCGGCCTGGAACCCGGTGCTGGCCCAGGGCCTGAGCTGCGACCCGGGGTCGCCGACGCCGTACCGCGACGAACACTGGTGCGACCGCTGGATCGCCGAGGCCCTGCTGTACGGGCGCAAGCCGTACGGCACCTTCATCCTGCCCGCCGAGGAGGCGCTGCGCTGGTTCGCCAAGAGCGGCGGCACCGGCCTGGTCTACCGGGCGCGCGCCGAAGGCGCGGCCGTCCGGGTCGTGGCCGGCACCACCGAGCCCTACGAGCGGCTCTTCGACCTCGACTCCCTGATCGCCGACTACCACGAGGCCCTGCCCCCCGGGCGGGCCGCGGCCGAGGTGGCGGCGCTGGAGTCGCATCGCGGCCTGTCCCCCGCCCTGGCCTACGTGCTGGGCGAGGACGCCGAGGCGCGCTTCGCCGCCGCGCCGCGTTCGGTGCGCGGCCTCACCCTGGGCTACCCGCCGCGCGAGACGGCGGCCCGGGTGGCCGCCGATATGCTCGCCGGGTGAGCGGCACCATCAAGGGCATCCTGTTCGACCTCGACGGCACTCTGCTCGACCATCGCGGCGCGGCCGACGCCGCGATCACCGCGTGGGCGTCGGAGCTGGCCCCCGGCCATCCCCGCCTGCCCGAGGTCGCCGCGCTGTGGGCGGCGCTGGAGATCCCCCACCTGGCCGCCTGGCAGGCCGGCGAGTGCTCCTGGCAGGAGCAGCGCCGCCGCCGGGTGCGCGCCCTGTGCCGGGAGCTGTCCGTCGAGGCGCCCGCCGACCTGGAGGCCGCCTTCGCGAGCTACGGCGACCACTACCGGCGCGGCTGGGCCGCCTACCCCGACGTGGTCCCGGCGCTGGCCGAACTGCGCGGCTACACGCTGGGCGTCCTGACCAACGGCTCACAGGACGTGCAGGAGGCGAAGATCCGGGCGCTCGGCCTCGACGTGGGCCCGGTGCTGACCGGCGAGTGCCTGGGCGGGCACTTCAAGCCGTCCGCCGCCTGCTACGCCGCCGCCGCGCGCGCCCTCGGCCTGCCGCCCGGACAGGTGCTGCTCGTGGGCGACGACCTCGACAACGACGTACGCGGCCCGGCGGCGGCCGGCATGCCCTCGGTGTGGATCGACCGGCTGGGCGTCGAGGCGGCGCCGCCCGGGTTCCCCCGCCTCACCTCGCTCGCCGGGCTGCCCGCACTGCTCGCCACACGCTATTTGTCTTGACATTCTGACCTCGGTTAGGCTGATCAGCATGACCCCGAACCTGGCCATCGACCTGGACCGATCCAGCCCTGTGCCGCTCTACTTCCAGGTGGCCGAGCAGATCGCCGAGGCGATCCGGCGCGGCGACCTGGCGCCCGGCTCCCGGCTGGACAACGAGATCCTGCTCGCCGACAAGCTCGGCCTGTCCAGGCCGACGATCCGCCAGGCGATCCAATACCTCGTGGACAAGGGCCTGCTGGTGCGCAAGCGCGGCGTCGGCACGCAGGTGGTGCACGGCCAGGTCAAGCGCTCGGTCGAGCTGACCAGCCTCTACGACGACCTGCGCCGCTCGGGCCAGGAGCCGGCCACGCAGGTGCTCGCGCTGGAGCCGCGCCCGGTCGAGGAGGACAAGGCGGCCATCCTGGGCGTCGAGCCCGGCACCGAGATCCTCTACCTCGAACGCCTGCGCTTCGCCGCCGGCGAGCCGCTCGCCGTGCTGCACAACTGGCTGCCGCTGGGCCTTGCCCCGCTCTCGGCCGCCGACCTGGAGGGCCGCGGCCTGTACGAGCTGCTGCGCGGCGCGGGCGTGCGCATGCGGGTGGCCAACCAGCGCATCGGGGCCCGCGCCGCCGGCCAGGTCGAGGCCAAGCTGCTCGACGAGCGCCGCGGCGCGCCGCTGCTCACCATGATCAGGACGACGTACGACGACCAGGGACGGGCCGTCGAGCACGGCTCACACGTCTATCGGGCCTCGCACTACTCCCTCGAGGTCACCCTCATCGAGCGCTGAGGCCGCGCGGCGCTTGAGGTAGAGCGTGGTGCCGATGCCGAACAGCACCGCCACCCCGAGCCCGACCCAGGAGAAGCCCTTCAGCCACTTCTCGGCCACCATGCCGAGATAGTAGATCACCGCGGTGGTGCCGCCCGCCCACACGATGCCGCCCAGCACGTTCGCCACGGCGAACCGCCAGTACGGCATGCGCAGCGCCCCCGCCAGCGGCCCGGCCAGGATGCGCAGCAGCGCGATGAAGCGGCCGACGAACACGGCCCAGACGCCGTACCGGTGGAAGTAGTTCTCGGCCTTGGCGACGTGGCGGGGGCCGAAGTGGCGAGGGAAGCGGCGGCCCAGCCGGTCGAACAGCCGGCGGCCGCCCTTGCGCCCGATGGCGTAGCCGGCCGAGTCGCCCACGATCGCCCCCGCGCTCGCGCACACGCCGACGGCGACCGGGCTGACCACGCCCTTGGCGGACAGAATGGCGGCGCTGACCAGCACGATCTCGCCGGGCAGCGGGATGCCGAGGCTCTCCAGGCCGATCACGAGCGCGACCATCGCGCACAACCAGGCGGCGGGGATCGCTTGCAGCCATTCGTCGATATGCACGCGGCCACCCTAACCCCGCTCCCCGCCTCCTCCATCCGTACGCCACCCAAACCTCACACCCGAGCCGCACACCCGACCGCACTCGCGGCCAACGCTCCGGCCCCACACGCTCGGGCCCCACATGCTCGGGGCGCGTGGCCCGAGGCCGCACACTCGGCGGCCGCGGTCCGAGGCCCCGCTCCGGAGCCGCGCGGTCCGAGGCCGCGGGCGGGCCGCCGTTGGCTGGGCTCGCCCTGCGGCGCAGGCGTCGAGGGGTTCAGCCGAGCAGGCCGCCGAGGCGGCCCTCCAGGACGAGCAGCAGTTCGGCCAGCAGGTCGGCGAGCTGGCGTTCGCGGTCGCGGGGAAGCCCTTCCAGCAGCTCGGTCTCGTAGTCGAGCTGCTCGGGCAGCAGGCGCAGGATCAGCTCCCTGCCGCGTCCGGTCAGCGAGAGGTGGGCGACGCGCCGGTCCCGCTCGTCCACCCGCCGGGCGACCAGGCCGATCTCCTCCAGCCGCCTGACCCGCTTGGTCACCGCCGCTCCCGACGCGAACGTCTCGCGGGCCAGCCTGCCCGGCGTCAGCTCGCCGCCGACCCTGAGCAGGGCGCACAGCAGGTCGTACTCGGGGCGGCTCACCCCGGCGCGCCCGAGCGGGGCGTCGGCGGCCTGCTGCAGGAGCGCGGCGCAGCGGTTGAGCCTGCCGATGACGGCGATCGTGTCGAGGTCGGCGTCGGGAAGGACCTGCCGCCATTGCCGCAACGCCTTCGCGACGGCGTCCTCCACGTGCTCGTTCCTCTCATCGTGCCGATCTTCCGGTGGCTCCGATCGTACGCGCTCCACCCGGGGCCGGGGCGTGGTGCGGGGTGGGCCGACGGCGACCGGCCGCGCGGTCGCCCGAGGCGTGGGGTCAGGCGTACAGGGCGGCGAGCCTGCGGTGGCCGGCCCGCTCGGCGGCGGCGATGCGCTCGTGGGGCAGCGCCCCGGTCCACCACTCGCCGGCGGCGACGTCGGCCGCTTCGCGGACCTCCGCCAGCGCCGCGCGGAGCCGGTCACGCTCCCCCGGTTCCGGCGTCCCGGCCAGCATCCGCTCCAGACGTACGAGCCCCGCCCGTACGCGCCGGGCCGCCCTCCGGTCCGGCACCAGCACGCAGGCCAGCAGCCCCGCCACCGCGCCGAGACACGTGTCCAGCCAGCGATCGGCCACGAGCTCGGCCACCGGCCGCGTCCCGGCGAACTCCCCCATGAGGATGGCCATCGGCGTGACGAAGACGCTTCCCAGCCAGTAGTTGCGCGTGATGGCCGCCTCCGTCGCACACTGCAACGCCAGAACGGCCACGACCAGCGCCACCGCGCCCAGCCGGGTCACGGGGGCGACCAGGGTGAACAGCCCGACGCCCAGCAGGTTGCCGACGACGCGCTGGATCGCGCGGCTCCAGGAGAGGGTGGTGTTGGCTGCGAACACGGCCGCCGCCGTCACCACCGCCCAGTACGGCCTGCCCACCCCCAGCGCCAACGACCCCCACCCGGCCGCAGCGGCCCCGCCGAACACCATCCCGACAACCCGCCACCGCCTAGCCACCTCCACCACCACCCGCACGACACCACGCCGCATTCCAAGGCCCGATCCCCCACACCGGGCTCCATCGGCCGATCTCCCACGCCGCGCTCCCTCGCCCGATCCTCCACGCCGCACTCCGCCGGCCCCTGCCGCACGTCCCACCCCGCCGGCCGCTGCCGGACGCCCCGGCCGGTCCGCTCCGGTCATCGCGGACTCATCCCGTCCAGCCGCGACGCCTACGACTTCGGCCCGCTCGTCCGCAAGGAGCGGGACCTCGCGAGGAGACGGCAGCGGGCGCCCTTTACGCAGGTCCCGGGCCCATCCGGCAAGCTCCCGGGGAGCGGCCCGCCGCGCGGCCCCTGAAGCGACCGGACCTCCAGGACCCACCTGACCCCCCGGAAAGGCCGAATCCAGAAAGGCCGGAACACCCGGAACTCCAGGAGAAGCCTGCACGCCCGGAACGTCGGGAGATGCCGGAACACCTGGAGAGGCGGGAACGCCTGAAAGAGCGGGAACGCCCGGAGCCCTCGCAGCGCCCGGACCGGTCTCCTCGGCCATCCCAGCGGCGGCCGACTCGGCGCGGACCAGCAGCCGGGCCAGCGCGTCGCGGCGCCGAGCGGAAACCCCGGAGCGCAGCAGCGTCTGCCAGGCAGCGTTGACCGCCGCCGCAGCGGCATGGCGCGCCTGGCGCACCGCGACGCCCTCGCGCCCCTCGCGGAAGTCGCGGTCTTCCGAGAGTTCGCAGGTCCCTGAAAGGCCGGACCCTGCAAGGAGGCCGCGCGCGCCGGGCAGGCGGCGGATGCCGGAGAGGCTGCGTCCATCCAGGAGGCCGCGAGTCTCGGGGACATCGTGGGGCTCCGGGAGATGGCGGGGCTTCGGTGCCGTGCGTAGGAGGTGGGCGGTGGATTCGAGGGCTCGGGCGACGGCGACGCGTTCCGGGCCGTCGGGGCGGAGGAGGCCGGGGGCCATGCCGACCGTCCAGGCCAGGAGGCCGCCGAGCAGCCCGAGGCCGACGTGGGCGGGCACGTCGCCCAGCTCCTGCGGCACGAACACCGAGCCGGCGGCGACGAACGTGAGGACGACGTTCCCCGGCGGCCCGATCCGGGTGGCGTCGCAGACGGCCTTGTGCAGCCCGGCCAGCAGGGCGGCCACCGCCACCCGGACGGCGACCGAGCCGGTGAGGGCCGAGACGACCAGCGCGACCGCCGTGCTGGACGTCATCCCCAGCACCACCCAGCCCAGCGCCCTGGCACGGGCCGCGTACGGCAGGCCGTGACCGTACAAGGCGCACATCGACCCGGCGGCGGCGTAGGGCACGAGGTCGAGCCGTCCGGCGGCCAGGAGGGCGAGCAGCGGGACGGCGAGGGCGACGACGGCGCTCAGGGCGGGTTTGTGCCAGATGTCGCCCACGGGCCCCAGACGCAGCGCCGCACACACAGGCAGCCGCGCACGCCACCCCGCCGACGCCCCCACCCCAGACCGCAATGACGCCTCCAACGAAGGCCCCGGCGCCAGCGACGGCGACGCAGGGGACGGCAGGGACCGGGCACGGGGTCGGAGAGCACTGGTCATCCCCAAAAGGTTACCAGGTGTTTTACCCGTGAAATAAACCAGCTAGACGGCCGGATCTTGCAACCGGCGATCAAGCGGCGATCAAGCCGTCCCCGCTAGAAACTGCTTCGAGATCAGACGGAACGAGCCGCCCGGACGCCGGGCGGAGAACAGAACTGGGGAAGCACAGTGACCACGGGAATCTTGCTGGCTGTGGCGATCACCGCCGGGACGACGCTGATCACGGCCGCGGTCGGCGTGCCGTTCCTGATCATGGCGAGGAACGGCCAGCGGCTCCTGGCGACCGGGATTCCCGCCCAGGCCGTGGTGGAGTCGATGGCCGACACCCACATGTCCGTCAACGACCAGCCCGTCGTCAGCTTCGGGCTGGTGGTGCAGCCGCACGAGGGCCCCGCCTACCGGGTCGCCCACCGCCAGACGCTGCCGCGCATCCCCATGGGGCTGGTGATCCCGGGCGCGGTGCTGCCCGTGAAGGTGGACCCGGCGCGGCCGGACCGGGTGCGCATCGACTGGGCTGCCTGGCGCCCCTCCCCCGCCGACGCCCCCTGGCGCCCGGCCACCCACTGACCGCACCCCGACCGCACCCCGACCGTACCCCGACCGCGCGCCCCCGTACGCCGCCGAGGCGCGGGAGGGCGGTTCGATGGGCCGGGGGCCCGGCGATCGATCGGCCAGCTCCGCCCCCCTCAGGCCACGCGTTCGACCTCGAAGATCAACGCCGAGGCCGGACGCAGCGCGGGCCCCGGCAGCCCCAGCTCGGCCAGCACCGCCCCCGGCAGCCGCGCCGGCGCGAACACCCACTGCGGCAGCCCCGCCCCCTCCGGCAGCGGCCCGGCGGCGCGCACCTCGTACAGCGCGGCCGGGTCGAGCCCCGGCAGCCGCAACGGTTCCGGGCTGACGGTGACCCGGCTGGTGAGCTGGACGCAGGCGAACACGGCCCGTTCGGGCAGCACGACCCCGTGCACCAGCGTCGAGGGGTCGGGATGGTCGGCCCGCACGACCCGGCCCGCGTGCAGCACCGGACGCAGCCGCTTGTGCAGCGCGATCCAGACGCCCAGCTCCTCCAGCTCCTGCGGGCTCGCCGAGGTCAGGTCCCACTCCACGCCCATGTGGCCGAACATCGCCGTGGCCGCCCGGAAGGCGAGCGGCAGCGCGCGGCCGGTGATGTGGTCGTGCGGCGCGCCGACGTGGCAGCCCATGCGGTCCGGCGGCACCAGCAGCCCGGTCCAGCGCTGGATGGCCTGCCGGTCGAGGGCGTCGTTGCAGTCGGAGGCCCACACGCGGTCGGTGCGGGCCAGGACGCCGTAGTCGATGCGCGCGCCGCCCGACGAGCACGACTCGATCTCCAGCCCGGGATGGCGGCGGCGCAGCTCGTCGATCAGCCGGTAGGCCGCGGCCGTCTGCGCGTGCACGCCGGGCCTCCCGTCGTGGACGGGCTCGGCCAGGTCGCGGTTGTGGTCCCACTTGATGTAGTCCAGCGCGTACTCGCGGGTCAGCGTGTCCAGGCGGTCGAGGAGGTAGTCGTAGACCTCGGGCCGGGCCAGGTCGAGCACCTGCTGGTTGCGCCAGAGCGCGGGCGGACGGGCGGCGCGGGCGAGGATCCAGTCGGGGTGGGCGCGGGCCAGGTCGGAGTCGGGGTTGACCATCTCGGGCTCGAACCACAGGCCGAACTGCAGGCCCAGCTCGCGGACGTGCTCGGCCAGCGGGTGCAGGCCGCCGGGCCACACGTCCTCGTCGACGTACCAGTCGCCGAGCCCGGCGCGGTCGTGGCGGCGGTGGCGGAACCAGCCGTCGTCCAGCACGAACCGTTCGACCCCGGCGGCGGCCGCCTTGTCGGCCAGCTCGCGCAGCCGGTCGAGTCCGTGGTCGAAGTAGGTGGCCTCCCAGTTGTTCAGGGTCACCGGGCGGACCGGCAGCGGACGGGCGGCGCGCAGGTGGTCGTGCAAGCGGCCGGCAGCCTCGTCCAGGCCGCTGCCGGACCAGGTGAAGTAGACCCACGGGGTGGTGTAGGCGTCGTCCTGGGCGAGGGTGATCTCGCCGGGTTCGAGCAGTTCGCCGGCGGCCAGCACGGCCTGGCCCTCGACCAGCCGCTCGGCGTAGTGGACGTGGCCGCCGCTCCAGCCGGCGTGCACGGCCCACACCTCGCCGGAGCGGAACCCGAAACCGGGCGTGCCGGCGACGAGCAGGCCGGTCGCGTCGTGCCCGGTCCGGCCGCGGCGGCTCTCCCGCGACCACACCCCCTGCCCGAACTCCCTGCGCTGCGGCACCTTCTCCAGCGCCCACCGTCCGGTGAAGTCCAGCAGCTCCCCGGCCCGGGCGGGCAGCGGCAGCGCGCACGTCAACCCCTGCAGCCGGTACGGCGAGGCGGCGGTGTTGGTCACCGTGTGCCGCATCATGACGACGCCGGAGGCGTCCATCACCAGCTCGCTGAGCAGCCGCAACCCCGCCTCGGCGTCCGCGGCGGAGACGGTGACGCGGCCGCCCGCGCCCGGCTCGGCCGCCGTCTCGACGCTCTCGGCGCTCCAGCGCACCGGCCAGTGCTCACCGGCCCGGTCACCGGACAGGCCCGGCCGTCCGAACCAGGACTCGTCCTGGCCGGGCAGCAGCGCCAGCGCGGGGGTCAGCGACAGCAGGGCGGGCGCCAGGTCGGCTCCGGCGACCGACCCGAGATCGGCGCCGTAGTGCCGCACCCGCGGCAGCCCGGGGCCGGAGTCGTCGAGCACCAGGGCCGAACCTGCGGCGGAAAGGATGACGGGGGGCACGTCACGCTCCTCAATGTCAGTGGATCAGGTGGAACGAGACGTTACCGGGCGGTACGCCCCCGCCCGCAACGCCCGCGGCGCCGGTCTCGGCGGGCTCTTCGCACGTAGGGGGCCTGCTCCGCGAGCCCGGACAGGAGGGCATGTACACTCCTCTTCGGAAACAGACCGTAGCGCTGCGTGACGATCATCGCATCCGGCGCCTTCGGCCAGGGGCGGGTCCCCGTAGTCAGCACCACTTTCCTCCGCCCGGACCGACAGCGGGGAGCCGACATGGATTCTCTTCACCTGACCACCAGCCGCCACGACACGACCGTGACCGTCTCCCTGAGCGGCGAGCTCGACATCGCCACCACCGAGGCCGTCCGCGGCCACCTGCTCGGCGTGCTGGAGGAGGCCGGGCGGGCGCGGCGGCCGGACATGTCGGTGGTGATCGAGGTGGGCGGGCTGTCCTTCATCGACGCGGCCGGGCTCGGCATCCTGGTCTCCCTGCACAACCAGGCCGCCCGCGGGCACACCAGCCTGCGGCTGGCCAACGTCCCGCCCAACATGAAGCGCCTGCTGCGCATCACCGGCCTGGACGCCCACCTGACGCCCCAGTCGTGACGGTACGCCCGCCTTGAGTAGGTTGTGGGCGTGTCGATGATTCAGGTTCCTGGCCCGATCCCCGCCAGGCTGGAGGACGGGTTCGACCGCGTGCTGCGCGAGCAGCGGCTGCCCGCCGGATTCCCCCAGGACGTGCTCGACGAGGCCGACTGGGTGGCGCAGGTGCCCAGGCTGGACGCCAAAGACCTGACCGACGTGCCGTTCGTGACCATCGACCCGCCGGGCTCGATGGACCTCGACCAGGCCCTGCACCTGGAACGGCTGCGCGACGGCTACCGCGTCTGGTACGCCATCGCCGACGTCGGGGCCTTCGTCCGGCCGGGCGGCGCGATCGACGCCGAGGCCCGTACCAGGGGTGAGACGGTGTACCTGCCGGTGGGCAGGGTGCCGCTGCATCCCAAGGTGCTGTCGGAGGGCGCGGCGAGCCTGCTGCCGGGCGCGATCCGTCCGGCCGCGGTCTGGCGGGTCGATCTCGACGCCGAGGGCCGGATCGTCGGCGCGGACGTGCAGCGCGCCCGGGTGCGCAGCCGCGAGCGGCTCGACTACGCCTACGTTCAGGCGGCCGTGGACACCGGCACCGCCGACGGCACCCTGAGCCTGCTGGCCGAGATCGGCGCGCTGCGGCTGGGGCTGGAGCGGGCGCGCGGCGGGGTCACCCTGCCCACGCCCGAGCAGGAGGTCGTCCGGGACGCCGACGGCGGCTACCGGCTGGAGTTCCGCCTGCCGCTGCCCGCCGAGGCGTGGAACGCCCAGATCTCGCTGCTGACCGGCATGGCCGCCGCCTCGATGATGCTGGACGCCGAGGTCGGCATCCTGCGCGTGCTGCCCGCTCCGCAGCCGGACGACCTGGCCAAGGTGCGCAGGGTCGCGCAGGCGCTCGGCGTGCCGTGGCCCGAGGGCGCCGGTTACGGGGAGGTCGTGCACGACCTCGACCCGAAGAACCCGCAGCAGGCGGCGTTCCTGCAGGAGTCGAAGGTGCTGCTGCGCGGCGCCGGGTACGCGGCCTTCGACGGCGCGCCGCCCAAGCTGGCCGAGCACGCGGCGGTGGCGGCGCCGTACGCGCACGTCACGGCGCCGCTGCGGCGGCTGGTGGACCGGTACGCGACGGAGGTGTGCCTGGCGGTCGCCGCGGGCGAGCCGGTGCCCGCCGAGGTACGGGCCGCGCTGCCGCTGCTGCCGGACATCATGTCGGCGACCGGCCGCCGCGCCGGGGCGGTCGACCGGGCCTGCGTGGACCTGGTGGAGGCGTTCCTGCTGCGGGAGCGGATCGGCCAGTCGTTCGAGGCGATGGTGATCGACGTGGACGAGCGCCGCGGCGGCGGCCAGGTGCAGCTCGTCGAGCCGGCCGTGATCGCCCGCTGCGACGGCGACCTGCCGCTGGGCGAGCGGGTCACCGTCCGCCTGACGCAGGCCGACCCGGCAACGCGCGAGGTCCGCTTCACCCTGGCCTGAAACCCGCCGCGAGACCGGCGCCCGCAGGCGCGGCACCCGCGGGCACGGCACTCCTGGGCACGGCGAGGGCCGCGCGCCGGACGATCTCGCGCGCGGCCCCCGGTGGACCCGCCCTCACCGCTTGAGCGGCGACCATCCCGCGCCGACCCCCAGCAGGTGGAGGGCGACGCACAGCAGCCCGGCCGTGGTGAGCGTGCCCGCGGTGAGCACGTTGCCGACGGCGGTGCCGGCGATGTCGAAGATCAGGGCGAGCAGGAAGAACAGGGCGGCGATGAGAGCGAACACGGGTTACCTCCCGAGCTGACCGGACCCCGGCCCGATGGACCTGAAGGGGGTCCCTTTCCTACGTCTTCGGGATGTCCGCCGGACTCGGCGGAGAAACTGCCCCGAGGGTGACGATCTGTAGCCATATGACGACACCCCTTTGACCGGCCGGTCAGTCGGCCCCCGCCCGCCGCACCTCACGGCCGGTCAGCCCTCGCGGGCGCGCATGCCCGCCGCACCTCACGGCCGGTCAGCCCGCCCCGGCGCGCATGCCGTCGCACCTCACGGCCGGTCAGCCCGCCCCGGCGCGCATGCCGTCGCACATCACGGCCGCCATCCGCCCGGCCGCGCCCCTGCCCCGCGCGTGGCGTTCGGCCGCCAGGGCGCCGCGCAGCAGGTCGCGGACGTCGTCGGCGGACAGGTCGCGGCGCACGGCCCCGGCGCGCTGCGCGCGGGCCAGCAGCCGCCCGACCGCGTCGGCGAGGTCGGCCTCCAGCGCCGAGCCGGGCCGCGGCGCCGGCCCCGCGCCGCCGTCCAGCAGGTCGCACAGCGCCTGGTGGGCCGCGGCCTGCTCGGCGACCCGGCAGAACCAGCCGAAGAAGGCCCGGCCTGCGTCCTCGGCGGTGGCCAGCGCGCGGGCGTCGGCCACGAAACGTTCGGCCCGGCCCAGCAGCACCGCTTCCAGCAGCGCCTCCTCGGTGGGGAAGTGCCGGTGCACGGTGCCGACCCCGAACCCGGCGCGGCGGGCGATCTCGTCGAGGGAGATGGTCAGCCCGTCGGCGGCCAGTGCCTCCTGCGCGATCTGCAGGACCCGCTCGCGGTTGCGGCGGGCGTCGGCGCGTAACGGCCGGGCGGAGCTGTGGTCGCCCATGGGGAACCTGCCTTCGGCAAGCGGAGGGAGGGCTCCGATTCTACCGGGCGGTAGCCCGGCGTGGCGCGGCCGCCCGCCCTGGCCGGAGCCAGGAGGGGCGGCCGCATGGGACCTGCCGCGCCCGCCGCTCAGGGCGGCGCCGCAAGCGGCGGCCGCAGGCCGAACGAGCCGACGCGCTTGAGCCGGATGCGCTCCTCGCGGGGCACCGGCTCCAGCTCCACGGCTCGCGCGCCCTCCGGCACGTGACGCAGGTCGTGGGTGATGAGGATGGTCGTGCGCCCGGCCATCAGCCGCCGCAGCGGCTTCATGACCTGGGCGACGGTGGCGTCGTCCAGACCGGTCATCGGCTCGTCGAGCACCAGGACGGGCGCGTCGCGCAGGATGGCCCTGGCGATCCCGATCCGCTGCCGCTGGCCGCCGGACAGCAGCCGGCCCCGCTGCCCGACCGGGGTGTCGTACCCCTGGGGCAGCAGCTTGACGAAGTCGTGCACGCCGGCCGCCTCGGCCGCCCTGATCACCTCGTCGAGCGAGGCGCCCGGCCGGCCGTAGGCGATGTTGTCGCGCACGGACCCCGAGAACAGCAGCGTCTCCTGGTGCAGGATCGCCACGTTGGCGCGCAGCGACTCCCGCGTCAGGCCCCTGATGTCGCGGCCGTCGAGCAGGATGCGCCCGCGTTCCGGGTCGTAGAACCGCAGCAGCAGCTTGGCCAGCGTCGACTTGCCGCTCCCGCTGGGCCCGGTGCAGACGACGAGCTCGCCGGGCCCGGCGGTGAACGACACATCGCGCACGGCCGGCCGGGTGCGTCCCGGATAGGTGAAGCCGACGCCGTCGAACTCCACCCGTCCCTCGGCCCGGCCGGGCAGCGCCACCGCCCCCTCGGGGTCGGTGACGAGGGGCCGGACGCGCAGGATCTCGATCACCCGGTCCGATCCCGCCGCCGCCTCCGACACCGTCAGCGCCAGCTCCCCCAGGCTCTGCACGGCCGGGTAGAGCATCGCCAGGTAGGCGGCGAAGGCGAGCAGGCCGCCCAGGGTGAGCCGTCCTGAGACGATCTCCCAGGCGCCGAACCCGATGATGACGATCAGGCAGACCGTCTCGATGACCTGGACGATGGGCTGGTAGAGCCCCGACAGCCAGGCCTGGGACAGATTGGCGCGCAGCCAGCGGCGGCCCTCGCCGTGCAGGCGCCCGGACTCGGCCCCCTGCCGGTTATAGGCCTGGACGAGCGCCTGGTTGGCCAGCCCCTCCTCCAGCACGCTGTTCATGGCGCCGTTGCTGAGCCGCTCGCGCGCCGCCGCCGTCCTGAACCTGGCCGCGAACAGCTTCGAGACGACCAGGAACGCCGGGATCAGCGCCATCGTGACGAGGGCGAGGTCCCAGCGGATGAGGAAGGCGGCGCCGGCGAAGAACACCACGCTGGCCGCGGTGGTGAACAGTTTGACCAGGCCGGAGCCGACGAGTTCCTCGATGGCCTGGATGTCGTCGGTCAGCCGGGCCATCAGGTCGCCCAGCCGCCGGTTCTCCGAGAAGTCCGGCGACAGGGTCTGGATGTGCGCGAACACGCGGTCGCGCAGGGCGAGCAGGAAGCGTTCCGCGCCGTAGGCCGTGGCGTACGTCCCGACGAAGGACGTCAGCCCGGCGAAGGCGGCGAGCCCGAGCCAGGTGAAGGCGGGCGCCCAGAAGGCGTCCAGATCGCGGGTGGCGAGCACGTCGTCCGTGATGTGCCCGAACAGGCGGATCGCGGCGACCTCGCAGAGCGCCGCGAGGACGGCGAACACCACGCCACAGGCGAAAAACCGGCGCAGACCTTTGGTGTCCGGCCAGAACTCGCGAAAGGTTCGACGGATGGAAACGGCGGGAGCGAGTTCACGGCCGGAGAGCGTAAGGGAGAGCCGGCGGCTGGGCCGCCGGCTCTCACGGGGTTGCTCTACCACCCCCAGCCCCACCACCTACGGTAGCAGCAGCGACGGCGGTACCACCGGCGACGGCGGCAGCGCCAGGACTCCTGGAAGCCGGGCTGGGTCAGCTGGTTGTTAGCCATATCTTCCTCCCCCGTATGGCTGTTCCATTCGACAAATGGGACGATACCCACGAATTCGCCGCAAATCACCAGAAGTTCGGCCGTTAAAGGGAGAATTGACCGGTGAATCCCGGCCACAAAGGCACTGCCGCCGGCTACTTAAATGAGCCGTAAATCGCGAAATCCGCTTATGGCGGTCACGGAACGCTCAAAGATGCTACTCAGAACTGGTTCTCAGCTAATCGGAAAGCCCGAAGGGCGGGCGGATCCGGCTGGATCCGCCCGCCCTTCGCGGACATTCCCGCGTCAGAGGTCACGCCAGGTGACCTGCGGTGACCTGAGGTGACCTGCAGTGACCTCAGGGACCTCAGGTGAGCGACGAGTACGCCACGACGCCGCGCCGCATGGCGTCCATCGCCTTGCCAGCGGTCTGCTTGATCTTGCTGCCCTCCGGAGCCGCGCTCCCGAGCTGGCCGAGCAGGTCCATCAGCTGCTTGATCCACCGCACGAAGTCGCCGGCCGCCAGCTCGTTGCCGGCCACGCCCTCCAGCAGCACCGCGTCGAGGCTGTGGCCCTTGGCCCACCGGAACGCCGCCCACGCGAACCCCAGATCGGGCTCACGGATGGTGGACAGCCCGTGGTCGGACTCGATGCCCTCCAGCTCGCCCCACAGCCGGATCATCGACGACAGCGCGTCCTGGGCCCGCCCCGCCGGGACCTTGGGACGACGCGCGTCGTCGGACTGCCGCGACTCGAACACCAGCGCCGACACGCACGCGGCCAGCTCGGCCGGTTCGAGCTCCTCCCACAGGCCGCCGCGCAGGCACTCGGCGGTCAGCAGGTCGAGCTCGGTGTAGAGCCGGCCCAGGCGGCGGCCCTCGTCGGTGACGGCCTCGCCGTCGAGGTAGCCCAGCTGCTCCAGCACCGAGCAGATGCGGTCGAAGGTGCGGGAGATGACGTGGGAGCGGCCCTCGACGCGGCGGCGCAGCCCCTCGGTCTCGCGCTGGAGCTTGTAGTAGCGCTCGGCCCAGCGGGCGTGGTCCTCCCGCTCGTCGCAGCCGTGGCAGGGGTGCTGGCGGATGCGCCGGCGCAGCTCGTTGACCTCGTCGTCGTCGATCGAGTGGTCGCGCGCCCTGGCCGGCTTGCCGAGGTCGCGGTCGCCGATCTTGGCCAGCAGGGTGGAGACGAGGTTGGCGCGTTCCTTCGGCGAGCGGCCGTTGAAGTTCTTCGGGATGCGCAGCTTCTCCAGCGGCTCGACCGGCACCGGGAAGTCGGCCGGGTCGAGCTTCTTGACCTGCTTGCCGATCGTCAGCACCAGCGGGCTCGGGCCGTGGCCGCGCGGGTTGCGCCCGGGGTCGAGCACGATCGCCAGGCCCGCCCGGCGCCCGCCCGGCACCCGGATCACGTCGCCGGGCTGCAGCGCCTCCAGCGAGCGCACGGCGGCCGCGCGCCGGGCCGCGCCGCGCTGCTTGGACAGCTCGGCCTCGCGGTCCGACAGCCGCCGGCGCAGCGCGGCGTACTCGGGGAAGTCGCCCAGGTGGCACGTCATGGCCTCCTGGTAGCCCTCCAGGGCCTCCTCGTGCTTGCGCAGCTGCTTGGCCAGGCCCACGACCGCCCGGTCGGCCTGGAACTGCGCGAAGGACTCCTCCAGCAGCGTGCGGGCGCGCTCGCGGCCGAACTGGCCCACCAGGTTGACGGCCATGTTGTAGGACGGCTGGAAGCTGGAGCGCAGCGGGTAGGTGCGGGTGCCGGCAAGCCCGGCCACCGACAGCGGGTCCATGCCCGGCTGCCACAGCACCACCGCGTGCCCCTCGACGTCGATGCCGCGCCGCCCGGCCCGCCCGGTGAGCTGGGTGTACTCGCCCGGGGTGAGGTCGGCGTGGGTCTCGCCGTTCCACTTGTCGAGCTTCTCGATCACCACGCTGCGCGCGGGCATGTTGATGCCGAGCGCCAGCGTCTCGGTGGCGAAGACGGCCTTGACCAGGCCGCGGGTGAACAGCTCCTCGACGACCTCCTTGAAGGCCGGCAGCATGCCCGCGTGGTGGGCGGCCAGGCCGCGCTCCAGGCAGTCGCGCCACTCCAGGTAGCCCAGCACGGCCAGGTCCTCGTCGGGCAGGTGGGCGGTGCGCTCGTCGACGAGCTGCCTGATCTCGTGGCGCTCGCGGTCGGTGGTCAGCCGGATGCCGGCGTAGAGGCACTGCTGCACGGCCGCCTGGCAGCCGGCCCGCGAGAAGATGAACGTGATCGCCGGAAGCAGCCCCTCGGAGTCGAGCTTCTCGATCACCTGGACGCGGTCGGGCGGACGCGAGCGGTGGACCTTGCCGTAGCCGCCGCGCCCGCGCCGCCCGGCCATCAGCCGCTCGGCGTCGCGCGTCACCCGCATCAGCGCGGGGTTGATCCGCGGCGTCAGGTCGTCGGTCATGAACATGTCGTAGACGCGGTTGCCGACCATCATGTGCTGCCACAGGGGCACCGGCCGGTGCTCGTCGACGATGACCGTGGTGTCGCCGCGCACCTCGCCCAGCCACTCGCCGAACTCCTCGGCGTTGCTGACCGTGGCCGACAGCGCCACCAGGCGCACCGACTCCGGCAGATGGATGATGACCTCTTCCCACACCGCGCCGCGGAAGCGGTCGGCGAGGTAGTGGACCTCGTCCATGACGGCGAAGCCCAGCCCGGCCAGGGTGGCCGAGCCGGCGTAGAGCATGTTGCGCAGCACCTCGGTGGTCATGACCACGATCGGGGCCTCGCCGTTGACGCTGTTGTCGCCCGTCAGCAGGCCGACCTTGGCCGTGCCGTAGCGCTTGACCAGGTCGTTGTACTTCTGGTTGGACAGCGCCTTGATGGGGGTGGTGTAGAAGCACTTGCGGCCCTGCTCCAGGGCCAGGTGGACGGCGAACTCGCCGACGACCGTCTTGCCCGACCCGGTGGGCGCGGCCACCAGGACGCCGTCGCCCGCCTCCAGGGCCCGGCAGGCGTCGAGCTGGAAGTCGTCGAGCTCGAAGTCGTAGAGACCGCGGAACGATCTCAGCGCCCCTCCGTCGTCTCCGTGCTTCTGACGGAAGGCCGCGTAGCGTTCCGCTGGCGTTGTCATACCCGTCAGCCTACCGAAATCGCCATTCCGGTCCGTCCCGGCGGACTCGGCCCGCGGCGAACAGCCTTTACGTTGTAGATCAGGTGATCACGCGCAGCGCGCCGGGCTGGATCTCGCAGCTGACCGGCACCGCCCCCACGCGCTCGCCGTCGGCGTAGGCCACCACGTCGGCCGCCTCCAGTGTGACCCTGCGGGCCCGCCGCACCGACACCGCCGGGTGGCCCACGTGGGTGCCCCGGTAGACGCCCGGGAAGACGCGCAGGAACTCGCCCTTGGAGACCGCGCCGACCATCATCACGTCGAGCAGGCCGTCGTCGGGCGAGGCGTCGGGGCACACGCGCATGCCGGCGCCGTAGGAGCGGGTGTTGGCCACGGCGACCATCATGGCCTCCTGCTCGACCACCTCCCCGTCGTCGAGCGTGACCCGGAACGGGATGGGCCGGAAGGCGCGCAGCTCCTCGGCCACCGCCACCAGGTAGCGGCCCTTGCCTGGCGGCCAGGTGCGCCGGTTGGCGCGTTCGTTGACGCGCGAGTCGAAGCCGCAGCACAGCACCCCGGCGAACAGCTCCTCCGACTCCCCGGCCCGTACGCGGGCGGCGTCGACCGGCCGGGCCCGCATCCGCAGCACGGTCCTGGCCGCGGCCAGCGGGTCACGCGCCAGCCCCAGGGCGGCGGCGAAGTCGTTGCCGGTGCCGGCCGGGATGATGCCGAGCGGCACGTCGGTGCCCGCCACGGCCTGGACGGCGAGGTGGACCAGCCCGTCGCCGCCGAAGGCCACCAGCGCGTCGGGGCGCTCGGCGACGGCGGTGCAGGCTCGTTCGAGGGCGTCGGCGGCGTCGGCGCCGACGATCACCGACAGCTCGGCGCCGCCGGCCCGCAACCGGCGGGCGACGGGTTCGAGCAGTCGCAGGGTGCGCCCGCCGCGTGCGGCGGGGTTGACGAGCAGGGCGATTTGGGGGGCCACGCCCGGAACCTATCGCCTATCGGGCGCCGTCGGAATCCTCGGCGTCGGACGTGGCATCGGACGGGGCGTCGGCCAGCGGCGAGGCCTCGTCGTCGGACAGGTGCGAGAAGTCCTCGCCCGCGGGCCTGCGGCGCTCCCGCACGAACATGAAGAGCTCGGCGAGGAAGTACAGGATGATCATCGGCGCGGCCAGCGCCATCATGGTGAGCGGGTCGCCACCGGGGGTGATGACCGCCCCGAACACGAACATCGCGAAGATCACCGTACGCCGGTGCTTCTTGACGGTCGCGTGGGACAGGACGCCGATGACGTTGAGGAAGACCAGCAGCAGCGGCAGCTCGAACGACACGCCGAAGATCATCAACATGATCAGGACGTAGTCGAGGTACTCGTCGATCGAGATCGTCGCGACGGTGTCCTCGAGCGAGAAGCTCAGCAGGATGCCGAGGCTGGTGTCCATGATGACGTAGGCCAGGCCCGCGCCGAACACGAACAGCGGGACGGCCAGGCCGAGAAAGGCGATGGAGTAGCGCTTCTCGTTGCGGTAGAGGGCCGGGGTGACGAAGGCCCAGATCTGGTAGAGCCAGACCGGTGAGGCCACCACGACGCCCACCATCGCCGAGACCTTCAGCGTGATGAAGAAGGACTGGAAGATGCCGTTGTAGACCAGGCTGCAGTGACCGTTGAGCTGGCGCGACTGCACCGTCTCGCAGTAGGGCGCGCGCAGCGCCTCCCACACCGGGTCGAACAGGATCCAGCCGACGACGATGCCCACGACCACCGCGAGAACCGAGATGAGCAACCTGTTGCGCAGCTCGCGCAGGTGCTCCATGAGCGGCATCCGGCCCTCGGGGTCGGGGGCCGATCCGGAATCTCTCGACCGTTTGAGCAGCGCCATTCGCAGTCCAGGGGTGAAGGAGGAGGAAGGGGGGTCAGCCTTGCTTGTCGGCCTGGGCGGCGCTGGCGCGCAGGCGGGCGGCCTGCTCCTCGAGCTGGCGGGCCTGCTCCTCGGCCGACAGCGCCGGGGCGGCGGCGGGGGCCGGGGCGGGAGCGGGGGTGATCGGCTGCGGTGCGGGCTGCTGGGCCGGAGCCGGGGCCGGCTGCGCCTGGACCGTGGTGTGGGGCGTGTCGTCGTCGTCATCGCGGAGCTTGGCGGTCTCCGACTTGAAGATGCGCAGCGACCTGCCGACGCCCCTGGCCACGTCGGGCAGCTTCTTCGCACCGAACAGCAGGACGAGCACGCCTGCGATGATCAGGAGCTCGGGAACTCCAAGGTTCGACATGAAACGTCCTTTATCAGCGAGTGCCGGTCTTCAGCCCCGATGGTACGCCCCCAGGGGCCGTGGTCTCATCTTCCCGAGGCGTCAATCTGGCCTGCCCCCGCTCCAGACGCGCCTTCGCCGCGGCGACCTCCCGTTTCAAGGCACGTGCCGCGGCGGCGGCCCTGGCGCCCGCGGCGCCGAGCACGGCCAGCCCGGCCAGGACCAGCCCGGCGGCCAAGAACATCCACGTCATGGGTGCTGAGCGTACAGGGCCAGGGCCCGCTCGGCCTCCCCGCGCACGGTCTCGGCCATCGCGGGCGGGAAGACGACCCGGCCGGTGTCGCCGAGCCGCAGCGCCAGCTTGACGATCCAGTCCTCGTCACGCGCCCGCAACGATATCTTCAGCCGCCCTTCACCGAGCTCGGTGACCTCCTCGCACGGGTAGTACTCGGCCACCCACCGCCCGGCGGCGCTGACCTCCAGCTCGACCAGCTCGTCGGTCGGCGAGGGACGGAAGACGCCGCGGGTGACGTCGATGGGCTCGGCCTCGGCCGGCGGGTCGGCCGGCACGTCGAGCACGTCGACGCCGAGCACCCGGTCGAGCCGGAACAGCCGCATCGCCTCGGCCCGGTAGCACCAGCCCTCCAGGTAGGTGCGGCCGTCGACGACCACGACCCGGGTCGGGTCGACCTCGCGCGGGGTGACCTCGTCGCGCCCGGGCACGTAGTAGCGCAGCGACAGCCGGCGCCGGGCGGTGAGCCCCTCGCGCACCCGGCCGAGCGCGTCGGGGGCGGCCTCGACGTCGAAGGCGACCTGGCTGCTGACGGTGGCCGCGCCCTCGCCCGCGGCGCGCTCCAGCTTGGCCACCACGCGCGGCAGCGCGTCGCCGGCGGCCACGTCGGCCAGCTCGGGCGTGGCGGCCAGCATGCGCAGCGCGACCAGCAGCGCGCTGGCCTCGTCGATGCCGAGCCGCAGCGGCCGGGCGATGGTGTCGGCGTTGTCGATGATGATCTCGCCGCCGTCCCAGGAGACGTCGATGAGGTCGCCTGGGGTGTGGCCGGGCAGGCCGCACATCCACACCAGTTGCAGGTCGTCGATGAGCTGCTTCTCGCTCAGCCCGAACACCTCGGCGACCTCGCCGACCTGGGCTCCCGGGTGGGACATCAGGTACGGCACCAGCGCCAGCAGCCTGGGCAGCCGGTCAGCCGAACCGCTCATGCCAGGGCTCCCTTCAGTCGGCGGATGACGGCCTCGCGGGCGTCGGGGGGCCCGACCACCTCGACGTCGGCGCCGAGGCTGGCCATCCAGCCCGCGAGGCGTTCGGGGTCGGCGAAGGCCAGCTCGGCCTCGTCCCAGCCGTCCTCGCGCGGGCGCACGGCCCTGGCGAGCTGGCGCAGGCCCTCGCAGGTGCCCCGGCGCACCCGGATGACGGCGACGCGCTCGTCCACGGGCTCCTCGGGGAAGCCGACCATGGCCCGCAGGTCGACCCCGTGGGGCACCTCGACGACACCGGGACGGCCGAGTGCGGTGACCGGACCGGCGATGCGGCTGAGGCGGAAGGCGCGCGGCGCGGCGCGGTCGCGGTCGAACCCGGCCAGGTACCAGCGCCCGCGCCGGCTGACCACGCCCCACGGCTCGACGGTGCGGGCGCGCACCGTCTCGCTGCCGGAGGCGCGGTAGTCGAAGCGCACCACGCGGCGGTCGCGCACGGCGTCCCACAGGGCGGGGAAGGCCGGGTCGCGGGTGTCGACGCGCAGCTCCAGGGCGCCGCCGCCGATCGGGCCGCCGACCGGCTCGTCGGTGGCCACGCCGGCGGCGCGCAGCTTCAGCAGCGCCCCCGAGGCGGCCTCGGCCAGGCTGGCCCGCTGCCACACCTGCGCCGCCAGGCCCAGCACGGCGGCCTCGTCGGGCTCCAGGGTGATCTCCGGCAGCTCGTAGGACTGCGGGTCGATGCGGTAGCCCGGCTCGTCCTCCCACGGGTCGCGCACGACGTCGATGGGGATGCCGATCTCGCGCAGCTCGTTCTTGTCGCGTTCGAACATGCGCTGGAACGCCTCGTCGCCATCGCGGTCGTAGCCGGGAACCGCCTGGCGGATCTGCTCGGCCGACAGCGGGCGCCGGGTGGCGAGCAGGCAGATCACCAGATTCAGCAACCGCTCGGTCTTACGGCGCGACATCTGCCTCACTCCTCCTTCATCGACGCTACCCTGCCCCCGTGATCAGATGGCGCAAGGGCGAGGTTGTCCGGATCCGACGCGAGTGGCCGGGAGCGGTGGAGCTGGATGTCGCCGTCCCCGAAGGTGAGTGCCGGGCACTGGCCTACCCCCCGTTGGTGGGCCGCCCGGAACCCGGTGACGAGGTGCTGCTCAACACGACCGCACTCGCGATGGGTCTCGGTACGGGAGGTTACGCCATGGTGGTGGCCGTCCCGAACCGTTTGCCGCAAGATCCGGTGGGTCCCGGGCACCTGGTGAAGGCCCGCTACACGCCGCTGCAGGCCACGGTGCTGGGCGCCGACGAGCAGGATTCCCCGTTCCACGACGTCCTGAGCCAGGCCGACGACCTGGCCGGGATGCCGGTGATCGTGGCCGATCTGCACTCCGCGCTGGCCCCGATCCTGTCGGGCCTGTACGACGGCGCCCCCGGCCTGCGGGTGGCGTACGTGATGCAGGACGGCGGCGCGCTGCCCGCCTGGTTCTCGATGTCGGCGGCCCGGCTGCGCGAGACCGGGTGGCTGGCCGGGGTGGTGACGACGGGCCAGGCGTTCGGCGGCGACGTCGAGACGGTCACCGTCCACACCGGGCTGCTGGCGGCCAGGCACGTGCTGCGGGCCGACGTGGCGATCGTCACGCAGGGCCCGGGCAACCTGGGGACGGGCACCCGCTGGGGCTTCTCGGGCGTGGCGGCGGGCGAGGCGGTCAACGCCGCCGGGGTGCTGGGCGGCCGTCCGGTGGCGGCGCTGCGGGTCAGCGAGGGCGACGCGCGCGAGCGGCACGTCGGCGTCTCCCACCACTCGCTGACCGCCTACGGCCGGGTCGCGCTCTCGCCGGCCGACGTGGCGGTGCCGGAGCTGCCCGGCGCGTTCGGCGAGCGGGTGCGCGAGCAGGCCGGGCCGCTGGCGGCCCGGCACCGGCTGGTGCCGGTGCCGGTGGACGGCCTGCACGAGGCGCTGCGCGCCGCGCCCGTGAAGCTGTCCACCATGGGCAGGGGCCTGGAGGAGGACCTGCCCTACTTCCTGACCTCGGCGGCGGCGGGCAGGCTGGCGGCCTCGCTGCTGTCGTAGGAGTCCTTGTAGGTGAACGCCTCGGGGCTCGGCCCCTCGGTCCTGAGGCGTTCCAGCCGCCGCATGCCCTCGGCCAGCGAGGGGATGTGCCCCTCGGGCACCCACCACATCACCATGTACGGCTCGGCCACGCGCAGGAACCACTCCCTGCGACGGCGCAGCACGCCCAGGTGGACGCTGCGGTAGGTGAAGTCCCACAGGGTCTGCAGCGACTCCCACACCGAGAAGTTGATCAGCAGGTGGTCGCCGTAGTCGTGCACGACGGTGGCGGTGGGGTCGCTCTCGCTCTCCTTCATCCGCCACACGAAGCCGGGGGCCTCGTCGGCGACGGCGTTGACGGGTTCGAGCAGGGCGACGAACTCGGCGAGTTGGGGGGCGTCGATGGGCGCGCGCAGGTGCGCGACGTTGAGCTGGGCCAGATGCATGGGGCTCAGCACATCACTCTCGCGGCTTCTATGTCAATCTTCATTTGATTTAGAAAGCGAGACGCAGCACTCCCCCGGCCGCGGATCCAGCCGCGCCCTGCCCGGGTCCTCGCCCATGCCCTCCAGCAGCCCCTGGCACAGCGCCAGGTTCATCGAGCACACCAGCAGCGGCTGGTCCTGGGACAGCAGGTGGAAGGGGCAGTTGCGCAGCCGCAGCGCGCCGCCCTCGTCGTAGGGCTCGTAGCCGCGCTCGCGCAGCACCCGGTCGACGGGCTCGCCGCCGCGTCCCCTGCCGATGCGCGCGCCCGCCCGGCGGGCCGCCTGCTCGGCCTGCTCCTCGGCGCCGAGCAGCTCCACCACGTCGGCCAGCACCGAGGCGGGCGTCGCGTAGTCGCGCGGGGGCAGGCTGACCGTGCGCTCGCCCTTGGCCCTGCGGTAGACCTTGGCCGGACGGCCGCTGCCGGGGCCCTTCCTGTCCTGGGCGCGAAAGCCGCTCTCCAGCAGCCCGGCCTCGACGAGCTTGTCGAGGTGGTGGCCCGCCAGCGTCCTGGACACGCCGGCCGCCTCGGCGGCCTCGCCCCTGCCGACGTCGCCGCCGCCGGCCGTCACGGCCTCGTACAGGCTGCGGCGCACGGGGTCGTGCAGCAGGCCGAGCGCCTGCAGGTCGTCGTCACTGCTCACAGCCGGAGTCTACGGAGCCTCAGTAGGCCGCCAGGACGTCCACGACGAACACGAGGGTGTCGGAGCCCTTGATCCCGTACGCGGGATGGCCCGGCGCACCGTAGCCGTAGGCGGGCGGCACGACCATCAGCACCCGGCTGCCGACCGGCACCCCGACCAGCGCCTTGTCCCACGCCTTGATCACGGTGCCGTCGCCGATCCGGAACGCCCTGGGCAGGCCGGTCGGCCAGGTGGCGTCGAAGACCTTGCGCCGGGCCCAGATCGCGCCCTCGTACTGGGTGACCAGGAGCTGCCCGGCCTGCGCCGGGCTGCCGCTCCCCCGTCGCAGCACCTTGGCGGCGAAGGCGCGCGGCGGCGCGGCGGCCGGGATCGACAACTTCGGCCGCTCGCCGCCGGTCACGCCGACGCCGGACAGCGACCCGCCGGCCGCCTCGACCGAGGCGCCCTTGCGGTGGGCGCCCAGGATGTCCACGACGTAGACCAGGTCGTCGGCCGGGCCGACGCCACGCGGCGGGGTCGCGCCGAAGCCCTGATCGGGCGGGACGGCCGCGAGCACCCTGCTGCCCACCGTACGGCCGCGCAGCGCCCTGCCGAGCCCCGGCAGCAGCGAGCCCACCGGGAAGGCCGCCGGGACGCCCCGGTTGAAGCTGGAGTCGACCAGGCGGTTGCCGCGGCCGTCCCAGACGTGCGCGGTGTACTGGACGACCGCGACGTCGTCGTCGGCCAGCCGGTCGCCGCCGCCCGTGGTCAGCTCGTCGACCCGGAGATCGGCGGCGGGCCGGCCGGCCGGGAAGACGATCGTGGGCCGGGCGCCGAACGCGCCGCCCACCTTCAGGTCGAGTCTCTCCTGCGCCCTGGGCGCGGCCCCGCCGGCCGTCGGGCCCGTGCAGGCGGCGGCCAGCAGCAGCGACGCCAGCGACGGCACGATCGTACGGCGGCGCATCTGCCCTCCCACGACGGAGTGGCCCGGCGGCGAGACGCCACCGGGCCACGAGATGCTACCGCGTCGTCGGACGGCCCGTCAGGAGATCACCCGGTCAGGAGGCCGCCAGCACGTCGACCACGAACACCAGCGTGCTCTTGGCGGGGATCTTGTCCTGGGCCTGGTCGCCGTAGCCGAGGTCCGGCGGGATGCTCATCACGACCCGGCTGCCGACCGGCACCCCGGCCAGGCCCTTCTGCCAGCCCTGGATCACGTTCGCGAGCGGGAACTCGGCCGGCTCGCCGCGCTCCCAGCTGGAGTCGAACTGGCTGTCGGTGCCCCAGATCTTGCCCGTGTAGTGGACCGTCAGGGTCTGGGTGGGCTGCACCTTGGCGCCGGTGCCCTCGATGAGGGTCTTGACCACCAGCTCCTTGGACGGCTTGTCGCCGGTCTTGGTGGTCAGCGTCGGGGCCTTGTCGCCACCCGGGTTGTCCACCTTGACGCCCTTGAGGGTCTGGCCGGTCTCCTTGCCCGTGGCCGCCTTCAGCGCCGGGGGCCGGGCGCCGACCACGTCGAGCACGAACACCTTGGTCGGCTCGGCGCCGGCCGTGGCCTGCCCCGCCGGGGCCGAGTCGTTGGCCAGCACGGCCAGCAGCCGGCCGCCGTGCTTGACCTTGGTGAAGCCGTCGCGCAGCACCTGCGGGAGCTGCTCGTTGACCGGGACGGTCTCGGGCTGCTTGGTGTCGTAGGAGGAGCCCTGGATCGCGTTGCCCTTGCCGTCCCAGTTGTAGACGGTCAGGTTGACGATCAGCTTGTCGCCGGTCTTGACCTCGGGGCCGGTGCCGGGCTGGATCACCTGGTAGGAGGACTTCGTCGCCGGCGAGCCGGCGGGGAAGGTCACCGTGGGCTTGACGCCCACGTTCCCGGTGACGGTGAGCCCGGCCGAGTCGGTGCTGGTGGTGGCGCCTCCGTTCGCCCCGGCGTCGGTGTCGCCGCACGCGGCGGCGAAGAAGATCAAAGGCACGGCTGCCAGTACGGCCAGAGCGCGGCGCATGGACTTCCCTCGGAAAAGACGTCAGATTCGCGTCACCCTACCTGACATCGAGGTAGGGCCGAGGTAAACACCACGCCCCGGCCGTTCCCTCACATGCCGGCGATGAGCTTGTCGACGCGCTCGTCCACGCTGCGGAAGGGGTCCTTGCACAGCACCGTGCGCTGGGCCTGGTCGTTCAGCTTCAGGTGAACCCAGTCGACGGTGAAGTCGCGCCGCTTCTCCTGCGCCTTGCGGATGAACTCCCCGCGCAGGCGCGCCCTGGTGGTCTGCGGCGGCACCGACTTGGCCTCGAAGATCTTCAGGTCGGAGGCCACCCGCTCGACCGAGCCGCGCTTCTGCAGCAGGTAGAACAGGCCGCGCTTGCGGTGGACGTCGTGGTAGGCCAGGTCGAGCTGGGCCACCCTGGGCGAGGACAGCGGCAGGTCGTACTTCTTGCGGTAGCGCTCGATCAGCTGGTATTTGGTCACCCAGTCGATCTCGCGCGAGACCAGGTCGAGGTCGCCGGTCTCGACCGCGCGCAGCGTGCGCTCCCACAGCTCCAGCACCCGGCGGGTGATGGCGTCGCCGCCGCGCCGGTCGACGAAGTCCTGGGCCTTGGACAGGTACTCCTGCTGGATCTCCAGGCTGGAGGCCTCCCGGCCGTTGGCCAGGCGCACCCGGCGGCGGCCGGTCATGTCGTGGGAGACCTCGCGGATGGCCCTGATCGGGTTCTCCAGGGACAGGTCGCGCATCACCGTGCCGGCCTCGATCATGCGCAGCACCAGGTCGGTCGCGCCGACCTTGAGCAGCATCGTGGTCTCGCTCATGTTCGAGTCGCCGACGATGACGTGCAGGCGGCGGAAGCGCTCGGCGTCGGCGTGCGGCTCGTCGCGGGTGTTGATGATCGGCCGGGACCGGGTGGTGGCGCTGGAGACGCCCTCCCAGATGTGCTCGGCCCGCTGCGAGACGCAGTAGACGGCGCCGCGCGGCGTCTGGAGCACCTTGCCCGCCCCGCACACGATCTGCCGGGTCACCAGGAACGGGATCAGCACGTCGGCCAGGCGGCCGAACTCGCCGTGCCGGCCCACCAGGTAGTTCTCGTGGCAGCCGTAGGAGTTGCCGGCCGAGTCGGTGTTGTTCTTGAACAGGTAGATGTCACCCGCGATGCCCTCTTCGCGCAGGCGTTTCTCGGCGTCGACGAGAAGGCCCTCAAGGATGCGCTCGCCCGCCTTGTCGTGGGTGACGAGTTCGATGACGTTGTCACACTCGGGTGTTGCGTACTCAGGATGGCTGCCCACGTCGAGGTAGAGACGTGCGCCGTTGCGGAGGAAGACGTTGCTCGATCGGCCCCAGGACACGACCCGCCGGAACAGGTAGCGCGCGACCTCGTCGGGGGACAGCCTGCGCTGCCCCCTGAACGTGCAGGTCACGCCGTACTCGTTCTCCAGCCCGAAGATGCGACGATCCATCACCTCACACTATGCCCACGGATCGGCGATCGGGAGAGATCTTCACAGGTGTTTTCCGGCGGACGTCCCATTTGCCAGATTTGCTGGGTGGGTTTTACCAGGTCCGCGCCCGCCCCCGCGGAGCGCGGAGCCGGGATCACGGGGTGTAGATCTCCTGCACCTTGACGATCTTGCCCTGGTGCACCGTGATGAGGGACGGCTGCCGCTGCTTGTCGTGCCGCTTGACCAGGACGGAGGCGGGGCAGCGCTTGGCGCCCAGGCCGGTGTTGCGGTCGACGGTCATGGCCGCCATCACCGGCTTGCAGCCGTAGGCCGACAGGAAGACGACGTCCTTGGCGATCGGGGAGGCGTAGGCCGTCACGTCGCCCTCGGGCGGGCCGACGAAGTAGCCCTCGGTGGTCTTGGACCGCTTCCACTTGATGGGCTCGTACTCGGCGACGCCGTCGCGCACGTCGGTGATCCAGCCGCGCAGGATGCCGTTGTGGCGGGAGTGGATGCCCTTGGTGAAGTCGTGGCCGGGGTCGGCCTGGAAGCTCGTGCCGAAGATCGCGGGCTTCTTGTACGCCGGGTACTTGCTCGCCGTCGCGGTGGCGGTCGCGGTGGCGGTCGTGGCCGCGTGGGCGGCGACGCCGGAGGCCAGCAGCGCGGCGGCGGCGGCGCCACCGGCGAGGAGGGTGCGCATCGTTGTGTTCACGCTTGCTGAGATCCCGCCTCGCGCCCCGGGGTTCACCGCCACGCCAGTGATACAGGTCACACAGCGCGGCCCCTCTACCGGGCCCCCTGTACCGGCCCCCTGTACCGGCCCCCTGTACCGGGCGGTGGCCTCATGGGACGCGGTGGCCTCACGGGACAGGGCGAGGGCCGTCACCGCGGCCCTCGCCCTGTCCCGGCGATCTTCGAAGGCTCAGAGCGGCCCGGAGCCGTCGTCGACGTCGCCCTCGGGGCCCGTGGGCGGACCGGTCGGCGGCGCGGCGGGCGGCGCAGGCGGGGTCTCAGGCGCCTCGGACGACGCGGACGACGCGGACGACTCGTCGGCGGGCCCGGTCGGCGGGGCCGCGGGCGGCGTGGCGGGCGGCGTGGCGGACGTCGTCGTCTGGGCGAGCAGGCGCTCCAGCCGCGCGCCCGTCAGCCGCAGGAACTTGCGGTGCTCGCGGTTGCGGTCGAGCACCGCCACCTCCAGCTGGGCGACCGGCGGCCGCTCGCCGCCCGGCTCGGTGAGCGCGGTCAGCGCCACCTCAAGGGCGTCGGCCAGCGACATCGACTCGCGGTAGCGCTCCTTGAGCCGCCCGGCCACGGCGTCGGCCTGGCCGCCCATGGCCGCGAAGCCGTGCTCGTCGAACACCGAGCCGTCGAAGGTCAGCCGGTAGATGGCGTCGCCGTCGGGGGTGTCGCCGACCTCGGCGACGACGACCTCCACCTCCAGCGACTTGATCGACTCGGTGAAGATGCGGCCCAGGTTGGAGGCGTAGAGGTTGGCCAGCCCGCGGCCGGTCACGTCGGAGCGGTCGTAGGTGTAGCCGTTGATGTCGGCGTAGCGGATGCCGCCGAGGCGCAGCTCCTCGAACTCGTTGTAGCGGCCGACGGCGGCGAACCCGATGCGGTCGTAGATCTCGCTGATCTTGTGCAGCGCCCGGGACGGGTTGGGCGCCACGAACAGGATGCCGTCGACGTACTGCAACACGACGACCGACCGGCCCCGCGCGATGCCCTTGCGCGCGTAGTCGGCCTTGTCCCGCATGATCTGCTCAGGGGACGCATATCCAAAAGGCATGGACACGGGCAGTGGTCCTTTCTAGCGCAGCGGGGCGATGGGGCCGTCGGGCGAGATCATCCGGGCCTCCAGCATCTGTTCGACCTTGGCGGCCACCTGCTGGTCGGTCAGCCTGCGGAAGCCGTCGGCGTCGATCACCGACACGATCGGCCAGATCTTCCTGGACACGTCGGGACCGCCGGTCGCCGAGTCGTCGTCGGCCGCGTCGTAGAGGGCCTGGATCACCGTCATCACCATGTCGTCGGCCGAGGCGCCGTCGCGGTAGAGCTTCTTCAGCGAGCCGCGGGCGAAGATCGAGCCGGAGCCGATGGCGTCGAACCGGTCGCGCTCGTAGGGGCCGCCCGCCACGTCGTAGCTGAAGATGCGGCCCTCGTCGCGGTCGGGGTCGTAGGCCGCGAACAGCGGCACCACCACCAGGCCCTGCATCGCCATGCCGAGGTTGCCGCGGATCATGGTGGCCAGGCGGTTGGCCTTGCCCGCCACCGACAGCGTGCGGCCCTCCATCTTCTCGTAGTGCTCCAGCTCCACGCGGTAGAGGCGGGCCATCTCGATGCCGGTGCTGGCCGTGCCCGCGATGCCCATGCACGAGTAGTCGTCGGCGCGGAAGACCTTCTCGATGTCACGCTGCGAGATGATGTTCCCCGACGTGGCCCGCCGGTCGCCCGCCATCACCACGCCGCCGGCGAAGGTGGCGGCCACGATCGTGGTCGCGTGCGGGACCTGGTCGCCGATCGGAGTGGCCAGCGCCTGGTGACGCTGCGGCAGCAACTCGGGCGCGTAAGAGCCGACGAACTCGGTGAACGAGGAGTTCCCTGAGTTTCGGAAAAGCTGGTCCACCAGGCCGACGGGCAGATCCCTGTTCGGTGCCACGCGACTCCCTCCCAACATCAGTGTCTTAGGCCGACCCTACTCATGTTGCGTCGCTGTCTGCACTTCCCACGATCAGCTCACGGCGAACCGTTCATCAGATCGTTTCTTTACGCCCGCCACACCCCGTGCGATTGTCGGTATGTCTGCACGTCCTGAACAGGAGGCCGACTTGCGACTCCCCAGCCGGCCCGCGCTCGTCGCGGCCGCAGCCGTCCTGGCCCTCACCTCCTGCGGCTCCGGCAGCCAGTCCGGGGGCAGCGTCACCCTCACCATCACCGCCAACTCCATCGAGGGCGGCAAGAACTCCGAGTCCGCCGCCTGGATCAAGAAGTGGGTCATCCCCGAGTTCGAGAAGACCCACCAGAACGTCAAGGTGCTCTTCCAGGGCAACGGCGTGGACGACGAGCAGTACAAGACCAAGATCGCTCTCGACCTCAAGTCCAGGACCGGGGCCGACGTCATCGACCTCGACGGCATCTGGGTCGGCGAGTTCGCCCAGGCCGGATACATCAAGCCGCTCACCGAGGTCGGCGGCGCCGGCGTCGAGCAGTGGGAGGGCTGGTCGCAGATCCCGCAGGCCGTCCAGGGCCTCGGCATCTTCGACGGCAAGAAGTACGGCCTGCCCCAGGGCACCGACGGCCGCGTGCTGTTCTACAACAAGGCGCTGTTCAGGAAGGCCGGGCTGCCCGAGACCTGGCAGCCGACCGGCTGGCAGCAGATCATCGACGCCGGCGTCAAGCTCAAGACCGCCGGGGTGCCCACGCCGATCCAGATCGACGCCGGCACCGCCATGGGCGAGGCCACCACCATGCAGGGCGTGCTGCCCCTGCTGGCCGGCGCCGGGGCGGAGATCTACGCCTCGGGCAAGTGGACCGGGGCCTCCCAGGCCGTCAAGGACGTCCTGGGCTTCTACCAGCAGGTCTACGGCGGCAGCGGGCTCGGCGACCCCAAGCTCCAGCAGGAGGCCAAGGGCCGCGACAAGTCCTTCGCGCAGTTCGCCGCCGGCAAGATCGCCATCCTGGCCGAGAGCGACTACTTCTGGCGCTCGGTCATCGAGCCCAAGGCCGGGGTCGCCCCCATGCCCGACCGCGACCAGGTCGTGGGCTATGCCAAGATCCCGGCCAAGCAGCCCGGCGGCGGCATCCGCGGCCAGGACTTCGTCAGCATGTCCGGCGGGGCCGTCCGCGTGCTCAACCCCTTCTCCAAGAACCCCAAGGCGGCCTGGGAGCTGCTGGCCTTCATGCACTCGGCCGCCGCGACCAAGTCGCAGCTGGCCGGGCAGGCCCGCGTCAGCGCCCGTACCGACGTCAACGAAGAGGTGCTGAGCGCCGACCCCATGCTCAAGTTCGTCGCCGACGAGGTGCTGCCCATCACCGCCTACCGGCCGGGCCTGGCCGTCTACCCGCAGGTCTCCACCGCCCTGCAGGAGGCCACCGCGGCCGTGGTGGCCGGGAAGAGCGCCGAGGAGGCGGCCGCGGCGTACCGGGTCAAGCTGGAGGGACTGGTCGGTGGCGCGGCCAACGTCGGCGGCTGACGCCGCGGGGCTGGGCCGGGGCAGGGCGGTCGCGTTCGTCCTGCCCGCCCTGGTCCTGATCGGCGTCTTCCTGCTCTTCCCCGCCCTGTGGACCATCTACCTCGGCCTGACCGACTACCGGCTGACCGGCCTGGCCGCCGCCGACCCCCAGGTCGTCGGGCTGGACAACTACACCGCCGCGCTCGCCGACCCGCGCTTCCTGTCCTCGCTGTGGCTCACCCTGCTGTACGTCGGCGGCTCGGCCGTCGTCGGGCAGGCCGGGCTGGGGTTCGCCCTGGCCTGGATCCTGCGCTCGCGCACCGGCCCGCTGCGCCGGGTCGTCGAGGGCGCGGTGCTGCTGTCGTGGATCCTGCCCAGCACCGTGGTCGGCATGCTGTGGTTCGCGCTGCTCGACCGCGACGACGGCACGCTCAACGCCCTGCTGCACACGCCCGGGTTCGCCTGGCTGCTGGACTACCCGCTGCTGTCGATCATCGTCTTCAACGTGTGGCGCGGCACCGCGTTCTCGATGATGCTCTACTCGGCCGCCCTGGAGAACGTGCCGCCCTCGCACCTGGAGACCGCCAGGCTGGCCGGCGCGAGCGTGCCGCAGCAGCTGCGCGACGTGGTGCTGCCCGCCATCAGGCGGCACGTGCTGACGAACCTGCTGCTGATCAGCCTGTGGACGTTCAACGACTTCACGCCGTTCGTGCTGACCGGCGGCGGGCCCGAGGGCCGCTCGGAGATCCTGCCCGTGTACGTCTACCGCGTCGCCCTCCAGGACGGGCAGCTCGGCGTCGGCGCCGCCATCTCCTTCCTCATCCTGCTGATCAACCTCGTCTTCGCCCTGGCCTACCTGCGGTTGCTGCGCGGACGCCGCCGCACCCGGGAGGCCGCCGCCGCCGGAGGACCGCCCGCATGATCCGCCACACGCTCGGACGGCTGGCCGCCACCGTGTTCGTCGCCGTCGTCCTGGCCTTCTTCGCGCTGCCCATGCTCTGGCTGGCCGGCGCGCCCTTCGACGCCACGCCGACGATCACCACGTCGATCCCCGAGTTCACGTTGCGCAACTTCGCCGCCGTCCTGGACAACCCGTACGCATTGGGCTCGATCCGCAACTCCCTGATCCAGGGGGGCGGGGCGGCGGCGCTGGTCGTCGTCCTGTCGGCGCTGGCCGCCTACGCCCTCTCGCGGGTGCGGCTGCCCGGCCGCGACGTCCTGCTCTACCTGCTTCTGCTGCTGTCGTCCGTGGTCACCGGCACCGCGGCGATGGTGCCGATCTTCGAGCTGGCCACCCGGCTCGGCCTGATCGACACCCATCTCGGCGTCGTCCTCGTGGTCTCGGCCGGGCTGCTGCCCGCCGCGATCTTCATCCTGAAGGACTTCATGGACGAGACGCCCACCTCCTACGAGGAGTCGGCCCGGGTCTTCGGCGCCTCGTCGCTGCAGATCCTGCGGCACATCGTGGTCCCGCTCGTCCGGCCGGGGCTGGCCACCATCGCCGTGTGGGCGCTGGCCAGCGTGTGGGGCGGGTTCCTGTTCCAGTTCATCCTGCTGCGCGACCCGGAGAAGGCGCCCGGCTCGATCATCCTCTACACGCTCTACACCGAGGGCGGCGCGCCCCGGCTCGACCTCATCTCCGCCTTCTCGCTGCTGTACTCCCTGCCGGTGGTGCTGATGTACCTGTTCGTCTCCCAGCGGTACGGTTTCCGCTTCCACGGAGGAATCAAGCGTTGATCTCCCTGCACGGCCTGACCAAGGTGTTCCCCGGAGGCGTACGCGCGCTCGACGACCTCGCGCTCACCGTCGAGGACGGCGAGTTCTTCGCCCTGCTCGGCCCCTCCGGCTGCGGCAAGACCACCCTCCTGCGCAGCATCGCCGGCCTGGAGACCCCCACCTCCGGGACGGTCGCCATCAACGGCAGGGACGTCACCGCGCTGCCGCCGGGCGAGCGCGACGTCGCCATGGTCTTCCAGGACTACGCGATCTTCCCCCACATGGACGTCACCGCCAACATCGCCTACCCGCTGCGCATCAGGAAGGTCCCCCGCGCCCGGCGGGCGGAGAAGGCGGCCGAGGTCGCGGCCCGGCTCAGCCTCACCGAGCTGCTGCTGCGGCGTCCGTCCGAGCTGTCGGGCGGCCAGCAGCAGCGGGTGGCGCTGGCCCGCGCGATCGCCTGCCATCCGGCCGCGTTCCTGTTCGACGAGCCGCTGTCCAACCTCGACGCCCGCCTGCGCCTGGAGGCGCGCACCTTCCTCAAGCGGCTGCAGCGGGAGCTGGCCGTCACCACCGTGTTCGTCACCCACGACCAGGCCGAGGCGCTCGCGCTGGCCGACCGCATCGCCGTGATGTCCAGGGGCTCGATGATCCAGGTGGGCACCCCGGCGGAGATCTTCCACCGGCCGGCCACCACGTTCGTGGCCTCCTTCATCGGCTCCACCCCGATGAACCTGCTGCCCGCCCAGGTCACCGGCTCCGGGCTCAAGGTGGCCGGCGCCCTGCGCCCCCTGCCCGACGGCCTGGCCCCGGACGACGACGCCCCCGTGACGTACGGCGTACGCCCGGAGTACATGGACCTGTCCGCCGCCGAGCGCCCCGACGCCTTCCCGGGCGTCGTCTCCGTCCTGGAGAACATGGGCACCCACACCCTCATCACCCTGGAGTCCCCGGACGCGCTCATCCAGGCCGTCGTGCCGGAGGGCGAGGAGCCGCCGCTCGGCGCCGCCCGCTGGGCCGTGCCGCGCCGCGCCCTGGTCTACCGGGACGACCGGCTGCTGTGACCCCGGGGGCCCGCCTCGCATACTGGACTCATGGCCAGGTCCTGGATCCTGCACGTCGACCTCGACCAGTTCATCGCCGCCGTCGAGCTGCTGCGCCATCCCGAGCTGCGCGGCAGGCCGGTCGTCGTGGGCGGTTCCGGCGACCCCGCCCAGCCGCGCACGGTCGCCGCGACCGCCACCTACGAGGCCCGCGCGCACGGCGTGCGCTCCGGCATGCCGCTGCGCACCGCGCTGCGGCGCTGCCCCGACGCGGTCTTCCTGCCCAGCGACCCGCCCGCCTACGAGGCCGCCTCCGAGCGCGTCATGGCCGCCCTGCGCGAGCTTCCGGTGCAGGTGGAGGTGTGGGGCTGGGACGAGGCGTTCGTCGGCGCCACGACCGACGACCCCGAGGCGCTGGCGGCCGACCTGCGGCGGGTCGTGCTCGACCGCACCACGCTGAGCTGCTCGGTCGGCATCGGCGACAACAAGCACCAGGCCAAGCTCGCCTCGGCCTTCGCCAAACCGGCCGGCGTCTACCGCCTGACCGGCGAGAACTGGGCCGAGGTGATGAACGACCGGCCCACCGACGCGCTGTGGGGCATCGGCGCCCGGACGGCGAGCAAGCTCGCCGCGCTCGGCCTGCGCACGGTCGCCGAGCTGGCCGCCGCCGACCCCGCCGAGCTGGCCCGCGCCTTCGGCCCGGTGAACGGCCCCTGGTACCGCTATCTGGCCCTCGGCAAGGGCGAGGCCGAGGTGGACACCACTCCCTGGGTGGCCCGCGGTCACAGCCGCGAGATCACCTTCCCGCGTGACCTCACCGATCGCGAGGCCGTCGCCGGCCAGGTGGCCGATCTCGCCGGGCAGGTCGCCCGCGACGCCGTGGCGGCCGGGCGTCTCTGCGCGCGGGTGACGGTCAAGGTGCGCTTCACCCCGTTCCTGACCCGTACCCGGCAGTGCACGCTCCCCGAGCCCACGGCCGACCCCGTGGCGCTGACCGAGGCGGCGCTCGCCGCGCTGGGCCGCTTCGACCTGGACCGCCCGATCAGGCTGCTCGGCGTGGCGGTCGACTACACGGCGCCCGGCCGGACGCCGGACCCGGCAGGGCCCGAGGAGTGAGCCCCGGCCGGGCCGGCCGGGGCTCACCCTTCCCCATGGTCAGAGCGGTGAGGACAAGGCCCTACTGGCCCTACTCGCCACCCTTTTGCACATAGGAACGCACGAATTCCTCTGCGTTCTCTTCGAGCACTTCGTCGATTTCGTCCAGGATCGCGTCGACATCGTCAGTGAGCTTCTCCTGTCGCTCCTGCACGTCCGGCGCCGCCGAGGCCTCGGTCTCCTCAACTTCGGCCTCACGCCGGCCGGTCTGCTTCTGCCCGCCGGTGTCCTTGGTTGCCATGTCCTACCTCCGCTTGGGGGACTGCCTCTAAGGCATATCTTCCCCGAACCGGACGACATTTCGCGTCGAACACCCTGCGATCTTGGCGGCTTGACTGGATAGCAGTCCTATCCAATAATGGATCCACCTATACACAAGGAGATCCCGACATGTCGCCTTCGTCGCTGCACACGGCAGGTGTGCTCCTCATCACAGTTCCCGGCGTCGCCTTCGGCGGCGTGACGCTGCTGCGTTTCCTCATGCGCAACGAGCCGGGCTATCTGGACAACCCCGTCCGCAGGGGCCTGTGGCGGGCCGGGCACGCGCACGCGGGCGTCCTGGTGCTGTTCAGCCTGGTCGCGATGGTGTACGTGGACCAGGCGAGCCTGTCAGAAGGCGTGAAGGCGCTGACGCGCACGCTCATCGTGGCCGCGCCCATCCTGATGCCGCTGGGCTTCTTCCTGTCGGTGCTGCGTCCGCGCGACACCAAGCCGAACCGGCTGATCTGGCTGACCGCGGTAGGCGGCGCGTCGCTGGCCGCGGGCACGCTGACGCTCGGCATCGGCCTGCTGTGAGCCCCGGGACCGCCCGGGGCCCCGGTCACTCCCCGCTGCCGGTCAGCGCCGCGACCAGCTCGGCCGCGGTGCGGCAGCGGTCGAACAGCTCGCCGACGTGGGCCTTGGTGCCGCGCAGCGGTTCGAGCGTGGGCACGCGCTGCAGGGACTCCCGGCCGGGGATGTCGAAGATCACCGAGTCCCAGGAGGCGGCGGCCACCGACTCGCTGTACTGGCTCAGGCAGCGCCCGCGGAAGTAGGCGCGGGTGTCGGTCGGCGGCAGCTCGATCGCGCGCTCGACCTCCTCCTCGCTGATCAGGCGCTGCATGCGCCCGCGCGCCACGAGCCGGTTGTACAGGCCGCGGTCGGGACGGATGTCGGAGTACTGGAGGTCGACGAGCTGCAGCCTCGGGTGGGACCAGGGCAGGCTGTCGCGGGTGCGGTAGCCCTCCAGGAGCTCCAGCTTGGCGACCCAGTCGAGCTCGCGCGAGAGCTGCATCGGGTCCTCGGCCAGGCGCGTGAGCACGGACTCCCAGCGGTCGAGGACGTCCTTGTTCATCTCGTCCTGGGCGGTGCCGCGTTCCTCGACGTACTTGCGGGCCTGCTCCAGGTACTCCATCTGGAGCTGCACGGCGGTGAGCTTGCGGCCGTCGCGCATCGGGATCTCGTAGCGGCAGGTCGGGTCGTGGCTGACCGCTCGCAGCGACTGGACGGGGTTCTCCACGGCCAGGTCGCGGGTCAGGAAGCCCTCCTCGATCATGGCCAGGACGAGCGCGGTGGAGCCGAGCTTGAGGTAGGTGGAGATCTCCGACATGTTGGCGTCGCCGATGATCACGTGCAGCCGGCGGTACTTCTCGGGGTCGGCGTGCGGCTCGTCGCGGGTGTTGATGATGGGCCGCTTGAGCGTGGTCTCCAGGCCGACCTCGACCTCGAAGAAGTCGGCGCGCTGGCTGATCTGGAAGCCCTCGCCGCGGGAGTCCTGGCCGATGCCGACCTTGCCCGCGCCGGTGACGACCTGCCGCGAGACGAAGAACGGCGTCAGGTGCCGGACGATGTCGGCGAACGGCGTGGCCCGCCGCATCAGATAGTTCTCGTGGCAGCCGTAGGAGGCGCCCTTGGCGTCGGTGTTGTTCTTGTAGAGCTGGATCGGCGCGTTGGACGGGATCGCCGAGGCGCGAGTGGCCGCGTCGTACATCACGCGTTCGCCGGCCTTGTCCCAGATGACCGCGGCCCGCGGGTTGGTGCACTCCGGCGAGGAGTACTCCGGGTGGGCGTGGTCGACGTAGAGCCTGGCCCCGTTGGTGAGGATGACGTTGGCCAGCCCGAGGTCCTCGTCGGTGAGCTGGCTCGGATCGGCGACCTCGCGGGCCAGGTCGAAGCCGCGCGCGTCGCGGAGCGGGTTCTCCTCCTCGAAGTCCCATCGTGCTCTGCGCGCGCGGGCCGCCGAGGCGGCCAGGTAGGCGTTCACGACCTGGGAGGAGGTCACCATCGCGTTGGCGCCTGGCTGACCTGGTACGGAGATGCCGTATTCGGTCTCGATGCCCATCACCCGACGCACCGTCATGCAACACCCTCTGTTCGTCCGGATCTGCCTATCCGCCGTTTATATGCCCGAGCCTATGCCCTTCACAGTGCCCCGAGGCCACAGAGTTATGGCACCGACGCCTTCTGAATCTGTACGGCGGAGCTTGTTGTGGTTTGCGGTGATCTGCGGGGCTTGAGGAGTCGCTGGATGGGCCGTTCGGCAAAGGAGTAGATCAGATACGACAGCACGACGGCGGCCAGAGTCGTGACCAGGGCCACCGTCCAGGGGGGCAGGTCGCCGGTGAGCAGCGGGATGAGCGCCGCCGCGGCGACCCCATGGAAGAGGTAAAGCGGGTAAGTGGTGGCGCCGAGCGCGGTGAGCGTCCTGGAGGGTTTGAGGCGGATCAGGCCGAGGGCGACCAGGGCCATGGCGGCGAAGATCAGGGTGAGCGTGACGATCACGCTGGTGTCGGTGACGGGCATGTTCTTGAACCCGGCGGCGTCGATGCGGCGGTGCACGCGGCCCAGCGCGGCGGGGATGGCCATGGCGTATCCGGCGGCCACGTACAGCCACGGGAGCAGGGCCTTGCGGTTCTGGTGGATGAGATACAGGGCCATGCCGGCGACGAAGTAGGGGGCGTAGTCGGGCATGACGATCTCGTTCAGCAGGTCGTTCTCCACGAACCTGGCGGCCAGCGCGGCGGCCAGCCAGACGCCCGAGAACACCAGCACGCGCCCGTACGTGACGCCGGCGATCACCAGGATCGCGATCAGCAGGTAGAACCGAAGCTCGGCCCAGAGCGACCAGTAGACGCCGCTGGCGTCGGCCACCTTGAACAGCCGCTGGAACATGGTGGCGTTCACCAGGTACTGGCCTGGTGAAAGTTTTGGGTCCAGCGCGGTGGCGCCGGTCAGCCCGTACAGGGCCGCCACCGCGCCGAGGCTCAGCCAGTACGCCGGGTAGAGCCGCACCAGCCGCGACCGCGCGAACGCCCCGAGGCCCCTCCCCCACACCGTCATGAGGATGACGAACCCGCTGATGACGAAGAACAGCTCGACGCCGAGGATGCCCAGCCCGGCGAAGGGCGCCACCGCGGGGAACAGCGCGGCGGGCCTGGCCCCCCAGACCGAGGCGAAGGCCACCAGGTAGTGGAAGGCGACGACCGCCAGGGCGGCGAGGAAACGCAGCAGGTCGAGCTCGGCCAACCGGCCGTCTCCCCGAGCATGCTTTGGCCGGTTAGCTTGATGCACGCCCCTTTGACGACCCGCTGATCACTTTGGTTCCACAGGTCCCTCTGTTCCCACCAGCAACACGCGGGCCGCCGGGCCCAGCGCGAGCGCCTCGCGGGTCCCGGGATCGAGGGCGAGCAGCCCGGCGGCCCCGGCCGCGCCGCACTCCGACAGCGCCACCCCGCGCTCGGCCAGCAGCGCGGCGGCCTCGGCGGCCTGCTCGTCGGACACGGTGAGGAACAGGTCGGCCTGCCGGCTCAGCAGGTCGAAGGCGATCAGGGACGGTTCCAGGCAGTCGAGCCTGCCCAGGCGCGTGGGCGAACCGGTCGCGTGCACCGGGCGTCCGGCGCGGGCGCTCTCCAGCAGGCAGGGCGCGCCGTCGGGCTCGACCACGACGATCCGCGGCTGCTCGCCCCAGCGGTCGCGCGCGTACCCGGCCGCGGCGGCGGCCAGCCCGCCCACCCCGGCCTGCACGAACACGTGCGTGGGCGGGATCTCGATCTCGTCGAACAGGACGGTGTAGCCGCGCATCACGTCCAGGGGGATGTCGTCGTAGCCCTCCCAGGAGGTGTCGGCGACCAGGCGCCAGCCGTGCTCCTGGGAGGCGTGCAGGGCGGCGGCCAGGCTGGCGTCGTAGTCGCCGCCCTCGCGGCGGACCTCGGCGTCCAGGGCGCGCAGCCGGTGCGCGAACGGCTCGGGCACCTGCTCGCTGAGGTAGACGACGCAGTGCGCGCCGAGCTCCCTGGCCCCGGCCGCGACCGAGATGCCGTGGTTGCCGGCGCTGGCGCAGACGTACGTGGTGCCGCCGCCGTCGCGTTCGGACAGCCGGTGCACGGCGTAGGCCCCGCCGAGCGCCTTGAAGCTGCCCAGGCCCATGCGGCCGCTCTCGTCCTTGACGTGCACGGTGCCCGCCCCGGCCAGATCGGTCAGGGTGTGCACGGGCGTGGGCCGGTAGGCGGGGTGCCGGGCGAAGTGGGCGCGGGCGAGCCGGGCGTGCTCCACACCGATCAGCTCACGGTCGCGTTCGGAGTAGGGCGTGCGGCCGGGGTTGAAGAAGTGCATGATCGCCATGCTAGGACGGGCGTTCCCGGGTGCCTGGCGGGCGCGCCCGGCCGCATGTCACGACGAGCGGTCGCGGGCGGCGGCCACGGCGGCCTGGCCGAGGCTGAGCCCGCCGTCGCCGGGCGGCACCCGGGTGTGGGTGAGCACCCGGAACCCGGCACCGCGCAGGCGCTCGACGGCCCGTTCGAGCAGCAGCGCGTTCTGCAGCACCGAGCCCGACAGCGCCACGGTGTTCAGGCCGGTGCCGTCCCTGAGCATGACGCAGCAGCGCACGACGGCGTCGGCCACGCCGTTGTGGAAGCGGCCCGCGATCGAGCCGGTGGCCACCCCGGCCGCGACGTCGGCGGCGGCGGCCCGGACCAGGTCGGCGGCGTGCACGACGAGCAGGTCGCCCTCGGTGATGGTCGCCGGGTACGAGCCGCTCTCGGCCGGGTCGGCGCGCTGTTCGAGCTCGGCGGCCGCCTGCCCGTCGTAGGTGACGGCGTCCCGGATGCCGAGCAGCGCCGCGACGGCGTCGAACAGCGGCCCGGCGCTGGAGGTCATGGGCGCGCCGAGCCCGGTGCGGGTCCGGGCGAGCACGTCGGGCCAGTGGGCGGCGTTGCGGCGGACGACGTCCAGGCCGGGGTGCTCGTCGCGCAGGTAGGCGGCGGCCATGCGCCACGGCTGGCGGAGCGCGGCGGCCCCGCCGGGCATCGGCACCAGGGCCAGGTGGCCGAGCCGGTGGAAGGAGGTCAGGTCGGCGCGCAGGAACTCGCCGCCCCACAGCGTGCCGTCGAGGCCGTGGCCGGGGCCGTCGAGGGCCACGCCGATCACCGGGCCGGTCTCGCCGTTGTCGGCCAGGCAGGAGGCGATGTGGGCGTGGTGGTGCTGGACGCCGACGAGCTCGACGCCGGTCAGCTCCAGGGCGTGCCTGGTGGACAGGTAGCCGGGGTCGAGGTCGTGCGCGACGACCTCGGGACGGATGTCGAACAGGCCGCAGAAGTGGTCGATGCCCTCGACGAAGGAGCGCAGGGTCTCCTGGTCGTCCAGGTCGCCGATGTGCTGGGACAGGAACGCGCGGCGGCCGCGTACCAGGCAGAAGGTGCTGCGCAGCTCGGCGCCGCAGGCCAGCACCGGCCGGGGCGCGGGACGGCGCAGCGTGAGCGGCTCGGGCGCGTGGCCGCGGGCGCGGCGCAGCACGGTGTGCCCGCCCGACCAGGGACGCAGCACCGAGTCGTCGGCGGGGACGTGGATGGCCCGGTCGTGGACGAGGAAGGCGTCGGCGATGCCGCCGAGCCGGGTGACCGCGTCGGCGTCCTCGTAGGCGATGGGCTCGTCGCCGACGCTGCCGCTGGTCAGGACCATGGGCTCGGCCACCTCCGCGAGCAGCAGGTGGTGCAGCGGCGTGCAGGGCAGCATCAGGCCGAGGTCGCGGCTGCCGGGCGCGACGGCGTCGGCGACGGGCGCGCCGGGCAGCCGGGGCAGCAGCACGATCGGCCGCGCGCGGCCGGTGAGCAGCGCGGCGCCCTGCCCGTCGACCGCGCACAGCCGCCGGGCCTGGTCGAGGTCGGCGACCATGACGGCGAACGGCTTCTCCGCGCGGTGCTTGCGGGCCCGCAGCGCCGCGGCGGCCTCCTGGTGGGCGGCGGGCACGGCCAGGTGGAACCCGCCCAGCCCCTTGACGGCGACGACGCGGCCGGCCCGCAGCAGGGTCGCGCAGGCGGTGACCGGGTCGCCGCACAGCTCGGCGCCGCGGGCGTCCAGCAGGCGCAGGGACGGGCCGCAGGCCGGGCAGCAGGTGGACTCGGCGCGGAAGTGACGGTCGCCGGGGTCGTGGTACTCGGCCGAGCAGCCGGCGCACATCGCGAACCGGGCCATGGTGGTCAGCAGCCGGTCATAGGGCACGCCGCGCACGACGGTGAAGCGCGGCCCGCAGTTGGCGCAGGCGATGAACGGGTAGCGGTGGCGCCGGCCGGCCGGGTCGGCCAGCTCGCGCAGGCAGTCGTCGCAGGTGGCGAGGTCGGCCGGGACGAGGGCGCGGCGCGGGCCGGCCGGGTCGCCGGCGGCGATGCTGAAGCCCCGGTGCCCCGCGGGCGGGCCGCTGACGACCGTGACGCTCTCGATCTCCGACAGGGCGGGCGCGTCGCGCTCCAGCGCGGTCAGGAACTCCTCGACCCCGGCCAGGGCGCCCTCGACCTCGATGAACACCCCCTCGACGTCGTTGCGCACGCGGCCGGCCAGGCCGAGCCTGCTGGCCAGCGAATACACGAAGGGGCGGAACCCCACGCCCTGGACGACGCCTTCGACGCGGACGTCCACCCGCTTACGGACCGTCACAGGCCCCAGTGTGCGCCTCACCCGGGCGGCTTGTACGGCGGATGACGCGTGTCGCGCCCCCTTCTCCCAGGAACTCACGCGCTCTCTCCTCAAGAAGAAGCACGCTTTGTCCTCAAGAGGACGCCCCCGCCTCCCCGGAAGTCGCGCGCCCATCTCCCAGAAGCGCCCCGGCTCTCCCCCGCGCCGGCCCGGGTGGCTTCCCCCGGCTCTCTCCCGGACGCCTCCCCCGAAGGTCACCCCGGCGGGTTCCCCGCTCTCCTCGGGAAGCCGGCCCCGTCTCTTCCAGACAGCTTTGCCCGGCGGGCATGGAAAGGGCGCTTTGCCCGGCGGGCATGGAAAGGGCCGCGCGGGCGGCCGCGCGGCCCTTTCCAGACGTTCCCTACAGGTACTGGCCGGTGTTGGCGACCGTGTCGATCGAACGGCCGGCCTCGGTGCCCTGCTTGCCGGAGACCAGCGTGCGGATGTAGACGATCCGCTCGCCCTTCTTGCCGGAGATGCGGGCCCAGTCGTCGGGGTTGGTGGTGTTGGGCAGGTCTTCGTTCTCGGAGAACTCGTCGACGCAGGCGGTGAGCAGGTGTTGCACCCGCAGACCCTTCTGCCCGCTCTCCAGGAACTGCTTGATGGCCATCTTCTTGCCCCGGTCGACGATGTTCTGGATCATCGCGCCGGAGTTGAAGTCCTTGAAGTAGAGGACTTCCTTGTCACCGTTGGCGTAGGTCACCTCGAGGAAGCGGTTCTCCTCGCTCTCGGTGTACATGCGCTCCACCACACTCTGGATCATGCCGTGGATGGTCGCCTCGCGAGAGTCGCCGTGCTCGGACAGATCGTCGGGGTGCAGGGGAAGGTCGGCCAGCAGGTACTTGGAGAAGATGTCCTTGGCCGCCTCGGCGTCGGGCCGCTCGATCTTGATCTTCACGTCCAGGCGGCCCGGCCGCAGGATCGCGGGGTCGATCATGTCCTCGCGGTTGGAGGCGCCGATCACGATGACGTTCTCCAGGCCCTCGACGCCGTCGATCTCCGACAGCAGCTGAGGGACGATGGTGTTCTCCACGTCGGACGAGACGCCGGAGCCACGGGTGCGGAAGATCGAGTCCATCTCGTCGAAGAACACGATCACCGGGGTGCCCTCGGAGGCCTTCTCCCGCGCCCGCTGGAAGACCAGGCGGATGTGCCGCTCGGTCTCGCCGACGTACTTGTTGAGCAGCTCCGGGCCCTTGATGTTGAGGAAGAAGCTCTTGCCGGACTGGCCGGTCTTCTCCGCGACCTGCTTGGCCAGGGAGTTGGCGACCGCCTTGGCGATGAGCGTCTTGCCGCAGCCGGGCGGGCCGTAGAGCAGCACGCCCTTCGGGGGACGCAGTTTGTGCTCGCGGAACAGGTCGGCGTGCAGGTAGGGCAGCTCGATGGCGTCCCTGATCTGCTCGATCTGCCGCATGAGCCCGCCGATCTCCTCGTAGGAGATGTCGGGGACCTCCTCGAGCACGAGCTCTTCGACTTCGGACTTGGGTATGCGCTCGTAGACGTAGCCGGAGCGGGGTTCGAGCAGGAGCGAGTCACCGGCCCTGATGGGCTGGCCGACCAGCGAGTCGGCCAGTCGCACGACGCGCTCCTCGTCGGCGTGCGAGATGACCAGGGCCCGCCTGCCCTCGTCCAGCAGTTCCTTGAGCATGACGATCTCGCCGACCTCTTCGTAGCCGAGCGCCTCGACCACGTTGAGTGCTTCGTTGAGCATGACCTCCTGGCCACGCCTCAGCGAGTCGACGTCGACGGCGGGGCTGACGTTCACCCGGAGCTTGCGCCCTCCGGTGAACACCTCGATCGTGCCGTCTTCTCGGGCTTCAAGGAAGGTGCCGAAGCCGGACGGCGGCTGCGCCAGCCGGTCGACCTCCTCCTTGAGAGCGACGATCTGGTCCCGGGCCTCCTTGAGTGTGGCCACCAGGCGCTCGTTCTGGCCTGTCACGGCCGCGAGATTCGCCTGTGCCTCCTGGAGACGCTCTTCGAGGACTCTGGCCTGACGGGGTGACTCGGCCAGCTTCCGCCTCAGCGCGGTGATCTCCTCCTGGAGGAAGGAGACCTGTGTTGAAAGATCAGCGACCTCCCGTTCGCGCTGCGCGGCTCGAGCCTCAGCATCATCGCGAGCTGCCACGCCCCGTCACCTCCTTCCCAGTCGAGGGCGACTACTAAGGACCTTACCTATCTCGGGCCCCTCCGTAACCTGGCCGGGCAGTGTTCGTCGAGTGACATGCAGTATTCGGTGAATAATCCCCAATGGTGCGTTTAATACTCCCAGCATATGAACACGGCGATCTGTTCCCGTGTCACGCACCAACGCACCCTCGTGGCCAAATTGTCATAGTTCCTCGGTGGTTCCCTTCGGTCGGCGGCGTCGCGGTGGCGGCGTCACTCCGTCTGCCATGCGGCGGGCGCTGACGAGGAAGCCGGTGTGGCCGATCATCCGATGATCGGGACGAACCGCGAGCCCTTCGACATGCCAGTCGCGAACCAGGGTCTCCCACGCATGAGGCTCGGTGAAACACCCGTGATCGCGAATGGCCTCCACGGTCTTGGACATCTGGGTGGTGGTGGCGACATAGCAGCAGATGACGCCGCCCGGTGTGAGGGCCTTGGCGGCGGCGTCGACGCACTCCCAGGGGGCCAGCATGTCGAGGATGACGCGGTCGACGTCGGCCTCGTCGATCGAGGAGACCAGGTCGCCGACGACCAGGCGCCAGTTGTCGTCCATCGGGTCGCCGAAGAACTTCTCCACGTTCTTGCGGGCCACCTCGGAGAACTCCTCGCGGCGCTCGTAGGAGGTGACGTGGCCCTCGGGGCCGACGGCGCGCAGCAGGAAGCAGGTCAGGGCGCCGGAGCCGACGCCGGCCTCGATCACCCGCGCGCCGGGGAAGACGTCGGCCATGCCGACGATCATCGAGGCGTCCTTGGGGTAGATGACGGCCGCGCCGCGCGGCATCGCCAGCGTGTAGTCCTGGAGCAGGTGGCGGAAGGCGAGGTAGGCGGTGCCGCCGGAGGACCGCACGACGGAGCCTTCAGGCTGCCCGATCAGCTCGCTGTGCGGGATGGCGCCCTTGTGTGTGTGGAAGACGCCGTCCTGCTTGAGCGTGATCGTGTGGCGCTTGTTCTTGGGGTCGGTGAGCTGCACCTGATCCCCTGCCTGGAACGGCCCATGCCTGCGGAAACCCATGGCGGCAAGGTTATATGGGTTTCTCGGGCGCGCGGACGCGCGGTATCTATGGGGGATGCTCCCGCGCGACGTGATCTCCACCGGCCCCCTGATCCTGCGAATGCCCGCCGATCCCGACGCCGAGGCGATCGCGCGCATGATGGACGATCCCGTCACCGCCCGGCATCTGCCGCTGCTGCCGTCGCCGTACCGGATCGAGGACGCCCGCGCCTACCTGAAGTTCGCCGAGGACAAGTGGGCGTCGGGCGGCGCGGAGTGGGCCGTCACCGAGGACGGCCGGTACGCCGGCGCGATCGGGGTCCGCCCGCCCGACCGCTGGGGCACGGCCGAGATCGGCTACGTGGTGGCGCCGTGGGCGCGCGGCAGGGGCGTGGCCGCCCGGGCCGCCAGGGCGGTGTCCGACTGGCTGACCGACCGGGGCGTGCACCGGGTGGAGCTGCAGGCCGAGGTGGAGAACGTGGCCAGCCTCAGGGTCGCGCTCAGGGCCGGGTTCCGCGAGGAGGGCCGGCGGCGCAGGGCCAAGCGGCTGCGCGACGGGCGGTGGGTCGACCTGGTCTCCTTCGCGCGCATCGCCGGGGAGCCGGCGGCGGCCGAGGAGCCGTACCTGCCCTTCTTCGACGGCGGCGAGCTGACCGACGGCGTGGTGCGGCTCGCGCCGCTCGCGGTGGAGGACGCCCCGGAGTACCACCGGATGATGTGCGACCCGAGCGTGACCGCCTACTCCCTGACCCCGCCCGCCTCCCTGGAGGAGGACGAGCAGCGCTGCCGCTGCACCGGCTACTGGTGGGTCACCGGGCAGCGCATCGAGCTGGCGGTCAGGGACGCCGCCACCGGCGCGTTCGCCGGGCACCTCCAGCTCATGCAGGTCCTTCCCGTGCTCGGGCAGGCCATGATCGGCTACTCGCTGGTTCCGGACTTCCGCGGCAGGGGGTTCATGACCCGCGCGGTGCGGCTGCTGGTCGACTGGGCGTTCGCGCGCACGGCCCTGCACCGGGTCGTGGCGGGCACCGACGTGGCGAACACGGCCTCGCACGCGGTGCTGGAACGTGCCGGTTTCAGCAGGGAGAGCCTGCACCGGGAGCTGTTCCCGAAGCCCGACGGCACGCGGGCGGACGACGTGGAGTGGGTGCGGCTGCGCCCGTCGTGAACGGCTCGGCCGGCTCTGCCTGCGAAATGCGGAGAAATCGCAATTTCCTGTTGAGGGGTAGTCAAGAGCCGCGTCGAGGGTGATACTCCGGGGCACCGTTCGGAGTTTCGCGTGATCGGGCCGCGCGATCTCTTCGCCCTCCACCCGAGGGAATCACCGCGATGCCAAACAACCGTGTCGATATCGCCATGCGTGAACTCATCACCGCGTTCTCCTGCCTGGAGGTCGCCGACGTGATCGATCGGCTCGCGCGCGCCGCGGCGGCCGTGGCGGGGACCGCGTACGCGGGGTTCGTCCACGTGGACGTGCTGCGGCGGGACGCCCGTCCGCTGCACGTCCACGCGCCGCCGGGAGACCCGCTGCGGGTGCGGCGGTGGTTGTCGGGGTCCGGGGTGCTGAAGGAGCTGGCCGCCGCGGAGGGGTCGCTCCGGCTGGCGCGGGACGAGTCGATGGGCGAGCCGGGTTTCCTGGCCGTGCCGGTGCCGGCGCAGGTCCGCGACCACACGTTCGTGTGGGTGGCGGGACGGGGTTTCCAGGAGGGGGACGAACACCTGCTGAGCCGGTACGCGACGGCGGCGGGGCGGGCGATGGAGGGGGCCCGGGGCCTGGAGGCGGCCGTACGGCTCCTGCGCGGCGTCCGCGCCCTCCGCCCCAGCTGACCCTCCACCCCAACCGCCTCGTCGGCACGGCCCCCCTTCTGAGCTGCCACCTCAGGGACGCGCGCCCCTCGAACCGATGCACCTGCCGACCAGCCACCTCTTCGGGGAGGGGCAGCACCTCCGGGACGCCCGCATCTCCCGAGACGGCTGCACCCTCGGAACACCTGCCCTCTCGGAACGACCGCATCTCAGGAACTCCGGCCCCCTCGGGACGGCCGGCTCATTGGCACGGCCGCCCCCTTTGGGACGGCCCGGATCTCTCTTTCGAAGAGGGCCGCGGACCCGGTCCTGACTTTTCCCGAAATATCGCCCAACGCCCACGAAATACCCTTACTAACCCCTCCCTCAGACGCCGAGAATTTCCCCTCACCCATTCACCCCCGACCATTCCCGGCGCATTTCGTAAACGCTTATCCGGAAACACGAACGCCCGCACCCCCGGAAAAGAGGTGCGGGCGGACGGGCGCCGGAATCAGCCCCGGTGGGCCTCGAAGCGGAGCGTGCGGGAGACGCCCACGCGCACCGTCGTGCCGGGCGCGATGGTGACCGGCTCGTTGGGCGGGATGTCGTAGAAGTTGGGGTCGCCGGGCGGCTGGATCTGGGTGCCGTTGACCGAGCCCAGGTCGACCAGGTTGACGTCCCAGCCGTCGAGGGCCACCCGCAGGTGGCGGCGCGAGACCGAGCCGTCGGGGCTGGTGACCTTGGCGGGCCTGGCCGAGCCGCCCGCCACCTCGGGCGCGCGCTCGGGGTCACGGCCCAGCAGGTAGTCGCTCTCCAGCGGCAGCGCCGTGCCGTCGTCGAGGATGAGCACGCCGAGCGAGGGCCGCGGCCCCTTGTACGGCACCAGCGTCCGCTGCACCAGGGCGATGCCGCAGACGGCGCAGTAGGGCACCCTGGGGTCGTTGAAGTGGTCGTTCTTGCAGTCGACCCCGTAGACCAGCGGGCGGTCGCCGTGGTCGCCCTGCTGCTCCTGCGGCGGCGGCCCCGGGTGGTCGAAATGCTCCGGCGGGCCGAGCACGGGCGGGGCCGGCTGGTCGAAGTGATCGGGCGGGCCCATGTGCTGCTGCTGGTCGGCCATGCCGTTGCCGGACGGCGGCAGCTCGTCGTAGGACGGGAACTGCTGGGGCTCGGGGTGGGGCTGCTCCTGCGCGGGCAGGAAGGGAGGCTGGTCCTGGGGCGGAAGGTAGGGCGGCTGCTCGTGCCCGAACGGCGCCTGCTCCTGGCCGAAGGGCGGCTGCTCGTGCCCGAACGGCGGCTGGTCCAGCGACGGCGGCCCGGAGTGGGGACCGGGCTGGGGGCCCGGATGCGGGACGCCGGCCTGCGCGCCCGAGGGCGGACCCTGGACGATCGGCGGCTGGTCGGCCAGCGGGTAGGGAGGCCGCTCGACGGGTCGTTCGACCGGCCTCTCGGCGGGCCGCTCGGGCGGCGGGGCCAGGTCGGGCTCCATGTGCAGGGCCGTGTTGGGCATCTCGCTGGTGAGCGGCCGGTCGGCCGCCCGCCCCTGGGGACGGACGTGCGACGGCTGGTCGGTGAGGTCGCCGATCAGGCCGCCGCCGTGGACGACGCCGCCCTCGAAGCCGACCGCGGGATGCGCGTCGCCGGCGCCGGGCAGGGTGAGCTCGACGCGCTCGACCGGGCCGCTGATCAGCCGGTCGGCCCAGGTGAGGGAGTCGCTGCCGGCCAGGCGCGTCTCGCCGCCGGAGGTGCTGACCGAGGCCGAGGCCGAGCCGCTGACCAGGACGGCCACGCCGCCGCCCACGGGACCGGCGACCGCGCACGTGGCCGGGTCGCCCGCCATGTTGGCGGCCAGCACCTGCGCCGCGCGGCGGGCCAGCGCCCGGCCGTCGCCGCCGGAGGCCGCCGTCTCGCGCAGCGCCTCGATCAGGCCGTCGGCGGCCGCCTCGCCCGCGTCGCACACCAGCAGCAGGCCGCCGATGTAGGCGACCAGCCCGTCGCCGGGAAGGGGACGCACCACTCCGAAGCCCTGGCCGCTCATGCGCCCTCCCTCATGACGACCGTGCTGCGCTCATCGGTGCCCTCGCTGCGCTCGGTCACTCAACTCTCCTCCCCGGAAGCCGGCGGTGTTACGGCACCCGCACTGCCGTGCCGGCCACCAGCCATACGCATACCCAGACGACGACGCCGTGTCGCGGCCCAGGCGTCTCGATTCGGTGAACCGGTGGACCACGACCAACCCGTCTACTGTGCAAGTTCGGCCAAACAGAAGACTATCGGCCTGCCGTCCTGGCATCGAAATCGCCGGGCTACGGGAAGTGGCCGGACAAGACCTTAGCCGCAAACGCGCCGGGCATGTCAGACCCCGGTGAAGACGCGGTTGACGTCGGCGGTGGCGAGCACGCCGTAGATCTCGCCGCCGTGCTCCACCAGCAGGTACTCCCCGGCGGGGGCCGAGCGCATGGCGTCGATGAGCGGCTCGCCGGTCAGGTCGGCGGCCAGCACCATGGTCGGTTCGAGCGCCTTGGCCAGCGAGCCGACGTCGACCCACGGGCGCCGGTGCTCGGGGGTGGCCTGGACGGCGGCCTCGTTGACGATGGCGACCGGCCGTCCGTCGTGGTCGACCACCACCAGGGCGCCCGCCCGCTGCTCGGCGGCCTGCCGCAGCGCCTCGGCCAGCGGCGTCTCGGCCGCCACCGGGATCGCCCTGCGGGCCAGCGCGCGCGCGTTGACCTGCGGGATGCGGGCGCGGATGCGGGCCACGCGCAGCGACTGGGTGGCGCCCATCCAGATGAAGGAGGCCAGCACCACCGGCCACAGCAGCTCGACGGGGTCGAACTCCTGCCCGCTCGTCATCGACGTCGCGAACGGCAGGACGACCAGCAGCACGGCCAGCACGCGCCCGCCCCAGGCGGCCACGACCGTGCCGGAGCCGGGGTTCCTGGTCAGCTTCCACACGCCCGCGCGCAGCATCCGGCCGCCGTCGAGCGGCAGGCCGGGCAGCAGGTTGAACACGCCGACGATGAGGTTGGCCACCCACAGCTGCCAGATGAGCACCTCGGCGATGCCGCCGTCGTTGATCACGTATGTGTCGGCGAGCAGGCCGAGCCCGGCCAGGCCCAGCGACAGGCCCGGCCCGGCGGCGGCGACCAGGAACTCCTTGCCCGGCGTGGGCGGCTCCTTCTCGATCTCCGACACGCCGCCGAGGAAGTAGAGGGTGATCCGGCGCACCGGCAGGCCGAACATCTTGGCCAGCACGCTGTGGGCCAGCTCGTGCAGCAGCACCGAGACGTAGAGCAGCACGGCGAAGACGAAGGCCACCGCGTAGGCGACGGTGCTGTCCAGCTCGGGCAGCATGTCGCGCATGCGGGGGCCGAACATGACGGTGATGAAGGCAGCGACGATGAACCACGTCCAGGAGACGTACACCGGGATGCCGAAGGGCCGCCCCATCCGAAGGCCGGGGAACTCCTGACGCGGGCTCTGCTCGCTCACCGCACTCCTCGTACGTCCATTACGTGCTGTTGCTGCCTCGATGCTACGCGCCGGATCACGTGATCCTCGTCCCGGCGAGGGTTATTCTGTCGGGCTCTTGACCTAGAGTGCGGTGCATGACGTTGACCGAACCGGTGATCATCGGAGCTCTCTCCCCGTCCCGGGCAGGCGATTTCATGACCTGTCCCCTGCTCTACCGGTTCCGGGTCATCGACCAGCTGCCCGAGAAACCCTCCCCCGCGGCCGTGCGCGGCACCGTGGTGCACGCCGTGCTGGAGCGGCTCTACGACCTGCCGGCGCCGCGCCGGTCGGTGCAGGCGGCGCTGGAGCTGCTGGAGCCCCAGTGGCAGCGGCTGCTGCAGGAGGACGAGCAGTACGCGCGGATGTTCGCCGACGACGCCGAGCAGGCCGAGTGGCTGGCGCAGGCGCGGGCGATGCTGGAGCGCTACTTCACGCTGGAGGACCCGACCCGGCTGGAGCCCGCCGAGCGCGAGCTCTACGTGCAGGCGGTGCTGGAGGGCGGCCTGATGCTGCGGGGCTACGTCGACCGGCTCGACGTGGCGCCCACCGGCGAGGTCCGGGTGGTCGACTACAAGACGGGCAGCGCGCCCGGCCCCGACTTCGAGGCCAAGGCGCTGTTCCAGATGAAGTTCTACGCGCTGGTGCTGTGGCGGCTGCGCGGGCAGGTCCCCCGGCTGTTGCAGCTGGTCTACCTGGGCGGGCGCGGCGAGGTGCTGCGTTACGCCCCCGACGAGGCCGACCTGCTGGCCACCGAGCGCAAGGTGATGGCGCTGTGGACGGCGATCGAGCGGGCGCTGGAGACCGGCGAGTGGCGGGCGCGCCGCAGCCGGCTGTGCGACTGGTGCGACCACCAGGCGCTGTGCCCGGAGTTCGGCGGCACCCCGCCGCCGGTGCCCGACCGCCAGCCGGGCGACACGGTGCGCAGCAACCGGCGCGCGGCCACCGACGAGCTGTAGCCGCCGATAGCCCTCCGACAGGCCGCTCCTAATCCTCCGAAGGGAGGAGTTCAAGGCTCTCACCTGGGCCTACAGTGAAGCGGTGCGGATCGACCGACCCCTGTTCCACGACACGGTCCTGGCCGTGGTGGTGGCCGCGGCCTCGGTGACGCTCTTCCTCCTCTACGGGCCCGAGCGCCTGGAGCCGGCGGAGCTGACGACGGTGAGCATGCGCGCGCCCGACGGGCTCGGCGCGGCGCTGCTGGTGGTGGCCGCCGCGCCCATCGCGGTGCGCAGGCGCTGGCCGCTGGCGGCGCTGTGCGCCGGCCTGATCCCCGAGACGGCGCTGACCGCGCTGGGTTACGGCACCGGCGCGTCGGGGGTGTCCAGCCTGGTGCTGGTGTACTCGGTGGCCTCCAACCGGGGGCTGGCGGTGGCGCTGGGCGGGCTGCTGGTCTCGCTGCTGACGTACGCGCTGGGGGCGCTGGCCGCGCCGGACCTGCCGCCGGGCGCGAGCGGGCACGTGGTGGCGGTCCTGGTGCTGCTGGCGGTCTGGGGGGCGGGCCGGAGCCTGCGGCTGCGGCGGGCGTACCTGGAGGAGCTGCGCGACCGGGCGGCCAGGCTGGAGCGGGCCCATGCGGCCGACACGCGGGCCGCGCGGGCCGAGGAGCGCTCGCGCATCGCCCGCGAGCTGCACGACGTGGTGGCCCACCACGTGAGCGTGATGACGGTGCAGGCGGCCGCTGCCCGCCGGGTGCTGGCCGCCGATCCCGACCTGGCGCGGGAGGCGCTGTCGGCGATCGAGAACACCGGGCGGCTGGCCATGTCCGAGATGCGCAACATCGTGGGCGTGCTGCGTACCGACGCGCGGGCCGAGCTGGGGCCGCAGCCGGGCGTGGGCGACCTGCCGGTGCTGGTGGAGCAGATGCGCGAGGCGGGGCTGCCCACCCGGCTGCGCGTGGAGGGCGAGCCGCGGCCGCTGCCCGCGGGGGTCGACCTGGCCGCCTACCGGCTGGTCCAGGAGGGGCTGACGAACAGCCTGCGGCACGCGGGCGCCGGGGCCGAGGCGGTGGTCACCGTCTCGCACGCCCCCTCGGGCCTTGACGTACGCGTCGAGGACGACGGCAGGGGCGCGGCGCCGGCGGCCGACCGGCCGGGCCACGGTCTGGTCGGCATTCGCGAGCGGGTCGCACTCTATGGTGGAATTCTGAACATCGGTCCGCGACCGGGGGGCGGTTTCGAGGTGCGGGCGAGCTTCCCGTTGAAGGACGGCCAATGACGATCAGAGTGCTGCTGGTGGACGACCAGCCGCTGCTGCGCACGGGATTCCGCCTGATCTTGGAGGCCGAGCCCGACATCACGGTGGTCGGCCAGGCCGGCGACGGCAAGGGCGCAATGGAGCAGACCAGGGCGCTGCTGCCCGACGTCGTGCTCATGGACATCCGCATGCCGGGCGTCGACGGCATCGAGGCGACCCGCCGGATCGTGCGGGAGGCCGCGCCCACGGCGCACGTGCCGAAGGTGCTGGTGCTGACCACGTTCGACCTCGACGAGTACATCGTGGAGGCGCTGCGGTCGGGAGCCTCGGGCTTCCTGCTGAAGGACGTGCCGCCCGACGAGCTGGTGCAGGCGATCCGGGTGGTGGCCGCGGGCGACGCGATCGTGGCGCCGAGCGTGACCAGGCGGCTGCTCGACCGGTTCTCCAAGCGGCTGCCCTCGGCCTACGAGCAGGCCACGCCGGCCCGCCTCGACCGGCTGACCGAGCGCGAGCTGGAGGTGCTGCGGCTGATCGCCAAGGGCATGTCCAACGCGGAGATCGCGGCCAAGCTCGTGGTGAGCGAGACGACGGTCAAGACGCACGTGGGCAACGTGCTGACCAAGCTGGGGCTGCGCGACCGGGTGCAGGCCGTGGTGCTGGCGTACGAGACCGGGCTGATCACGCCCGGCGCGATGTCCTGAGGCCGCCGCCCCGGCAGGAGGGCGGCGGCCGCAAGGTCTCCGGGCCCGCGTCGGGCCCGCGTCACGCCGGGGTCAGGCCTGCGTCGCCGCGGCGGTCGCGGCGGCGGGCGCGTTCTCCGGGAAGTGGCAGGCCACGCGGTGGCCGCCGGCCAGCTGCTCCAGGGGCGGCTCGACCGTCTTGCAGATCTCCTGCGCCTTCCAGCAGCGGGTGTGGAAGCGGCAGGCGGGCGGCGGGTTGAGCGGGCTCGGCACGTCGCCGGTGAGCCTGATGCGCTCGCGTTCCTTGCGCGCCTTGGGGTCGGGCACGGGCACGGCCGACAGCAGGGCGTTGGTGTAGGGGTGCATCGGCGAGCTGTACAGGCTCTTGCGGTCGGCGATCTCGACGATCTTGCCCAGGTACATGACCGCGACCCGGTCGCTGATGTGGCGCACCACCGACAGGTCGTGGGCGATCACGACGTAGGTCAGGTCGAGCTCGTTCTGCAGGTCCTCCAGCAGGTTGACGACCTGGGCCTGGATGGACACGTCGAGCGCGGAGACCGGCTCGTCGGCGATGATGAGCTTGGGCTTGAGCGCGAGCGTGCGGGCGATGCCGATGCGCTGCCGCTGACCGCCGGAGAACTCGTGCGGGTAGCGGTTGTAGTGCTCGGGGTTGAGCCCGACCAGGGCGAGGATGTCCTGGACCGCCTTCTTGACGCCGTTCTCGGTCTGCACGCCCTGGATGCGGAACGGCGCGCCGACGATGGTGCCGACGGTGTGGCGGGGGTTCAGCGACGAGAACGGGTCCTGGAAGATCATCTGCATGTCGCGGCGGAGCGGCCTGAGCCTGCCCTGCCCCATGTGCGTGATGTCCTGGCCCTCGAAGACGACCTTGCCTCCGGTCGGCTCAAGGAGCCTGGTGACCAGGCGGCCGGTGGTGGACTTGCCACAGCCGGACTCCCCCACCAGGCCGAGCGTCTCGCCCTTGAAGACGTCGAAGCTGACCCCGTCGACCGCCTTGACGGCGCCGACCTGCCGCTTGAGCAGGCCCTTCGTCACCGGGAAGTGCTTCTCCAGCCCCTGGACGGAAAGAAGCGGCTCGTTCGCGGTCACCGTCTCGCTCACTGGCTCTCCAGCACTGGCTTGATCTCGTTCTCCCACAGCTCCCGCCGCTCCGTCCTGCTCATGTGGCAGCGCACCAGGTGGCCGCCCTCGGTCTCGATCAGGCCGGGCACCTCACTGCTGGACTTGCCCCCGGTGCGCTCGGCGTAGGGGCAGCGGGGGTGGAAGGCGCAGCCCGGAGGCACGTTGATCAGGGACGGCGGCGAGCCCTTGATCGGCATCAGCCGTTCGGTGGGCTCCCGGTCGAGGCGGGGCATCGATCCCAGTAGACCCCATGTGTAGGGGTGCTCGGGACGGTAGAAGATGTCGTCGGCGGTGCCGTACTCGATGCACTTGCCGCCGTACATGACCAGGATGTCGTCGGACAGCTCGGCCACCACGCCCAGGTCGTGGGTGATGATGATCAGCGCGGAGTTGAACTCGCGCTGCAGGTCGACCATGAGGTCGAGGATCTGGGCCTGCACGGTCACGTCGAGCGCGGTGGTCGGCTCGTCGGCGATGAGCAGCTCGGGGTCGCACGACAGCGCCATGGCGATCATCGCGCGCTGGCGCATGCCGCCGGAGAACTCGTGCGGGTAGGAGTCGACGCGGCGCTGCGGCTCGGGGATGCCCACGCGGCCCAGCATGTCCACGGCGTGCTTCTTGGCGACGGCCTTGCTGACCTTGTGGTGGATCCGGTACGCCTCGACGATCTGGTCGCCGACGGTGTAGAAGGGGTGCATCGCCGACAGCGGATCCTGGAAGATCATCGCCATCTTCTTGCCGCGCAGCCCGCGCACGTGCTCCTGCGAGGCGCCCACGAGCTCCTCGCCGTCGAGCCAGATCTCGCCCGAGACGTTGGCGCCCTTGCCCTTGTGCAGGCCGAGGATGCCGAGGCTGGTCACCGACTTGCCCGAGCCGGACTCGCCGACGATGCCGAGGGTCTTGCCGCGTTCGAGACTGAAGGTCAGCCCGTCGACGGACCTGACCAGGCCGTCGTCGGTCGGGAAGTGGATCTTCAGGTCCTTGACGTCGAGGAAGGGACTCACGCCAGCCTCACTCTCGGGTCAACGACCGCGTAGAGCAGGTCGACGATCAGGTTGGCCAGGATGATGAAGGCCGCCGCGACGATCGTGACGCCCATCACCTGGGGAAGGTCGTTGTTGCTGATGGCGTCGACGGCGTACTTGCCGATGCCGGGCAGCGAGAAGGTGCTCTCGGTCAGGACGGCGCCGCCGAGCAGCAGCCCCAGGTCGAGGCCGAACATGGTGACCACGGGGGTGAGCGTGGCCCGCAGCCCGTGTTTGAGCACCACCTTCCGCTCGGGCAGGCCCTTGGCCCTGGCCGTGCGGATGTAGTCCTCCGACATGGTCTCCAGCATGCCCGCGCGGGTGAGGCGGGCGTAGCCGGCGGCGTACAGGAAGGCGAGCGTCACCCAGGGCAGCATGAGGTTGTTGGCCCAGGTGAGCGGGTCTTCGCTGATCGGCACCCAGTCGGCCACGTCGCCGACCAGGCCGAGCTGGTCGCGGAAGATGGCCAGGGAGACGATGCCGGTGAAGAAGATCGGCAGCGAGACGCCGGCCAGGGCGATGCCCATGGACAGGCGGTCGAAGAAGCTGCCGCGGCGCAGCGCCGACAACACGCCGGTGGCCACGCCGAAGATGACCCACACCACGGCCGCGCCGAGCGCCAGCGACAAGGTGATCGGCAGGCGGTTGAGCAGGTCGGGCAGGACCGGGTTCTGGCTGACGTAGCTGTAGCCGAAGCAGGGCGCCGGGCAGTGCTCGATGCCGGGGCCGTAGTTGCGATCGACGCCGACGAAGATGCCCTGCACGAAACGTCCGTACTGGACCAGGATCGGGTCGTAGAAGCCGAGGCGCACAGCCGTGTCGTGGATCACCTCGGCGTTGGCCGCCTTGCCCACGTACCGGGAGGCCAGGTCGTCAGCGGACATCCCAGCGAGCCGAGGCACGAGGAAGAAGATGGCGAACGTCGCGATGCTCACCACGAAGAGCAGCATGACGGCCGCTATCAACCGTCTGAGAATGTATGTGAACACTGATCTCGGCCATGGCGGCCGGGCCTTGTGAGCCCGGCCGCCGAAGCCTTCACCTGCTTTCGGTACGGGACGTTCCGGCAGTATGCGCCGTTGCTACTGGGTGCTCAGCGTGAGGAACTCGTACATGCCCCAGTTCTGGGAGACGAAGACGTTCTTCAGCTGCGGCGGACGGTAGAACAGGCCGTGCGCCCAGACGTAGGGAAGGATGTAGGCCGACTCCATGACCTGCTTGTCGACGGCGGCCCAGATGCTGTTCCGCTTGGTCGCGTCGGTCTCGCCCGCGGCCTGGTCGATCAGCTCGTCGATCTTGGGGTCCTTCACGCCGAGGTTGGTGTTACCGGCGGGACGGATGACCCGGCTGTCGACGATCTGCTGGAAGAAGCCGAAGCCCTCGGGGTAGTCGGCGCCCCAGCCGTAGACCATGAGGCCCAGGCCGTTCTTCTTGGCGAAGTCGGGCTTGCCGGCGTAGAGCTTGAAGTAGTCACCCTGCGGGAAGCCCTTGAGCTCCAGCTTGATGCCCACGCGGCCGAGCGACTGCTGCAGCGACTCGGCGGTCTGCTTCTCGGCCGAGCGCTCGTTGCGGAAGGAGATGGTGGTGCTGAAGCCGTTGGGCTGGCCGCAGGCCGCCAGCTCCTCCTTGGCCTTGGCGAGGTCACCGGTCGGGTTGGCCTCGACGCCGTAGGGGTCGATCTTCTCGTAGCCGGTCATCTTGGCCGGCATGAGGCTGAGGGCCACGTCGCCACCGGCGTCCGGGCCGCCGTAGGCGCCCTGGATGGCCGAGCGGTCGGTCGCGTACAGCACGGCCTTGCGGCAGTGGATGTTGTCGAACGGCGGCACGTCACCGTTGATGTTGGTGAACCAGGTGCGGTCGATCGGGGCCGAGTCGGCGTACTGCTTGACCTTCTCGTCGGTCAGGACCGTCTTGCGGGCGTTGGCCGCCACGCCGGTGCTGTTGACCTTGACGTCGATCTTGCCGGAGAGCAGGCGCTGGTCGAGGTCGTCCTCGTTCTGGCCGAGCAGCACCTCGATCGAGTCGTTGAGCTGCTTGCGGTTGGGGTCGGTCGCCGCGTCCCAGTTCGGGTTCTTGACGAGCTCGATGCGCTTGGTGAGCTCGTGCGCCTTGAACATGTACGGGCCGGTCGCGACCGGGTGCTCCTTGTACTTCGAGCCGGTGTCCTTGGCCTCGGGCACGGGGGCCGTCTGCGGGAGCATGGCGAAGTAGTCGAAACCGCCGTACGGCTTCTTCAGGTGGAAGACGATGGTCTGGTCGTCGGGCGTCTCGATCGCCTTGAGGTCGTCGAGCTTGCCCTTCATCTTGTACGGGCCGGTGTAGCCGCCGAGGTCGAGCCAGTCGTTGAAGTACGTCGGGCCGCTGGGCAGGATGTCCTTGTCCAGCGAGCGCGCCACGCCGTACTTGACGTCCTTCGAGGTCACCGGGGTGCCGTCCTCGAACTTGACGCCCTTGCGCAGCTTGTACGTCCACGTCTTGCCGCCGTCGCTCGGCGTGCCCAGGCCCTCGGCCAGGTCGCCGACGAGCTGCAGGCCCTCCTCGCCGGGGACCGGCTTGAACATGGTGAGCGCGCGCGTGTAGAGGCGGGCGAAGTTCCAGGCGTAGCCGTAGTACATGTCGCCCGGGTCCACCGAGTCGAAGTCGCCGGGCATGCCCATGTGGAGGGTGCCGCCGACCTTGTCCGACGGGTTGATGACCGCCGTCACGCCCGCGTTGTACTTGCTGGACGGCTTGTCGTCGCTGCCCGAGCCGCTGGTGTTCTTGCTGCCACCGCCGCCGCCACCACACGCGGAGACGACCACGGCGAGAGCGGCGGTCACCGCGATCGCCGACGCCTTAGATCTCATCTTCATCGACCTGACACACCCCTTGAATCTAGGAGTTGAGAGAACTTGCGGATAACTACTCACGAGGCCTTATCGGGCCTTGGGATCGAAGGCGTCCCTGAGGCCGTCACCGAGCAGGTTGAACGCCAGCACGGTGATGAAGATCGCGAGGCCGGGGAAGATCATGAAGTTGGGCGCCACGTCGTAGTTGTGGACCGCCTCAGCCAGCATGCCTCCCCACGTGGGGGTCGGCGGCCGCACGCCCACGCCGAGGAAGGAGAGTGCGGCCTCGAACAGGATGTTCGACGGGATCAGCAGCGTCGAGTACACGAGGATCGGCGCGAGCAGGTTGGGCAGGATCTCCTTGAACAAGATCGTGTGGCTGCGCGCGCCCAGGCTTCTGGAGGCGTCGACGAACTCCCGCTCGCGCAGGGAGAGCGTCTGGCCCCGGATGATGCGCCCGATGTAGGGCCAGTTGAAGAAGCCGATGATGAAGACCAGCAGGCTGATCCTGAGGGTGTCGCCCGACATGCCGAACGCCTTGTCGGGGATGACGCCGGCCAGCGCCAGTGCGAACACCAGCAGCGGGAAGGCGAGGAAGATGTCCATGAGGCGGGAGATGACGGTGTCGACCCAGCCGCCGAAGAAGCCGGCGATCATGCCCAGCACGGTGCCGATCACCACGCACAGCAGCGTCGCGAAGAACGCGATCAGCAGCGAGATGCGGGCGCCGTACAGGATCCGGCTGAACAGGTCGCGGCCCGTGGTGGGCTCGACACCGAACAGGAAGTCCCAGCTCATGCCGCCGAAGGCGCCGATCGGAGCCTGGATCGCCGGGTCGATCTTCTCCCGGTGCCATTCGGCCGGGTCGTGACCGAACCACGACACCAGCAGCGGCGCGAAGATCGCCACGAGGATCAGCAGGACGATGACGATGCCGCCGATCATCGCGATGCGGTCGCGCTTGAGGCGCATCCAGGCGATCTGCCCGAGGGAACGCCCCCGGATGACTGAAGACTCCGCCCCCTCAAGAACGGTCTCCGGCCCGGCCTCGACGGCCGAGTCAGGAACATCGAGCGGTGCGGTCATGCCAGTGGCCCCCTGGATTCCAGACGACGTCGTCCGTGTCGGCGCGACCCGGTCAGGGTAGTGCGCCCGTGCAAGGCGAGTCCGCAGAGTCGCGGCCCCAGGAGGCAGAATCTATGGCCTGAGCTGGTATGACCAGTCCCTCAGCGCTCGATGTGGCTCAACTGTGATTCACGCGAAACTTATTCGTATCGATCTTGATGTGAATGTCTACGGCCCGTCCCGGTTGGGTCTCGGAACTGTGACAGTGCCGATCCACGACCGTTTCCGTCCGAAATCAGCTGATGCCGCGGCGCTTCAGAAGCGCTTCGATATCGGAGAAGTCATCGTCGTTCTTGGGGGTCTTGGCGGCCACCGACGGCTGGGTCTTGTTCGCTACGGGCTGAACCGGCGGCTTCCCGCCCGGCTCCGGAGCGGCCTTCTTCTTGCGGCCCAAGGACAGCCTGCGGCCGCGCATCACCCCGGAGACCACGAACAGCACGGCGGCCAGGCCCGCCACGGCCACACCGGCCCACACCATCGGATTGAGCACCAGCCCGGTGACGAACCCCACCGCGGTCGCCCCGATCGTCCACAGCGCGCTGAGCGCGCCGGTCAGGTAGGCCGCCACCGGCAGCAGGAACCAGGCCGCCAGCCTCATCCCCGCCGCCGCGCCCCGGCGCCTGAAGGCCAGGAAGCTCAGCACCAGCCCTACCGCCGTCACCCCGGCGCACAGCGGCAACCAGGCGATCTGATTGAACATTGAGGCCGCCCCTCGTCTCGACTACGCCTTCCATCCTGGCACGCGAAACGCCGGGGGCCTCTCCTCCGCGAGGACCAGACGCCCCCTAGGGGATCAGCGCGCGCAGATCGGCGACGCCGACCTCGGCCAGCGAGGAGACCACCAGGCGGCCGGGGGCCGGCTCGACGGGCAGCAGGTTGGGGACGGCCACGACGGCGCACCCGGCCGCCGTGGCGGCCGCCACGCCGTTGGGTGAGTCCTCCAGCACCACGCAGCGCACCGGTTCGACGCCGAGCAGCCCGGCGGCCTTGAGGTAGGGCTCGGGGTCGGGCTTGGTCCGCTCGACGTCGGCGGCGGTGACGACGACGTCGAAGCGGTCTTCGCCGAAGCCCTTCAGCACGGCGTCGGCGATCTCCTTCATCGACGAGGTGACCAGGCCGACCGGCACCCCCTCGTCGCGCAGCGCCTCCAGCAGCTCCGCGGCCCCCGGCATGACGGCGACGCCCTCGGCCAGACGCTCGACCATGCCGGAGACCATCCACTCCTGCACCGTCGGCGCCGGCACGTCGGCCCCGGAGACGGCGAGCATGTAGTCGAGCGTGCGCTCCATCGACCCGCCGACCAGGTGGGCCTGGTGCTGCGGCGTCCAGGCGGCGCCGAGCCTGGCCATCACCCTGGTCTCGATCTCCAGCCAGACCTTCTCGCTGTCGACGAGCAGGCCGTCCATGTCGAAGAAGACCGCTTCCACGTGCTTTCCCCCGATGACGAACTAGACGTTGAAGTACTTGGCCTCGGGGTGGTGCGCGACCAGCGCCGAGGTGGCCTGCTCGGGGTGGAGCTGGAACTCCTCCGACAGGCTGACGCCGATGCGCCCCGGGTCGAGCAGCTCGAACAGCTGCTGCTGGTCCTCCAGGTTGGGGCAGGCCGGGTAGCCGAAGGAGTAGCGGCAGCCCTGGATGTTGACCTTGAGCATGTCGTCGAGGGTCTCCTGGCCGCCGATGCCCCACTCCGCGCGCACCCGGGCGTGCCAGTACTCGGCCAGCGCCTCGGTGAGCTGCACCGACAGGCCGTGCAGCTCCAGGTAGTCGCGGTAGGCGTCCTTGGCGAACAGCTCGGCGGTGGCCTGGGAGATCTTGGCGCCCATGGTGGCCACCTGGAAGCCGACGACGTCGACCTCGCCGGAGTCCTTGCCGCGGAAGAAGTCGGCCAGGCACAGGTGCCGGTCGCGGCGCTGGCGCGGGAAGGTGAAGCGGGTGCGCTCGTTGCCGTCGTCGCCCAGGATGATCAGCGAGTCGCCGTCGCTGACGCACGGGAAGTAGCCGTAGACAACGGCCGCCTCCAGCAGGCCCTCGGTCTGCATGCGCTCCAGCCACATGCGCAGCCGGGGCCGGCCCTCGGTCTCGACCAGCTCCTCGTAGCCGGGCCCGTCGCCGCCCCTGGTGGGCTTGAGGCCCCACTGGCCCAGGAACAGGGCGCGCTCGTCGAGGAAGGCGGAGTACTCGGCCAGCGAGATGCCCTTGACCACGCGGTCGCCGTGGAAGGGCGCGGCCGGCACCGGGTTGTCGGCGGCCACGTCGGAGCGGGCGGGCAGCTCCTCCACCGGCGTGCGCTGCAGCACCGCGCCGGTCTTGACCCGCCGCTCGCGCAGCGGCGGCAGCGTGGCGCCCTCGACGCCGCGCTTGACGGCCATGAAGGAGTCCATCAGCCGCAGCCCCTCGAACGCGTCGCGGGCGTAGCGCACCTCGCCCTCGAACAGCTCGGCGAGATCCTGCTCGACGTAGGCGCGGGTGAGCGCGGCGCCGCCGAGCAGCACCGGGTACTTCTCCGACAGGCCCCTGGAGTTCATCTCCTCCAGGTTCTCCTTCATGATGACCGTCGACTTCACCAGCAGCCCGGACATGCCGATCACGTCGGCCTTCTGCTCGTCGGCGGCCTCCAGGATGGCCGAGACCGGCTGCTTGATGCCGAGGTTGACCACCTGGTAGCCGTTGTTGGACAGGATGATGTCCACCAGGTTCTTGCCGATGTCGTGCACGTCGCCCTTGACCGTGGCCAGCACGATGCGGCCCTTGGTCTCGCCCTCGACGCGGTCCATGTGCGGCTCCAGGTAGGCCACCGCGGCCTTCATCACCTCGGCCGACTGGAGCACGAACGGCAGCTGCATCTGGCCGGAGCCGAACAGCTCGCCGACCGTCTTCATGCCGTCGAGCAGCACCTCGTTGATGATCTCCAGCGCGGGACGCTGGGTGAGCGCGTCGTCGAGGTCGGCCTCCAGGCCCTTGCGCTCGCCGTCGATGATGCGCCGCTTGAGCCGCTCCCACAGCGGCAGCGCGGCCAGCTCCTCGGCCTTGCCGGCGCGCATGGCCGCGGCGTCGACGCCCTCGAACAGGTCCATGAAGCGCTGCAGCGGGTCGTAGCCCTCGCGGCGGCGGTCGTAGACCATGTCGAGCGCGACCTGGCGCTGCTCGTCGGGGATGCGGGCCATCGGCAGGATCTTGGAGGCGTGCACGATGGCGGAGTCGAGGCCGGCGTTGACGCACTCGTTGAGGAACACCGAGTTGAGCACCATGCGGGCGGCCGGGTTGAGGCCGAAGCTGATGTTGGACAGGCCCAGCGTGGTCTGGACGCCCGGGTAGCGGCGCTTGAGCTCGCGGATGGCCTCGATGGTCTCCAGGCCGTCGCGCCTGGTCTCCTCCTGGCCCGTCGCGATGGGGAAGGTCAGGCAGTCGACGATGATGTCCTCGACGCGCATGCCCCAGTTGCCGGTCAGGTCCTCGATCAGGCGGGTGGCCACGCGCACCTTCCAGTCGGCGGTGCGGGCCTGGCCCTCCTCGTCGATGGTCAGCGCGACGACGGCCGCGCCGTGCTCGCGCACCAGGCGCATGATCTTCTGGAAGCGGGAGTCGGGGCCGTCGCCGTCCTCGTAGTTGACGGAGTTGACGGCCGCGCGGCCGCCGAGCATCTCCAGGCCGGCCTGGAGCACGGCGGGCTCGGTGGAGTCGAGCATGATCGGCAGCGTGGAGGCGGTGGCGAAGCGGAAGGCCAGCTCCTTCATGTCGGCCACGCCGTCGCGGCCGACGTAGTCGACGCACAGGTCGAGCATGTGGGCGCCGTCGCGGGCCTGGTCGCGGGCGGTCTCCACGCAGTCGTCCCAGCGGCCCTCCAGCATCGCCTCGCGGAAGGCCTTGGAGCCGTTGGTGTTGCAGCGCTCGCCGATGGCCAGGTAGGAGGTGTCCTGGCGGAAGGGGACCGTCTGGTAGAGGGAGGAGGCGCCCGGCTCGGGGTGGGGGCGGCGCGCGACGGGCTCCTTGCCGCGCACCCGCTCGACCACCTGGCGCAGGTGCTCGGGGGTGGTGCCGCAGCAGCCGCCGACCAGCGACAGGCCGTAGTCGCGGGCGAAGGTCTCGTGCGCGTCGGCCAGCTCCTGCGCCGACAGCGGGTAGTACGCGCCGTCGGAGGTGAGCACCGGCAGGCCGGCGTTGGGCATGCAGGACAGCTTGAGCCGCGAGTGGCGGGCGAGGTAGCGCAGGTGCTCGCTCATCTCGGCCGGGCCGGTCGCGCAGTTGAGCCCGACGATGTCGACGCCGAGCGGCTCGATCGCGGTGAGCGCGGCGCCGATCTCCGAGCCGAGCAGCATCGCGCCGTTGGTCTCGATCGTCACCTGGGCGATGATCGGGACGTCCCGGCCGGCGGCCTCGACGGCCCGCTTGGCGCCGATGACGGCGGCCTTGACCTGGAGCAGGTCCTGGCAGGTCTCGATGATGAGCGCGTCGGCGCCGCCCGCGATCAGGCCGGCCGCGTTGTCGCGGTAGGCGTCGCGCAGGCTGCGGTAAGGCAGGTGGCCCAGCGTCGGCAGCTTGGTGCCAGGACCCATCGAGCCGAGGACGAAGCGCGGCTGCTCGGGCGTGGACCAGTGGTCGGCCCGCTCGCGGGCGATGCGGGCGCCGGCCTCGGAGTACTCGAAGACGCGCTCGCCGATGTCGTACTCGCCGAGGGCGGCCAGGTTGGCGCCGAAGGTGTTGGTCTCGACGCAGTCGACGCCGACGGCGAAGTACGCGTCGTGCACGCCCTGGACGATGTCGGGACGGGTGACGTTGAGGACCTCGTTGCAGCCCTCGTGCCCCTCGAAGTCGTCGAGCGTCGGGTCCTGCGCCTGGAGCATCGTGCCCATAGCCCCGTCGGCCACGATCACGCGCTGGGACAACACTTCTCGGAAGGACGGGGAGATGCTCATGCCGTAGAGCTTATCGGCTGAGTCCCGACCGCTTATTCTTCCGCCTGTCAATTGACCCGGCGTCCAATACCGGCGGGCCCGTCCTGCTCCCGTCGCGTGCTCCGGGCGGGCGGTCCGCCCCCTTTCGGGGTGATCCGCTAGGGGCGAACGGAAGGGAGGGGTGAGCGCTGCGGGACGGGGGATAGTCGCGTGGTGGGCTGGGCGAAAGGGGTGGGCCGGTGGCTCGGAGCGTTCGCGGGGAGATCGGTGACGCCGACGCCTGCTTACCGCATAGGCTTAGCGCGATGAGGGAGAGAGGAGGCGACACGTGATCGAGCTCGAAGGGCTCCCCGAGCTCGTCGACCCGGTGCTCATTGCCGCGTTCGAGGGCTGGAACGACGCGGGCGAGGCTTCCAGCGGTGTGATCGCCCATCTCGAGTCGTCCTGGAAGGCCGAGCCGCTGATCGCGCTCGACCCCGACGACTACTACGACTTCCAGGTCACCCGTCCCGTGGTGGAGATGGGCGACGGGCTGACCCGGTCCATCGTGTGGCCGACGACGCGGCTGTTCCACGCCCGTCCGCCGGGCAGCGAGCGCGACGTGGTGCTGCTGCGCGGCATCGAGCCCAACATGCGCTGGCGCTCGTTCTGCGCCGACATCATCCAGGTCTGCCGCGAGCTCGGCGTCGAGCTGGCGGTCATGCTGGGCGCGCTGCTCAACGACTCGCCGCACACCCGTCCGGTGCCGATCCTGGGCGGGGCCACCGACGAGGCGCTGGCCCGTTCGACCAACCTGGAGCTCAGCCGCTACGAGGGCCCCACCGGCATCGTCGGCGTGCTCCAGCACGCCTTCGGCGAGGCCGGGCTCGACGCGATCTCGCTGTGGGCCTCGGTCCCCCACTACGTCGCCCAGCCGCCCAACCCGAAGGCCACCCTCGCGCTGCTGCGCCGCATGGAGGACGTGCTGGAGATCCCGATGCCGCTCGGCGACCTCGACGAGGAGGCGCGCGCCTGGGAACGCGGCGTCGACGAGCTGGCCTCGCAGGACAGCGAGGTGGCCGAATACGTCAAGGAGCTGGAGGAGCGCAAGGACGCGGCCGAGCTCCCCGAGGCGAGCGGCGACGCGATCGCCGCCGAGTTCGAACGCTACCTGCGCCGCCGCGACCGCGACACCGACAGCTGACCTCGCCCCCCAGCCCGCCACACCTGCCGGCCTGCCGGGGCATCGCAGCCCAAGCCGCCACCCCGGCCCGCCGGCCCCGGGGGCCATCCCGGCCCAGACCGCCACAACCGTTGGCCGGCTCCGGGGCCCATTCCGGCCCAGGCTGTCGCACCCGGCGGCTGACTCCGGGGGCATCGCGCGGCTTAGCTCCCCCGGCGCCGACTCCGGGGGCATCGCGCGGCTTGGCTGTCCCGGCCGCCGACTCCGGGGTCGTCTCGGCTCAGGCCGTCACGCCCGGTGGCTCGCTCCCGGAGGAGTCCCGTGGCGCTGTCCTCCACATCCGGCGGCCGACTCGGCGGGCAACCCCCGGGGCCAGGCCAGGGCGGTGGGGTTGTGGAGCTATGTCCCGGGCCGCGTTCAGGAGGTCGGACGTCCGGGGCCAGGGCTGTGTGGTCGCTCGGCTGTTTCCCAAGCTGTGGCTGGGAGGTTGCTTGAGGTGCAGCCCAGGCTGGGGCTGTGGGGCGCTCGCTCACGTCTCGGGGGCGAGGGGACGAGGTCGCTGGCTGCGTCTCTTGGTGCCTGCGAGGTCGCGTGGCCGGATTCCCGGCGGTGCGGGGTCACCTGCGTATTGCGTGGGCCGGGTGTGAGGGTTGGTGTGCGAGGGACTGGTCGTGGCGGTGCCAGATCAAGGTGGTCACGGCGGGGTCCGGGGCTAGCGGGGCGGTGATCAGGTCGGCGCCCGAGGCGGTCAGCCGGTCGTGGAAGAAGCCGGGGGCCAGTACGTACGAGGCCACCACCACCCGGCCATGAGTCGTCCTGCGTGCCTGGTCCACCGCGGCGGGCAGCGACGGCGTCCCTGAGGTGGCGAAGGCCGCCGTGACCGGCCGCGACAGGCGTACCGAGAGCTGCCGGGCCGCGGCGCGCACGTCGGCGAGCCCCGCGGGGTCGGACGAGCCCGCCGCGCCCAGGATCACCGTGTCGTCGGCGCGCAGCCCCGCCTGGGCCAACGTGCGGACGAGTGCCGAGGTCAGCAGGGTGTGCGGACCGAGCCGGCCGGCCACCAGCGCGTCCGGACGATGGGCGGCGACCACCTCGGGCAGGTCGACGTGCACGTGGTAGCCCCCGGCCAGCAGCAACGGCACGACCACCAGCGGCCCCGGCACGGCGGGCAGCACGTCGGCGAGCAGCGGCGCGCTGATCTCCAGGAAACTCAGCTCGACCCGGCATCCCGGCCGGGCCCTGCGGACCGAGCGGGCCAGCGCGGCCAGCGCCCGCTCCCCCGCCGCGCTCCGCGTGCCGTGGGCGGCCAGCACCAGCGTGGGCCGCGACCCGTCCTCCGGCGCGAACGCCTCCGCCGGAGCAGGCACACGTACCAGGGCAGCGCCCCGACCCGGCGCCGGGCCAGAGCGGGTGGGCTCCTCGGGAGGCATGGGGTGGGCGGGCTGCTGGGGGCCCATGCGGTCGCCCGGCTCGTGAAGGGTCAGGCGGGCGGTGGGGTGGTTGGGGGTCATGGGGTGTGGGGGCAGGAGAGGCGGTAGCCGCGTTTGACGACCGTCTCGACGATGCCGGCCGGTCCCAAAGCCCGGCGCAGCCGGGTGACGGCCATCTCCACCGCGTGCTCGGCCGAGTCGCGGGCCGCGCCCGGCAGGACGGTGCGCAGGTCGGCGCGGGAGACCACGTGGCCCGGCTTGTCGGCCAGGCGTTTGAGCACCGCCATCGGCGCGGGCGGCAGCGGACGCAGGTCGCCGTCCACGACGACGGCGTGGCCGCGCACCTCCAGCCGGTGCCCGCCCGCGACCAGCCGGGTGACGCCGTGCTCGGGCAGGTGCCTGGCCAGCGCGCGGGCCAGGGCGCCGAGCCGGGACCGGTCGGGCCGCAGGACGCGTACGCCGCGCGAGGTCAGCGGCTCGGCCGTGACGGGCCCCACGCAGGCGGCCACGACGGACCCGCCGAACGCGGCCAGCAGCGCGTCCTCCAGCCCGTCGGCGCGGGCCGCGCCGAGCATGGCGTGGACGGCGGGCGCGCTGGTGAAGGCCACCGCGTCCACCGCGCCGGAGACGGTCTGGCTGATCAGGCGGCGCAGGGGCGAGCCGTCGCGGCAGGGCAGCCACCGGTAGACCGGGATCTCGATCACCTCGGCCCCCGCCGCGCGCAGGTCGGCCACGAAGGCGGTGAGCGGCTCGCCGTGCTGCTGGACCGCGATGCGCCGGCCGCGCAGGTCCTGGGCGAGCAGGTGCTCCTTGACCTCGTCGCAGGACTCGGTGACGGGGGTCCAGTGGTCGGTCAGCCCGGCGGCCCGTACGGCTCCCCTGGCCTTGGGGCCGCGGGTGAGCAGGCGCGCCCTGCCGAGGTGGTCGCCGAGGTCGGCGGACAGGCCCCACCCCTCGGCGGCGGCCATCCAGCCGCGGAAGCCGACGCCGGTGGTGACGACCACGTCGTCCAGGGGGGCCTGGAGGGTGAGCCGGGTGGCGGCGAGCAGGTCGGCGTCCTCGGCCAGGGGCACCAGGCGGATGGCGGGGGCGCTGACGACGCGGGCGCCGCGCCGCGCCAGCAGGGCGGCGAACTCCTCCCGCCGCCGCGTGGCGGTCACCCCGACGGTGAACCCGGCCAGCGCGTCGGGCGCCGTCTCGGGAGCCCCTTCGGAAAGGACGGTCATGCCGGCACCTCCGGGCAGGCGGGGCCCGGCCGGGCCCCGAGCACCCGGCCGGGCATCACAGGCGCGGGCGACGCAAGTGAGATCACGCTCCGATCCTGCTTTCGGGTGGTTTCGCCCTTGGGTCTCCGCTGTTACCGCTGTGCTACAAGGCACGGCCTTCAGGGTTGAGGGGATCCGGCGACGGGAACCGTTCCGCATGACGATCGCGGCGTTTCGGGGAGTTGCGGGTGACGGTCCGGCCTATTCGCGTGTTCGACGATCCGGTGCTCCGCGTGGTGGCGGAGCCGGTCCAGGACTTCGACCGGGAGCTGCGGCGCCTGGTGAAGTCGCTGACGCTCACCCTGCGGGCGGGCACGGGCCGGGCGGGCCTGTCGGCCCCGCAGATCGGCGAGCCGGTGCGGGTGCTCGTCTACTCCTACGACGGCCGTTCCGGGCATCTGGTCAACCCGCGGCTGGAGCTGTCGGAGCGGCGGATCACCGCCGACGAGGCGTGCCTGTCGGCGCCGGGCCTCTGGCGTCCGCTGGAACGCTCCTACATGGTCACGGCGCGCGGCCGGGACATGTTCGGCAAGCCGGTGACGCTACGGGCGCTGGGCGTGCTGGCGAGGGTGCTGCAACACGAGGCCGATCATCTCGACGGGGTGCTGTTCAGCGACCACCTCGAAGCTGAGGAGCGGGCACGCTTCCTTGCCGAGGCACTGCCGGCGAGCTGAGCTCGCGCCGCTGTTCGGGGTCGGTGCCGCCCCACACGCCGTGCGCCTGCCGGGTGTCCAGGGCGTACTGCAGGCAGGGCCGGCGCACGGGGCACCGGCCGCAGATGGTCTTGGCCTTCTCGACCTGCGAGCGGCCGGGGCCTTCGAGCGAGATCGGGAAGAACAGTTCGGGGTCCAGTTCCAGGCAGGCTGCCCTGCGTGACCAGTTGAGCATCATCATGCCCATCGCGCCTACCCATGCCTTCCGGCGTCATACCTGGCAGATCCCGGCCGAGTTCCCAGCTCGGTTCCCAGCTCAGATCTCGGCTCGGATCCCAGCTCAGATCCCAGCTCAGATCCCAGCTCAGATCCCAGCTCAGATCCCAGCTCAGATCTCGGCTCAGATCTCGGCCAGCAGCCGGTCCCAGTCCCGCAGGAACCTGGGCAGGCCGTAGCGGGCCAGGGCGGCGGCCCGCGCGGCCTTGCCGGACTGGGCGGCCCGCTCGGGGTCGGCGACGAAGGCGTGCAGGGCGTCGGCCAGCACGTCCACCCTGGTGGAGAGCACCCCGGCCTCCTGCGGCACCGCCTCGACGGCCTCGGTCGTGGCCAGCGCCACGACGGGCAGGCCGAGGGTCATGGCCTCGATGAGGGCCAGGCCCAGCGACGTCCAGCGGTAGGGGTGCAGGTAGGCGCGTCTGCGGGCCAGGGCGGCGTGCATGACGTGCTGCGGCAGGTCCTCGTAGGTGCCGTACGGCAGGCCGTCCACCTTCATGCCGAACACGTCCAGCGGGACGCGCTCGGCGAAGCGCGGCAGCAGGTCGGTGCCGGCGACCCTGGTACGGCGTACCGGCTCGTTGACCACGACGCCGGCCCTGGCCAGCTCGCCGGTGTACAGGTGGCCGGGGTCGGGGACGCCGTGCTCGATCACCTGGGTGGGCGCCCGGCCGTTGTCCCAGAACAGCTCGTTGAAGTGGGTCACGTGGACGATCGTGACGTCGCTCTGGCCGGACAGCGGATGCCTGGTGCGCGGGACGTCGCCGGCCGGGGTGTTGTGCTCGACGTACACGCCGGGCACCGCGCGGCCGAGCCACTCGCGGGCCAGGTCGATCTCGTGCGGCCGCTGGTAGACGACCACGTCGATCGGCTCGTCGCGGAGCCGGTCGTAGGCCACCTCGCGGACGTTGTCCGGCCAGTCGTAGGTGGCGGCGCGCCCCCGGCCGTCGGGTCCGCGCCCGGGGACGAGCGGCAGCACGTAGTCGTGGCCGCCGCTGACGAAGGCGCTGGTCCACGAGCCGTGGACGTGCCAGATGAGGATCCTCACCAGCGGCTCCAGCCCATGGCCCTGGCCCAGGGCGCGGACGAGGCCGCCGCCACGGGCACCTCGGGCGCGCTGAGCACCCGGTCGACGACGTCGGTGAGATCGTCGGCGACCTCGGCCGCCTGCTCGATCTCCTCCTCCAGCGTCTGCCTGGTCGGCACGAGGATGCCCCGGGCCCCCGCGGCCCTGGCCGCCTCCATGTCCCGGCCGATGTCGCCGACCACCACGCAGTCGCGCGGGCTGACGTCGAGGACGGCGGCCGCCCGGATCACCAGCCCCGGCGCCGGTTTGCGGCAGGTGCAGCCGTCGGCGTCGTCGTGCACGCAGATGGCCCACGCGTCGAACGGCCCGAGCAGTTCCTCCACCCTGGCGTTGACCTGGTCCATCTCGTCCGGCGAGAGCAGGCCCTTGGCCACGCCGGACTGGTTGGTGACCACCGCGACGGGCACGTCGGCCCGGCGGAGCCTGCCGAGCGCCTCGATCGCTCCCGGCATGGGCTCGACGAGGCGCGGGTCGCCGTTGTACGGCACGTCTTTGATCAAGGTTCCGTCCCGGTCGAAGAGGACGGCCCCGGGACGTCGCTTTTCGAACACCTCTCACCTCCGTCGCCGGTCCGGCAGCTACCCGGGCCGCCACCCGGCAAACAACTACAGGGAGTGACCAATCCCAGGCGGTTACGCCCGTTTTCGCATCTCGCGAGGTAGCCCAAGGTTTGAGAGCCGCTTCTCTCGGTAGCGGTTCTCGACATCTGCGGGGGAGGAAACGATGAAGTTTCTCGGCATCAACGCGATCTTCCACGACCCGGCCGCGGCGCTGGTCGTCGACGGGAAGATCGTGGCCGCGGCGGAGGAGGAGCGCTTCAGCCGCCGCAAGCACGGCAAACGGCCGCTGGCGTTCTCGGCGTGGGAGCTGCCCGAGCAGGCCGCCGCCTGGTGCCTGCGCGAGGCGGGCCTGTCCCCCGAGGACCTGGACGCCGTGGCCTACTCCTACGACCCGGCGCTGGTCGTCCAGCGGCCGGAGGGCGACTGGGAGGACCTGCGCACGAAGTACGCCGTCAGGGCGCCCGCCTTCCTGGCGACCGCGCTGCCGGGCCTGGACGCCGGGCAGGTCTCGTACGTGCCGCACCACGTGGCGCACGCCGCCTCGGCCGGCCTGGCCTCCCCCTGGCGCGACTGCGCGGTGCTGGTGTGCGACGGGCGCGGCGAGAACGTCTCGCACCTGGCCGGCCGCTACCGCGACGGCGAGCTGGAGGTGCTGGCCGCCCAGGAGCTGCCGCACTCGCTCGGCCTGATGTACGAGGACGTCACCCAGCACCTGGGCTTCCTGCGCTCCAGCGACGAGTACAAGGTCATGGCCATGGCCTCCTACGGCCGGCCGCGCCACCTGGAGTCGCTGCGCGAGATCATCTACACGACCGGCGACGGCGGCTTCCGCGTCGAGCCGGTCGACTGGAACGTCTACGTCAAGGCCCTGGCCATGGGCGAGCCGTGGACCTCCGACCACGCCGACCTGGCCGCCAGCGTGCAGGCCCGGCTGGAGGAGGTGCTGCTGGAGCTGGCCCGCTGGCTGCACGAGCGCACCGGCGAACGCCGGCTCGCGCTGGCCGGCGGGGTGGCGCTGAACTGCGTGGCCAACACCCGGCTGCTGGACGAGGGGCCGTTCGAGGAGGTGTGGGCCCAGCCGGCCGCCGGCGACTCCGGCACGGCGCTGGGCGGCGCGCTGCACCTGGCGCAGACCTACGGCGAGCCGGCCGGTCCCATGCCGGGCGCGGCGCTCGGCCGCGGGTTCACCGACGAGGAGCTGGGCGCCTGGCTGGACGTGGCGCGGGTGCCGTACACGCGGCCGGCCGACCTGGGCGCGGCGGTGGCCGCCGAGCTGGCCGCCGACCGGATCGTGGCCTGGTTCCAGGGCCGGTCGGAGTACGGGCCGCGGGCGCTCGGCCGCCGGTCGCTGCTGGCCCATCCGGGGCACGCGCGCAACACCGAGCGGCTCAACGACGTCAAGGGCCGGGAGCAGTTCCGGCCGATCGCGCCCATGGTCCTGGAGTCCAGGGCGCCGGAGATCTTCGGGCGGGGGCCGGTTCCCTCGCCGTACATGCTGTTCGTGCACGACGTGCGCGAGCCCTGGCGGGACCGCATCCCGGCGGTGGTGCACGTGGACGGCACCGCGCGCATCCAGACGATCTCGCCGGCCGACGACCCGCTGATGGCGCGGGTGCTGACCGAGTTCGAGGCGCGCACGGGGCTGCCGGTGGTGGTCAACACCAGCCTGAACACCGCGGGCCGGCCGATGGTCGACGACCCGCGGGACGCGCTGGAGTGCTTCGGCTCCTCGCCCGTGGACGTGCTGGCGCTGGGGCCGTACCTGGTGCGGCGCGGGGAGGTGTTCGCGTCGTGATCACCGTCGTGATCCCCACCATCGGCCGCGCCACGCTGCGGGAGACGCTGGCCGCGGTGGGCCGGACGGCGCCGGTGATCGTGGTGGACGACCGGCGGGAGGCCGCCGCCGCGCTGGAGCTGCCCGATCACGTGCGGGTCGTGCGCTCGGGCGGCCGGGGCCCGGCCGCGGCGCGCAACGCCGGGTGGCGGGCCGCCGGGACGCCCTGGGTGGTGTTCCTCGACGACGACGTGATCCCCGCGCCCGGGTGGGCCGAGGCGGTCTGGAAGGACCTGGTGGACCTGCCCGACGACGTGGGCGGCAGCCAGGGCCGGATCCAGGTGCCGCGACCGGCCGGCCGGCGGCCCACCGACGCCGAGCGGCACACGCTGGGGCTGTCGGACGCGCTGTGGGTGACGGCCGACATGGCCTACCGGCGTTCGGTGCTGGAGCAGATCGGCGGGTTCGACGAACGTTTCCCCCGGGCCTACCGGGAGGACGCCGACATCGCCCTGCGGGTGGCGCGGGCCGGCCACCGGCTGGTCGCGGGCGAGCGCGTGACCACGCACCCGGTGCGCCAGGACGGGTTCTGGGCGAGCGTGCGCTTCCAGCGCGGCAACGCCGACGACGCGCTGATGCGGCGGCTGCACGGGCCGGGCTGGCGGCAGGCCATCGGCGGGTCGGGGGGCCGGCTGCGCCGCCACGCCGCCACCTCCGCCGCCGCGCTCACGGCCGCCGCCCTCGGCCTGGCCGCCACCGCGGCCCGCCCGCCCGGAAGAGGACGCGCGGACCGGTGGCCCGTGAGACGGCCCGGCGGGCGGCTCGATCGGCGGCCCGGCAGGCGCGGCGCGGCCGGCGGGTGGCGGGCGTTGCCGGTGCTGGCCGCGCTCGCCGGAGCCCTGTGGGCGGCGATGACCGCCGAGTTCGCCTGGCGGCGCATCGCCCCAGGGCCGCGTACCCCGCGCGAGGTGTGGCGCATGGCCGTCACCAGCGTGGTGATCCCGCCGGTCGCCTGTGTGCACCGGCTTCGGGGGGAATGGAGGTGGCGGCGATGAGACGTCGCGATCCGGCGGCTCGCTGCGGCGGCAGCCGTACGAGCGCCGCGCGGTGCGGCGGGAAGGCCGGACGGCCCGCCCGCGCCCGCAAGCCCGCGCAGAACACCGCAGCGCAGAACACCACGGCTCAGACCACGACGGCGGCCCCCGCCACGCCGGAGGCATTGGCCTGCCGGGCGGCCGGAGAGCACGGCGGCGGCCGGGGACGCGTCCTGGTGGCGCGGCTCGACGACGCCGGGGACGTCCTGCTGGCCGGGCCCGCCACCCGGGCCGTGCGCACGCTCGCCGACGAACTGGTCTTCCTGGCCGGTCCCAACGGCCGGGCCGCCGCCGAGCTGCTGCCCGGCGTGGACCGGGTGATCGAGTGGCGGGCGCCGTGGATCGACCACTCCCCCGCCGCCGTGTCCAACGCCCAGGTCGCCGACCTGATCGCCCGGGTCAAGGGCGTGGACGAGGCGCTGCTCCTGACCTCCTTCCACCAGTCGGCGCTGCCGCTGGCCCTGCTGCTGCGGATGGCCGGCGTGCGGCGCGTCTGCGCGATCAGCAACGACTACCCCGGCTCGCTCCTGGACGTCCGGCACGTCGTGGACGAGACGCTCGACGTGCCCGAGGCCGAGCGCATGCTGGCCCTCGCGCGGGCGGCCGGGTTCGATCTGCCACCCGGCGACGACGGCAAACTGGCTGTTCGGCGGCCCTTGCCGGATATCGGCCGGGAAAGCGGGCATCTCCTAGGCGTCGGCGGCGCTGCCGATGAACGCTCGTACGTCGTGGTGCATCCAGGGACGTCAGCCCCCGCCAGAACGTGGCCGGCCGACAGGCATCGGCAGGCCGTCAGGGAGCTGGTGGACGACGGGCACCGGGTCGTCGTGACCGGCAAGGAACGTGACCTCACCGCCTACGTGGCCTGCGACGCGGCAGTCGACCTCGGGGGCAGGACCACGTTCGCCGAGCTGGCCGCCGTGATCGAAGGCGCCAGTGTGCTGGTGGCCGGGAACACCGGTCCCGCGCACCTGGCCGCGGCGGTCGGCACGCCGGTCGTGAGCCTGTTCGCCCCTGTCGTCCCCGCCGCTCGATGGGCCCCGTACGGCGTGCCCACGGTGCTGCTCGGCGACCAGCAGGCGCCCTGCTCGGGAAGCAGGGCGCGCACCTGTCCGGTGGCCGGGCACCCGTGCCTGTCCCTGGTGACAAGTGAGCAGGTGGTCAAGGCAGTGAGGGAGCTGACGCAGTGAAGGTCGATCTCATCTCCGAACACGCCGATCCGCTGGCGGCGATCGGTGGCGTGGACGCGGGCGGGCAGAACGTCTACGTCGCGCACCTGGCCGTCGCACTGGCCGAGCGCGGGCACACGGTCGTCGTCCACACCAGGCGCTCGGCGCGGTCGCAGCCCGACGCGGTGACCATGGCGCCGGGCGTCACGGTCGAGTACGTCACGGCGGGCCCGGCCGCGGTCGTCCCGAAGGACGAGCTGCCGCCGTACATGCCGGAGTTCACCCAACGCCTGGCCGAGCGCTGGGCGGCCGACCCGCCGGACGTGGCGCACGCGCACTTCTGGATGAGCGGCCAGGCGGCCCTGCGGGCCGCCGGGGGCGTGCCGGTGGTGCAGACCTTCCACGCGCTGGGGACCGTGAAGCGGCGCTGGCAGGGCGAGGCCGACACCAGCCCGGCGCACCGGATCGAGACCGAGCGCGAGATCGGCAAGCGGGCCGACGCTGTGCTGGCCACCTGCAGCGACGAGGTGAGCGAGCTGTGCGCGATGGGCGTGCCCGAGCGGCGCGTCACGGTGGTGCCCTGCGGGGTGGACCTGACGGCGTTCCGCCCGCAGGGGCCGGTCGCGCCGCGCGCGGGCGCCAAGGTGGTGCTCAGCATCGGCCGGATGGTGCCGCGCAAGGGCGTGGACACCCTGATCGCCGCGCTGCGCCAGCTCCCGGACGCCGACCTGGTGATCGCCGGCGGCGGCCCGGACGACGAGGAGGAGACCGCGCGGCTGCGCGACCTGGCCTTCGCCTACGGGCTCCAGGACCGGGTGCACCTGATCGGCAGCGTCCCGCGCACGCACGTGCCGGCGCTCATGCGCTCGGCCGACGTCGTGGTCACCGTGCCCTGGTACGAGCCGTTCGGGATGGTCCCGATCGAGGCGATGGCCTGCGGCGTGCCCGTCGTGGCCTCGGCGGTCGGCGGCCACCTGGACACGGTCGCGGGCTGCGGCGTGCTGGTCCCGCCGCGCCGCCCGCGGGCGCTGGCCAGGGCGCTGCGCGACGTGCTCGCCGACCCGGGCAGGCGCGCGGCGCTGGGCGCGGCGGGGGCGCGGCGGGCCCGCGAGCGGTACGGCTGGTCCCGCATCGCCGAGCAGACCGAGGCGGTGTACACGCAGGTCATCGACGGCAAGCTCTGCCGCCTGGCCGCTCTGGGGGGTTGATCATGGACAGACATCTGGAAAAGCTCTGGACCACGCTGGAGAAGGTCGACGACCACGCGGTCACCATCCGTGCCTGGGGCGGGAAGCTGGCCGGCGTGCTGTCGGCCGGCGGCCGGCTGCTGGCCTGCGGCAACGGCGGGTCGGCGGCCGAGGCCCAGCACCTGACGGCCGAGCTGGTGGGCCGGTTCCGGGCCGACCGGCCGCCGTACGCGGCGATCCCGCTGCACGGCGACAGCTCCTCGATGACCGCGATCGCCAACGACTTCGGCCACGAGGAGGTCTACGCCCGCCAGGTGCGCGCGCACGGCCGTCCCGGTGACGTGCTGATGTGCCTGTCGACCAGCGGCGGCAGCCCGAACGTGCTGGCCGCGGCCCGGGCGGCGCAGGAGGTCGGCGTCGTCGCCTGGGCGCTGACCGGGCCCGCGCCGAACCCGCTGGCCGACTTGTGCGACGAGGCGGTGGCCGTGCCCGCGCAGGAGACGGCCACCGTCCAGGAGGTGCATCTCGCCATGATCCACCTGCTCTGCGACGCCGTCGAGGAGGCCGTCTGATGGGCCCCCTCGTCGTCATCGGCGACACGCTGCTCGACGTGGACGTCGAGGGCGACAGCGAGCGGCTGTGCCCGGACGCGCCGGTCCCGGTGGTCGACATCGCGGCCGAGCACGCCCGTCCCGGCGGGGCCGGGCTGGCCGCGCTGCTGGCCGCGCGGGACGGCGCGGAGGTGGTGCTGATCACCGCGATCGGCGACGACCCCGACGGTCACCGCCTGTGCGCGCTGCTGTCGGAGGAGGTCGAGCTGGTACGCCTGCCGCTGAACGGCGGGACCGTGCGCAAGACCAGGGTCAGGTCGAGGGGCCAGACCATGCTCAGGCTCGACAGCGGCGACGGCGTGGCCCCGTCCGACCCGCCCGGCGAGATCCCCGAGGAGATCACGGCGGTGCTGGCCCGCGCCGGCGCCGTGCTGGTCTCCGACTACGGCAGGGGCGTGGCCGGCCTGGCCCGGGAGCCGCTGCGCGAGACCCGCGTACCGGTCGTGTGGGACCCGCATCCCCGGGGCGGGCCGCCCATGCCGGGCTGCACGCTGCTGACGCCGAGCGAGGCGGAGGCCAGGATGCTGTGCCCGGACGGCTACCGCGGCCCCGACCAGGCGGCCCGCCGCCTGGTGCGGGAGCTGCGCGCCGCAGCCGTGGCGGTCACCACCGGCGGCAACGGCGCCACGCTGGCCGTCCAGGGCGGCCCGCTGACGCGGGTGCCGCCGCCGGTGACGGCCGCCGGGCAGGACGCGTGCGGCGCGGGCGACCGGCTCGCCGGCGCCGCGGCGCTCGCGCTGCGGGACGGCGCGGACGTCGAGGAGGCGGTCACCATCGGCGTCGGCGAGGCCTCGCGCTTCGTCGAGCGCGGCGGGGCCGCCACCGTCAGGACCCAGGAGCAGCGGCTCGGCGACCGGCCGCGCACCGCGCTGGAGGTGGCCAGGCTCACCCGCGCGCGGGGCGGCCGGCTGATCGCCACCGGCGGCTGTTTCGACCTGTTGCACGCGGGGCACGTGAGCCTCCTGCGGCGGGCCAGGGCGCTGGGCGACGCTCTCGTCGTCTGCGTCAACTCCGACGACTCGGTGCGCAGGCTGAAGGGCCCGTCCAGGCCCGTCGTCGACGCGCGTGACCGGGTCGAGGTGCTGCGGGCGCTGAGCTGCGTGGACGCGGTCCTGGTGTTCGAGGAGGACACCCCGGCCGAGTCCATCGAGCTGCTGCGGCCCGACGTGTGGGTGAAGGGCGGGGACTACGAGGGGGAAGTCCTGCCCGAGTCACAGGTCCTGAAGCGGCTCGGCGCCGAGTTCGTCGCGCTCAGCACGCTGCCGGGACGTTCGACCAGCAATCTGATCAGGGAGATCCAGTGAATATTTTGATCACCGGGGGCGCCTCCGGTCTCGGCCTGGCCACCGCCGAAGCGGTCGAGAAGGAGGGCTGGCGGGCGCTCGTCGTCGACGTGCGCGAGCCGGACCAGCGCTTCGACCACGTCACGGCCGACCTGGCCGACCGCGGGCAGGCCGAGCGGGCCGTACGCGAGCTGGCCGAGCGGGCCGGCGGCCTGGACGGCGTGGTGACCGCGGCCGGCATCGACGCCTGCGGGCGCCTGGAGGACGTGCCCGCCGACGACTGGGAGCGGGTGATCCAGGTCAACCTGCTCGGCACGGCCGCCGTCGTCCGGGCGGCGCTGCCGTACCTGAAGCGGACCCGCGGCAAGGTGGTGACCTGCGCCTCGACGCTCGGGCTGCGCCCGCTGAGCGACGCCTCGGCGTACTCGGCGTCCAAGTTCGGCGTCGTCGGCTTCACCAGGGGGCTGGCGGTCGAGCTGCGCGGCGAGGTGGGGGTGACCCTGCTGATCCCGGGCGGCATGCGGACGAGCTTCTTCGACGGACGTCCCGAGCAGTACAAGCCGGGCCCGGAGGCGGGGCTGAACGACCCGGCCGACGTCGCCCAGACCGTCGTGTTCGCGCTCCGGCAGCCGGCCGGGTGCGAGGTCAGAGAGCTGGTCGTCTGCCCCTCCACGGAGACGTCATGGCCCTAGAACTGCTCGCGTTGCGCGGGCTCGGCCTGGGCGACCTGCTCACGGCCGTCCCCGCGCTGCGGGCGCTGCGCCAGTCCTTTCCCGGGCACCGGATCACGCTGGCCGCGCCCAAGTCCCTGGAGGCCCTGCTGCCGCTGATCGGCGCGGTGGACGCCCAGGTGGACGTGTCCGGGCCGGGCCCGGTGCCGTTCCGGCGGCCCGACATCGCGGTCAACCTGCACGGCAAGGGGCCGCAGAGCATCGAGGCGCTGCGCGCCACCGACCCGGGCCGGCTGATCAGCTTCGGCGTCGGCCCGCCGTGGCAGGACGGCGTGCACGAGGTGCGGCGCTGGTGCGGCCTGCTGGAGTGGCACGGCATCCCCGCCGACCCGGAGGACCTGACGCTCGGCATCTCCGACCGGACGGGCCCGGTGATCGTGCATCCGGGGGCCGCCTACCCGGCGCGGCGCTGGCCGCCCGAGCGGTTCGCCGAGGTCGCGGCGGCGCTGGACGACGTGGTCGTCACCGGCAACGCCGACGAGGTGCCGATCGCCACGAAGGTCGCCGAGCTGGCCGGGCTGCCGCCGGAACGCATGCTGGCCGGCCGCACCCGTCTGGCCGACCTGATCGACCTGGTCAGCCGGGCCCGGCTGGTGGTCTGCGGCGACACCGGGGTCGCGCACCTGGCGACGGCGTTCTGCGTGCCGTCGGTGGTGCTGTTCGGCCCCGTGCCGCCGTCGGAGTGGGGGCCGCCGCCCGGATGGCGGCACGTGGCCCTGTGGGCCGGTCGCAAGGGCGACCCGCACGGCCTGCGCCCCGATCCCGGCCTGCTCAGGATCGAGGTGTCGGAAGTGGTCGACGCAGCTCTGGAGGTCACGTCATGAGGGCTCTGGTCACCGGCGGAGCCGGCTTCCTCGGTTCCTACCTGTGCGAACGTCTGCTGGAGGAGGGCTCCGAGGTCATCTGCATGGACAGTTTCCTGACCGGCGGCCCGCGCAACGTCGAGCACCTGCTGGACAATCCCGCCTTCCGGCTCATCGAGAGCGACCTGACCGGGTACGTGCACGTCCCGGGCCGGGTGGACCTGGTGCTGCACTTCGCCTCGGCCGCCTCGCCGGCCGACTACCTGCGCTACCCGATCGAGACGTTGCGGGTGGGCAGCGTGGGCACCCTGCACGCGCTCGGGCTGGCCAGGGAGAAGGGCGCCCGGTTCGTCCTGGCGTCCACCAGCGAGGTGTACGGCGACCCGCTGGAGCACCCGCAGAAGGAGACGTACTGGGGGAACGTCAACCCGGTCGGCCCGCGCAGCGTGTACGACGAGGCCAAGCGCTTCGCCGAGTCGCTGACCACCGCCTACCGCCACTCGCGCGGCACCGACACCGGCATCGTGCGCATCTTCAACACCTACGGCCCGCGGATGCGCCCGTTCGACGGCCGGGCGATCCCGACGTTCATCCGGCAGTCGCTGAAGGGCGAGCCGCTCACCATCACCGGCGACGGCTCCCAGACCAGGTCGATCTGCTACGTGGACGACACCGTCTCGGGCATCCTGGCGATGGCCCGCAGCGACTTCACCGGCCCGGTCAACATCGGCAACCCGGACGAGCTGACCATGCTGGAGCTGGCCACCCTCATCCGCGACCTGACCGGTTCGGCCTCGGAGATCGAGTTCATCGACCGGCCCGCCGACGATCCGAAGGTGCGCAGGCCCGACACCACCCTGGCCGCCGAGCGGCTGGGCTGGCGGGCGGAGGTGCCCGCCAAGGAGGGGCTGCGGCGCACGATCGAGTGGTTCACCGCGGAGCTCGCCGCGAACGACAGGTTCGAGGAGCTGCGTGTGTGACGGAGAACGCCGAGGGATCGGCGACTCCACGGGAGGTCGTGGGCCGGGCGCGGCAGCCCGGCCCACGACCATGTCACCCGTGCGTTCGCCCTCTGGGCCCGAAGCCGGGCGGCGGTCAGAGCGCGATGCCGAGCAGGGCGTCGGCGAGATCCTTGACCAGGCCGGGCCGCTGCGGCCCGCCCTCGGCCAGCGCCCGCTCGGCCCAGGCGTCGATCGCGGCCAGCGCGCCCGGCGAGTCGAGGTCGTCGGCCATCCGCTCGCGGACCGTGGCCAGCAGCTCCTCCGCGCGCGGCGCGCCCTGCAGGGCGACGGCCGAGCGCCACAGCGCGAGCCGGCGCTCGGCGGCGGCGAGCTGGTCGGGCGTGTACTCCCAGTCCTCCCGGTAGTGGTGGGCCAGCAGGACGAGCCGCACGGCCATCGGGTCGTGCTGCTGCCGCAGCCGGCTGACGAACACCAGGTTGCCCCTGGACTTCGACATCTTCTCGCCGTCGAGCGCCACCATGCCCGCGTGCGTGTAGAACTTGGCGAACGGCCACTCCCCCGTCGCCGCGTGCCCCTCGGAGGCGCCGCACTCGTGGTGCGGGAAGATCAGGTCGGAGCCGCCGCCCGCCACGTCGTAGCCGGGGCCCAGGTTGCGCAGCGCGATCGCGGTGCACTCGATGTGCCAGCCGGGACGCCCCCGGCCCAGGCTGCTCTCCCAGGCCGGCTCGCCGGGCCGCTCGGCCCGCCACAGCAGCCAGTCGAGCGGGTGCCGCTTGCCCGGCCGGTCGGGGTCGCCGCCGCGCTCGGCGGACAGGGCCAGCATCTCGGCCTCGTCGTAGCCCGACACCTGGCCGAACTTGGGGGCGTCGGCCACCTTGAAGTAGACGTCGCCGTCGAGGTCGTAGGTGCAGCCCTTGGCGGCGAGCTCGGTGATCAGGTCGGCGACGTGGCCCACGACCTCGGTGACGCCGACGTACTCGCGCGGCGGCAGGATGCGCAGCGCCTCCATGTCGGTGCGGAACAGCTCGATCTCGCGCTCGGCCAGCTCCTGCCAGTCGACGCCGGTCTGGGCGGCCCGCTCCAGCAGCGGGTCGTCCACGTCGGTGGCGTTCTGGGTGTAGTGGACCTCGTGCCCGGCGTCCCGCCACATCCGGCCCACCAGGTCGAAGGCGTGGTAGGTGTTGGCGTGGCCGAGGTGGGTGGCGTCGTAGGGGGTGATGCCGCAGACGTACATCCGGGCGGTGGGGCCGGGATCGGTCTGCCGCACCTGCCTCGTCGTCGTGTCGTAGAGACGCAGCGGAATGCTCTCACCTGGGAGCTTGGGGATGTTCTGGGCAGACCACGATCTCATGCCTTTGAGCCTATCCGTGCCGTAAGGTCCGTGAACTCGTAGGCGGTGTCGTCCTGCGCCAGCGTGACCCGCATCACCGACAGCGAGGCGTAGACCCGGCCGTCGGGCAGCGTGTTGCGCACCAGGAGGGCGTCCGGCCGGTCGGAGTGCGCGCCGGTGATCAGCTCCGCCCAGTCGGGCGCGCTCGCGAAGCGCGGCAGGTGGGCCCGTACGCGGCCGGCGTCCGGGTCGAGGCCGGTGTTGACGACCATGCTGGTGCCCTCGGGCAGGGCGGCGGCGGTGAGGCGGTCGCCGTCCCAGCTGAACAGCCGTACGCCGGACAGGTCGGCGAGCACGAGGTGGAAGGGGTCGTAGCGGGTCAGGTCGACGTCCGGGACGCCGCCCGTGGACACCGCGATCAGCGCCAGGTCGCCGCGGGAGACCCTGGTGGTCTCCGGGGCCTGCCTGCCGTGGCCGTTGAGGAGGGCGGCGGCGCGGCAGGCGGACGGCGAGAGGGCCATCCAGGTGCCGCCGCCCTTGAGGTCACGGCCGCCGATCACGCCGGGATGCTCGGGCCAGTGCTCCCCGGGCCCCTCCCAGGGGCGGTCGGTGAGCTCGTCCCGCACGCCCATGAGGGTCAGCGGCTCCCCGGTTCTCACGATCAGCGTGCACATGCGGCAAAGGGTATAAAACGCCCGCCAGTTCTCAGATGGGGGGCCAGGGAACGGCCGGCCACCCTTCCGACGGGTACGGATGCACGCCGGTGTCCAGCAGCCGCCTGACCCGCCGCCAGGTGGCCTCCACCTCGGCCGGAGTGAGCAGCTCGCGCAGCCGCCGCCCCAGCGACCCCGACTCCAGGTCGCGCTCCAGCTTGGCCAGCACCGCCACCGCCTCGCGCGCCAGCGGCTTGCCCCGCCACTGCCACAGCACGGTACGCAGTTTGTCCTCGACCGAGAAGCAGACGCCGTGGTCGACGCCGTAGACGTGCCCGGTCGGCAGCGGCAGCAGGTGACCGCCCTTGCGGTCGGCGTTGTTGACCACCGCGTCGAACACCGCCATCCGGCGCACCACCGGGTTGCGGCTCTTGACCAGCCGCATGAGGTCGATCTCGCGCTCGGTGTCGATCCACAACTGGCACATGCCGGGACCGAACGGGCCCTCGCGGTAGACGGTCGGCGGCACGATGCGCCAGCCGGTCGCCTGGGAGACCTCGTAGGCGGCCACCTCGCGGGCGGCGAGGGTGCCGTCGGGGAAGTCCCACAGGGGGCGCTCGCCGCGCACCGGCTTGTAGACGCAGGCGGCGCTGCGGCTGCCCAGCTTGATCGAGCAGTAGAGGGTCATGTTGGTGGCCTCGACCAGGCGGCCGGCCACCTCCAGGCGCCCGTCGCGCAGCAGCGTGAGCGCCTCCTCCTCCTGCATGATCGGCCCTTGTGGCGGCTTGACGGCCGGTTCGCTCTCAGGAGCGGTCATGAAGCCGCCTCACCCCCGCGGTAGCCGTTGAGTCGGACGCAGACATGGCCTTCGGCGTCGAGCGGCTGCCCGCACAGGGGACAGGGAGGCCGGCCCGCCGCCACGATCTGGAGCGCTCTGCGGGTGAAGGCGCGCGCGGCGCCGGCGCTGATCCGCACCCGCAGCACGGCGGGGTCGGGGCCGTCGAGGTCCTCCTCGTCGATGACCTCCTGCGCCTCGATCACCACCTGGGACTTGTCGTCGTCCCAGGCCAGCGCCATGGTGCCGACCCGGAAGTCCTCCGCGACCGGCACGTCGAGGGGGGCGTCGTCGGCCAGGTCGGCCGGAGCCAGCGCGGGCACGTGCGCGGTGCCCCCGCTGAGCCGCAGAACCTCGTCGAGCAGCTCGTCGAGCCTGCCCGCGAGCGCAGCCACCTGCAGCTTCTCCAGCGCCACGGTGGTCAGTCTGCCCTCGGCCCTGGCCTGCAGAAAAAAGACCCGCGCGCCCGGCTGCCCCAGGGCGCCGGCGACGAACCTCTCCGGTGGGTCGTAGTCGAAGACCGGCATAGCCTGACCTTACGTGGTCCCGGGTCCACCGCCGACGGCGGCATCGCTCCCGGTGATGTTTTCTCCCCCGTCTTTCTCCTCCGAATCCTCGGGCAACCGCAATTCCCCCATATCGTTAATCCTGAGAACAAAGGGACGCAAGGGGGCATAGCGAATCACGGTGAGGGCCGCAGGATCGGCTGTTATCCGCTGAAAATGATCGAGGTGCAGCCCCAGAGCGTCCGCCACGATCGCCTTGATGACGTCTCCGTGGGTGCACGCCAGGTAGACACCCTTCAACCCGAGGCGTCGATTCCACTCCCGGACGGCGGCGACCGCCCGATGTTGCATATCGGCCAGCGACTCCCCTTCCGGAAATGTCACCGCACTCGGATGCGCCTGCACGGTCTGCCAGAGCGGCTCCTGCGCGAGCTCCTTGAGCGGGCGGCCGGTCCAGGTGCCGTAGCCGCACTCGATCAGCCGCTCGTCGACGAGCACGTCCGCCCCGCGGCCCTTGGCGACGGCCTCGGCGGTCTCGCGGCAGCGTTCGAGCGGGCTGGAGACGACGGCGTCGAGCCGGACCCCGGCGATGCGGCCGGCCAGCGCCTCGGCCTGCGCCCGCCCGGCCTCGCTCAGGTGCACCCCCGGGGTGCGCCCGGCCAGCACCGGCCCGGTGAGGTCGGTCAGCCCGTGGCGGGCCAGCAGAAGGGTGGTCACACCAGCAAGTGTCGCAGGCGCGGATCACCATGTTTCACGCACCTGCGAGAAAACTTCGCATCCACCCGCCGCCACGCTCCTCACCAGGCAGGACATTGGAGCGGCGGACTGGCGGGCGTGCCCGTTCTTGGTAACCTGGCGGGATCATGGAGCAGCGCTATGTCGGCCGCAGCGGCCTGTCGGTGTCCCGGCTGGGGCTCGGCACGATGACCTGGGGCCGTGACACCGACCCGGAGGAGGCGGCCGCCCAGCTCCGTTCGTTCGTCGACGCGGGCGGCACCCTCGTCGACACCGCCGACGTCTACACCGGCGGCGACTCCGAGCGGCTGCTCGGCCGCATGCTGCGCGACTCCGTGCCGCGCTCGGAGCTGGTGATCTCCACCAAGGCCGTGGTCACCCCGACCGGCCGCCGGCCGCGCGACGCCTCCAGGCGCCACCTGATCGCCGCCGTCGACGAGTCGCTCAACCGGCTCGGCCTCGACTACGTCGACCTGTGGCAGCTCCACACCTACGACGCCGAGGTGCCGCTGGAGGAGACCCTGGCCGCCCTCGACGCGATCGTCTCCTCCGGCCGGGCCGTCTACGCCGGCGTGTGCGACTACGCGGGCTGGCAGCTCGCCGCCGCCGCGGTCACCCAGAAGGCGGTCCCCGGCCGCATCCCGATCACCTCGGCCCAGGTCGAGTACTCGTTGCTGGCCCGCGAGCCCGAGCGCGAGCTGCTGCCCGCCGCCGCCCACCTCGACGTCGGCGTGCTGGCCTGGTCGCCGCTCGGCCGGGGCGTGCTGACCGGCAAGTACCGCACCGGCATCCCGGCCGACTCCCGCGCCGCGACGCCGCACTTCGCCGACTTCGTCCGTCCCTATCTCGACGAGCGGGGCCGCAGCGTGGTCGAGTCGGTCACGACCGCCGCCGACGGGCTCGGCGTCTCGCCGCTGGCGGTGGCGCTGTCGTGGGTGCGCGACCAGCCCGGGGTGGCCTCGGCGATCGTCGGCGCCCGCACCCACACGCAGCTCAAGGGCATCCTGTCGGCCGAGGACGTCGTGCTCCCGATCGAGATCCGGGAGGCGCTCGATGACGTGTCCTCGCTCGACTGACGAACGAGAATCCATCTCGCGTATCACTAGTCGATACCGAATCGCAACTTTACCGGGAAAAAGCCTGCGTCTGACGGGCCTTGTCCATAAGGATTTCCTCCTGAAGCGACACAGGAGGGGACGGATGGGGAGCAGGACCGCGATCTCGGCCGGGGTGCTCGCGGTGGCGCTGGCGGCGATCCCGGCGGGGGCGCCGGCCGCTTCCGCCGCCGCCGTCCGGGGCTGCCCGGGTGAGGGGGGCCTGCTCTCGGGCGTCACCGACACGTTGTGCGACGTCGTCGGCGCGCTCACGGGCACGGTCGACGAGGTGACCGGCGGCAAGGCCGACCCGGTGACCAAGGGCGTCGACAAGGCCACCGGCGAGGTGCTCGGCACCGTCGGCGACGCCGTGCCGACCGGCAGGCCCGCCAAGCCGTCGCGATCGGACCGCCCCTCCCCCAGCCCCAGCCACTCCGACCTGGTGCCCGAGACGCTGAAAGACGTGTGCCTGCCGGTGCTGGCCTGCGGCGACCAGGGCGTGCTCACCTCGCTGACGCCCCGGCCCACCCCGACGGCGTCCCCCGGGCCCCAGACCGAGACCGAGACCGGGCGGCACCGCGGCGACCGGCCGCGCGAGCGCGAGACCGACGAGGCCACCGCGCCGCTGCCGACGCAGCCGCCCACGCCGCCGCAGCACCGGCCGTACACGCTGGACGACGAGCGGCCGGTCACCGCCGAGGAGCCGACCGCCGATCCCGACGACTCGCGGGTGGAGCTGCTGTGGCCCAACCCGTTCGGGCGCGAGCTGGCCGTGCCGCTGGGCGACCAGCGGGTGGTGCGGCCCAGCCCGCCGGCTCAGGACGTGCTGGGCACGGTGCTGACGATCGTGCTGCTGGGCTCGGCGGTGCTGGCCACCCGGATCGTGCAGCAGCGGCGGCACCGGGCCGAGCCGAGCGAGTCGATCCCGTTCGAGCCGGCCCCGGCGGGCAGCGGCCGGCACCGCCTGGCGTGAGGGGCGCTCAGCCGCCGATCGCGTGCGCGCCGCCGTCGACGTGCACGATCTCGCCGGTGGTGGCGGGGAACCAGTCGGACATGAGCGCCACGCACGCCTTGGCGGCCGGGACGGTGTCGGTGAGGTCCCAGCCCAGCGGCGAGCGCTCGGGCCAGCTCTCCTCGAACTCCTTGAAGCCGGGGATCGACTTGGCGGCCATCGTGCGCAGCGGCCCGGCCGAGACCAGGTTGACCCGGATGTTGTGCTTGCCCAGGTCGCGGGCGAGGTAGCGGCTGCACGACTCGAGGCCGGCCTTGGCCACGCCCATCCAGTCGTAGACCGGCCAGGCCTTGGAGGCGTCGAAGTCGAGGCCGACGACCGCGCCGCCTTCCTTCATCAGGGGCAGGCAGGCCACGGCCAGCGACTTGAACGAGTACGTGGAGACCTGCAGGGCGGTGGCGACGTCCTCCCACGGCGTGTTGAGGAAGTTGCCGCCGAGGGCGCTCTGCGGCGCGAACCCGATGGAGTGGACGACGCCGTCGAGCCCGTCGACGTGCTCGCCCACGCGGGCGGCCAGCGTGTCGAGCTGGTCGGTGTCCTGGACGTCGAGCTCCAGCACCGGCGGGGTCTGGGGCAGCCGCTTGGCGATGCGCTCGACCAGGCTCAGCCGGCCGAACCCGGTGAGCACCACCGTGGCGCCCTCCTCCTGGGCCAGCTTGGCCACCGAGAAGGCGATGGAGGCGTCGGTGAGCACGCCGGTCACGAGGATCCGCTTGCCTTCGAGAATTCCCACGTCAGTGCCCCATTCCGAGTCCGCCGTCGACCGGGATCACGGCCCCGGTGATGTACGAGGCGTCGTCGCCGGCCAGGAAGCGGACGACGCGCGCGATCTCCGCGGGGGCGGCCTGCCGCCCGAGCGGGATGTTCTTGACGATGGCCTCCTGGTCGAGGCCGGCCGTCATGTCGGTGGCCACGAAGCCGGGCGCGACCACGTTGACGGTGATGTTGCGCGAGCCGTACTCGCGGGCCAGGGAGCGGGCGAAGCCCACCAGGCCGGCCTTGGAGGCGGCGTAGTTGGCCTGGCCCGCCTGGCCGGACAGGCCGACCACGGAGGAGATGAGGATGATGCGGCCGCGCTTGATCTTCATCATGGGCCTGATGGCGCGCTTGGCCACCCGGTAGGCCCCGGTCAGGTTGGCGTCGATGACGTCGGTGAAGGTCTCCTCCTTCATCATCGCCAGCAGGGTGTCCTTGGTGATGCCGGCGTTGGAGACGAGGACCTCGACCGGCCCCTGCTCGGCCTCGACCTTGTCGAAGGCGGCCTCGACCTCGGCCGTGCTGGTGACGTCGCAGCGGACGCCGAACAGGCCCTCCGGCGGCTCCCCCGATCGGTAGGTGACCGCGACGGCGTCGCCGGCCGCGGCGAGTTCACGGGCGATCGCGAGGCCTATGCCGCGATTGCCTCCGGTGACGAGTACAGAGCGTGCCATGGCATCTGACGCTATCTCTTACTTGCGAGTATCCGCTTGTCCGGGTGGCACAAGATCACAGGGTTAGGATCGTGGACATGCGCCAGATCGATCCCGACTTCCTGGAACTGCCGCTGCGGCAGCTCGCGGACGCGGCCCTGCAACGCGCCCGCGACCTCGGCGCCGAGCACGCCGACTTCCGGCTCGAACGCGTCAGGGCCGAGACGCTGCGCCTGTACGACGCCCGCCTCGAAGGCGCGCTCGACGCCGACGACCTCGGCTACGCCGTCCGTGTCGTCAAGGGTGGCACATGGGGGTTCGCGGCTGGCATCCACCTGACCCCGCAGGCCGCCGCGGCCGTGGCCGAGCAGGCGGTGCGGGTGGCCGAGGTGAGCGCGCCTGTCAACCGGGAGCCCATCGAGCTGGCGCCCGAGCCGGTGCACGCCGACGCGGTGTGGGTCTCCGACTACGACGTCGACCCGTTCGAGGTGCCCTCCGCCGACAAGGTGGGGCTGCTGGCCGAGTGGTCGGCCGGGCTGCTCAAGGGCGCCGACCACGTCTCGGCGCGGCTGCTGCAGGTCAAGGAGCAGAAGTTCTACGCCGACACCGCGGGCACGGTGACCACGCAGCAGCGCGTGCGGGTGCATCCGTCGCTCAACGCGATGAAGGCGCACGAGGGCGGCTTCGACGACATGTCCACGATCGCGCCGCCGGTCGGCCGCGGCTACGAGTACCTGACCGGCACGGGCTGGGACTGGCCGGCCGAGCTGGGCCGGCTGCCCGAGCTGCTGGCCGAGAAGCTGGCCGCGCCCTCGGTCGAGGCGGGCGACTACGACCTGGTGATCGACCCGTCCAACCTGTGGCTGACCATCCACGAGTCGATCGGCCACGCCACCGAGCTCGACCGGGCGCTGGGCTACGAGGCCGCCTACGCCGGCACCAGCTTCGCCACCTTCGACCAGCTCGGCGAGCTGGTCTACGGCTCGCCGCTGATGAACGTCACCGGCGACCGCACGGTCACCCACGGCCTGGCCACGGTCGGCTACGACGACGAGGGCGTGCGCGGGCAGAGCTTCGACATCGTCAAGGACGGCGTGCTGGTCGGCTACCAGCTCGACCGGCGGATGGCGCTGATGAAGGGGTTCGGGCGCTCCAACGGCTGCGCCTTCGCCGACTCCCCCGGCCACATGCCGATCCAGCGGATGGCGAACGTGTCGCTGGCCGCCGCGCCCGGCGGGCCCTCCACCGAGGAGCTCATCGCGGGCGTGGAGCGCGGCCTGTACATCGTGGGCGACAAGAGCTGGTCGATCGACATGCAGCGCTACAACTTCCAGTTCACCGGGCAGCGGGCGTACCGGATCTCGCACGGGAAGCTGGCCGGGCAGGTCAGAGACTTCGCCTACCAGGCCACCACGACCGATTTCTGGCAGTCGATGGACGGCGTCGGCGGGCCGGGCACGTACGTGCTGGGCGGCGCCTTCAACTGCGGCAAGGGCCAGCCGGGGCAGGTCGCGCCGGTCAGCCACGGATGCCCGTCGGCGCTGTTCAGGGGCGTGCGCGTGCTCAACACGGTGCAGGAGGGCGGCAAGTGACTACTCCGCAGGAGATGGTGGAGAGGGCTCTGGAGCTCTCCGCGAACGACGGCTGCGTGGTGCTGGTGGACGAGGGCTCCACGGCCAACCTGCGCTTCGCGGGCAACACGCTGACCACCAACGGCGTTGCCCGCTCGTCCCGGCTGACCGTGATCTCGGTGGCCGGGCAGGGCGTGGGCGTGGTCTCGCGCTCGGCCGTGCGCGCCGACCAGCTTCCCGACGTGGTCGCGGCGGCCGACCGGGCGGCCCGCGAGGCCCGGCCCGCCGAGGACGCCCGCCCGCTGGTCGAGGGCGGCCCGGCCGCGCCCGGCTGGGACGACGAGGTGCGGCCGACCGACATCGGGGTGTTCGAGCGGTTCGCGCCCGCGCTCGGCGAGGCGTTCTCGGCCGCCGAGTCCGGCGACAGGAAGCTCTACGGCTTCGCCGAGCACTCCCTGACCTCGACCTTCCTCGGCACCTCCACCGGCGTGCGGCTGCGGCACGACCAGCCGACCGGCCGCCTGGAGCTCAACGCCAAGTCCGGCGACCTGAAGCGGTCGGCCTGGACCGGCGTGTTCACCGAGGACTTCGCCGACGTCGACGTGGCCGCGCTCGGCGCCACGCTGGCCCAGCGCCTGGAGTGGGCCAAGACCCGGGTCGACCTGCCCGCCGGCCGCTACGAGACGCTGCTGCCGCCGAGCGCGGTGGCCGACCTGATGATCTACCTGTACTGGTCCGCGGGTGCCAGGGACGCGCTCGACGGCCGCTCGGTGTTCTCCGGGCCAGGCGGCGGCACCCGGGTGGGCGAGCAGCTCGCCACGCTGCCGATCACGCTGTCCAGCGATCCCCGGGCCGCGGGCATCTCATGCGCGCCGTTCGTCACCGCGCACGCCTCCAGCCGCGACAGCTCCGTGTTCGACAACGGCCTGCCGCTGGGCCCCACCGACTGGATCAGGGACGGCCGGCTGGAGTCGCTGCTCCAGACACGCTACTCGGCCGAGCTGAGCGGGCTGCCGGTGACGCCCGGCGTCGACAACCTCGTCATGTCCGGCCCGGCGGAGGGCGCCCGGTCGCTGGAGGAGATGATCGCCTCCACCCGGCGCGGGCTGCTCGTCACCTGCCTGTGGTACATCCGCGCGGTCGACCCGCAGACGCTGCTGGTCACGGGCCTCACCCGCGACGGCGTCTACCTGGTGGAGCACGGCGAGGTCGTCGGCGAGGTGAACAACTTCCGGTTCAACGAGAGCCCGGTCGACCTGCTCGGGCGCGTCACGGAGGTGGGGGCGGCGCAGCGCACGCTGCCCCGCGAGTGGAACGACTACTTCCAGCGCACGGTGATGCCGCCGCTGCGGGTGCCGGACTTCAACATGTCGACGGTCAGCCAGGCGAGCTGACCCGGCCGCAGGTCACGCCCGGGGTCACGCCTGGGGTCACGCCTGGGGTCACGGCCGCCGTACGCGCCCGCCGTCCCGCGATCGAGCGGGGCGGCGGGCGTCGTCGTTCCGGGCGGCCGTCCGGGCTCCCAGCGCGCCGCAGGGCGGGCCGGGGCTCGGACGGGTGTCAGTGTGCCGGGGCGCCGGCCCCGGGCCGTCCGGGGACGGTCAGGAGTCCTCCAGGCGGAAGCCCACCTTCATGCCCACCTGGTAGTGCGCGATCTCGCCTCCGTCGAGGTGGCCGCGGATCTCGGTGACCTCGAACCAGTCCAGGTGGCGCAGGGTCTGCGAGGCCCGCTGGAGGCCGTTGCGGATGGCCTGGTCAAGGCTCTCCCCCGACGTGCCGACTATCTCAGTGACCCGATACGTTCGATCCGTCATCTCCCCATCCTCCTTACTCGAAGGCCATGATCGCATGACCCTCCTCATCGCCCGGCCGCGCCGTCGCGCCCTGCCCGTACGAGGTCTACCGTGGAAGGTATGAAGGGGTGGCGCAAGAAGCCGGACGTCCACCAGGTCACCGACGCCAGACCCTCGCTGACGGCGGACATCCGCAAGCGTGAGATCGCCTACCTGATCAAGATGGGCATCCGGACGATCTGCCTGATCCTGGCGGTCGTGGTGCCGGTGCCGTGGCCCTACCGGCTGCTGTTCATCGCCGGGGCAGTGTTTTTGCCATACATTGCCGTAATCGGGGCCAATGAGCGCAGCGAGGGCGCGCCGCCGCCCCACTTTCAGTCCCCCGAGGCTAACCAAACCGAGATACCGCTGCATCGACGCGAGATCGGGTCGTGACTAAGTCTTGACGCATCCCATGGGTTGTAGGTGTACGCTTTAGGCAAGCGCTCCGGTCCCCCGTCGGAGTGCTGGTGCCGGCGTTCCGGGCCCCCGTCGGAACGCCGATGAAGCGACGCCGGGTGGTTTGCCCCCGTAACCACCCGGCGTCGCCCTTTTCCTGGCCAGCCCTTTGCATTGGACGATCAGTCCCCCGCGCCGGCCGGAGTCCGATAGGACCGCTTTCCCGAAATCGTTTACACCGGCCTCCTCCTCGTAATTCCCAGGAAATCTGGAGGAAGCGGCCGGCTTGACTTCAAGAGTTCGTTCGAGTGTCAGCCGTCAGTCAGCGTCTCGGTGGTCGCCTGCTCCCAGTTCTTCGCCAATGTGACCAGTCTGGCCACCGCGTCCTCGGGGGCGCTTCCCGCGCCCTGGGCCAGCCCGAGCAGGTAGGCGGTGAGCGGCGCGGCGGGCCTGGCCACCCCGTGGGCGACCTCCTTGGTCAGGTCGAGGACCAGGTCGCGGTCCACCCGGGCGGGGTCGACGCCCAGCTCCGTGCACACCAGCGCCGTCCACTCGGCGAGTACGTTCATGCGAGCCTCCTTCAGGTCGTCCATCGTGTCGCAGTCGAACCACGGCCGGCCCGGCGAGGCCAGCCGCGTTCCGGTCAGGGGGCCGAGCAGGCCCTTGAGGGAACGCCCGGAGTAGGCGGCGAGCGCCGCCCGCAGCTCCGGCACCGGCCAGGCGCCGACCAGCCACTGCTCGCGGCCGTCGTCGTCGACCATGACGGCCCCCCCCGCGCCTGGACGGGCCGCCGCCAGCAGCTCCCGCACGTGCGCGGCCGTCAGGAACGGCAGGTCGCCGGCGAGCAGCACCAGCCACGGCGCGTCGACCTGGCGCAACCCGGCGGCCAGCGCGGGGACGGGCCCGCCGCCCGGCGGGTCCTCCCGGGTGAACACGACCCCGGGCAGCTCCCGGCGCGGCCCGACGACGACCGTGCGGCGCGCGCCGGACGCCGCCGCGACCACCCGCTCGACCAGCGGACGGCCGCCGACGGCCAGGCCGGGCTTGTCGGCGCCGCCCAGACGGCGGGCCGCTCCCCCGGCCAGGATCACCGCGTCGAAGGGCACCTCAGCCGCCGATGGCCGACATCGGCCTGGACGGCTGGAGGAAGGACGGGTCGTCGATGCCGTGCCCGGCGCGCTTGCGGGCGACCGCGGCGACCCAGCGGGCGGCCAGGTCGTCGTCGGAGGCGCCCGCGCGCATGGCGGTCTTGAGGTCGGACTCCTCGGTGGCGAACAGGCAGTTGCGCACCTGGCCGTCGGCGGTGAGCCGGACCCGGTCGCAGGCGCCGCAGAACGGGCGCGTCACCGAGCCGATCACGCCGACCCGGGCCGGGCCGCCGCCGACCAGGAACCGCTCGGCCGGGGCGCTGCCGCGCTGCTCCAGGTCGTCGGGCGTCAGGTCGAAGGCGGCCGAGAGGCGTTCGAGGATCTCGTCGGCGGTGATCATGCCTTCGCGGGTCCAGCCGTGCTGGGCGTCGAGCGGCATCTGCTCGATGAAGCGCAGCTCGTAGCCGCGTTCCAGGCAGAAGCGCAGCAGCGGCACGGCCTCGTGGTCGTTGACGCCGCGCATGAGCACCGCGTTGACCTTGACCGGGCGGAGGCCCGCCGCGTCGGCGGCGGCCAGCCCCGCGATGACGTCGGCGTGCCGGTCGCGGTGGGCGAGCCGCTTGAACGTGGCCGGGTCGAGCGTGTCGAGCGAGACGTTGACCCGGTCGAGGCCGGCCCGCGCCAGCGGCTCGGCCACCCGGGCCAGGCCGATGCCGTTGGTGGTCAGCAGCACCTGGGGACGCGGCTCCAGGGCGGTGGTGCGGGCGACGATGTCGACCAGCTCGCGCCGGAGCAGCGGCTCGCCGCCGGTGTAGCGCACCTCGGTGATGCCCAGCCGCTCGACGCCGACGCGCACCAGCCGGACGATCTCGTCGGCCGTCAGCAGCTGGGCCGTGGGCAGCCAGTCGAGCCCTTCGGGCGGCATGCAGTACGTGCAGCGCAGGTTGCACTTGTCCGTGAGGGACACCCGCAGATCCGTGGCCACCCGTCCGAACGAGTCTCGCAACATGGGGCGTCACCTCCTGTCCGTTTCGCCAGAGAGCCAGACTACGACGGGTGTCGCGCGGCGCTCAAAACCGCCTGCCTCTCCCTGGCAGGCAACACGCCGCGCCGGTGATCGATTCCTCGGGGGCAGCCGGGACGGGACCGTCAGGGGTGGGCGGCGTGCCAGGACTCGCGGGCGTCGATGAGCTCCGACAGGTGCCGCCTGGACCACTCGCAGCCGGCCGCCATGGGCGCGAGCAGGCTGCGGCCGAGGGTGGTCAGCGCGTACTCGACGCGGGGCGGGATCTCGGGGTAGGCCGTGCGGGTGAGCAGGCCGTCGCGTTCCATGGCGCGCAGGGACGCGGTGAGGACCTTCGGGGTGATGCCGCGCAGCGGGACCTGCAGCTCGGTGAAGCGTCTCGGGCCCTGCTCCAGACAGCGGATGATCTTGGCGGTCCACTTGTCGCCGACGCGGACGGGGGCGAGGGGGACACAGGCGGCGAACATGTCGGGGTCAAGGGGTTCGGCCATGCGTCCATGCTAGGCGGCGGAGGCTCACTATCGTTGCGGGAAGTGACCGTCGGGCGTCTACCGTCTGCCGGACGCGGCCGGGTGTGCCGGCCGCCGGACGGAGTGGCGGACGATGAGCAGGATCGTGGTTTTCGGCGGCGGCGGACGGGCCGGCGCGCGGGTGGCCGGGCAGGCCCTGGAGCGGGGGCACGAGGTGACGGCCGTGGTGCGCGACCCGTCCCGGTACGCGGGGCCGTCCGGCGACGGCGTGCGGGTGGTGGCCGGTGACGTGACCGACCGGGAGAGCGTGGCGGCGGTCGCGGCGGGGCACGACGTGGCGGTGCAGGCGAGCGTCCGGCTGGACGTGCCGTCCGCGGAGTTCTACACGGCGGCGGCGCGGGCGCTGACCGGCGGGCTGGCGGCGGCGGGCGTGCCCCGGCTGGTGGCCCTCGGCATCGGCACCCTGCTGGAGGTCGCGCCGGGGACGCGGCTGGTGGACACCCCCGGCTTTCCCGAGGACGCCCGGACGTTCTCCCTCGGGCACGCCGCCGAGCTGGAGGTGTTGCGCGAGGAGGGCGGGGCGCTGGACTGGGTGGTGATCGCGCCGCCGCCGGTGGTGCTCGACGACCGGGCCGAGCGCAGCGGGCGGCACCGGTTCGGCGGGGAGCAGGTCATGGCCGCCGAGGAGGGCGGGCCGGTGTTCTCCTACGCCGATCTGGCGGCGGCGGTGGTGGCGGAGATCGAGGACCCGCGGCACCACCGGGTTCAGGTCGCCGTGGGCTACTGACGGCGACGACCGGCCCGGGAACGGCTCGGAAGACGCTCGGAACAGGGCCGGGAACGGCTCGCGAGCGGCCTGGGAACGGCCCGGGGAACAGCCCGGGAACGGCCCGGGGAACGGCTCGGGAACGGCCCGGGGAACGGCTCGGGAACGGCCCGGGAAGCCTCGGGAGAGGCTCCGAACGGGGCCGGACATGCCGGAAGCCCGGCCTTGCGGCCGGGCTTCCGCCGGTGCTGCTAGTGGTGGCGGCCGCCGTAGACCTTCACCCAGTCCTTGCCCTCGGAGGGGGCCAGGTACCTGGAGCCCTCGAAGACGGCGCGCCAGGTGCCCGAGGTGTAGGCCCGCTCGCTGGTACGGAAGGAGCCGTCCCGGTTCGTCCGGACCGACTCGACGTAGTCCCACTCGTCGCTGCCGTCGGCCTGGAAGAGGATCACGACCCGCTTCCACGCCAGACGGTGCCAGCGCTCGCTGTCCTTGCAGTAGTCGGCGTGGTGCACCGCGACGAACCCGCTGATGTAGTCCTCGTCGCAGGACACCGACAGCTTGCCCTGGATGTCGAGGGCCCTGCCGCGCCGCGCCGGCTCGGGGTTGACGTCGAGCTGGAGGCTCGTGCTCCCGCCCGCGAAGTCGGGATCGGGGTCCGTGTCCGCCAGGGCGGGCGCGGCGGCGGCGGTGGCCACCATCGTGGCGCCCAGAGCGGCCGCGGCCAGTCCGGCGGCTAGACGTCGCATCATCAAAAACAAATCCTTCCCCGTCTCGGACGCGCCCCAGGGACGGGACACGTCAACGCCTAATGACGCGTAAGGGTAAAGAAAAGTTGCGATACGACAGATCACGATTAGATAACGACAAATACCCCGGCGGTTTTTTGTGCGTGCTTTATTACGTTAACTGGCGATTTGTCGGGGTTTAGTGGTGTATGGCGCGTAGTGGGGGGTTCCCGGGAAGTGCACCCGCCACAGGCCGCCTCTCCTGGGCGGCACCGTCTGCACGAAGGCCCCGGCCGCGTCGGTCGTCGTCTCGGCCACGTCCTCCCAGGCCGGCGAGCCCTCCCCGCGCCACTGGAGGCGCAGCCGCTGCTTGGCGTACGGCCCGAAGTCGGTGAAGCCGCGCGGGTCGATCCTGGTCAGCGAGCCGCGCAGGCGCACGCCGCCGGCGGACTTCGGCGACCTCTCCACCCGGACGGACGACAGCCTGGTCGCCCTCCTGAGCTCGAAGGAGGCGTATTCGGTGACCGTGGCGCCGTCCGCGTCCCTGGCGGTGGCGCTGATCGTCCAGGTGCCGGTCGGGTAGAAGCGGTTCAGCTTCTTGTCGGGCAGGAAACGCCAGGTCTGCCAGTCGGCCGCCATCCGGGCCGGCGGAGTCGCCCCCTGGCGCCACACCAGCCGGGGCGGCAGCGTGCCGGCGGACGGGGCTTTCTGCAGGTCGGCCCTCGGCGCGGCGGCAGGCTCGGCGGCCGGCGCGGCGGCGACCGTCAGGGGCAGCGGCATCAGGGCCCGCAGCCCCTCGACCGGGACGGCGGCGGGATCCGCGTACACGCTCCCCTGCACGGCGGCGGCCGGACCGCCCGGCGCGGCCGAAGACCCGGACGGCCCCGCGGGCCCGGCGGACCCGGTGGACCCGGTGGACCCGGTGGACCCGGTGGACCCGGCGGGCTCCGACGACGACCCGGGCTCCGCGGACGAGGAGGACTCCGACGGTCCGGAGACAGCCGGCGGCTGGAGGCCGGGTTCGGCGGCGGGCGGGAGGTCGGTGGTGTCCTCGACCGGGGGTTTGGCCGACAGCAGCGGGCCGGGCGGTGCGCCGGGCTCCACCTTGACGGTGACGCCGTTCTTGCCGCGCGCGCCCCGCGCGATCACGTCGATCACCAGGCTCACCGAGTCGTGGGCCCCCACGACCGGGTTCGCGGGCCGTACGGTGATGGCGCGGATGGCGAGCTCGGTCGCGGCGGGATACGCAGGCACGGGCGCCGTGAGCGACCCCGCCGCGAGCGAGACGAGAAGGAGGCTTCTGGTCATGAGCGAGACGCTAGGAACCGCCCGGTCATGACCAGGACCGCGACACGCACCCCTTATGGCAAAGCCGACCGGGGGCCGACGGGTGCCGACGGGTGCGCGGGTTCAGCGCGCGTCGCCGTAGAGGGACTCGATGACGTCGGCGTACTTGGCGTGGATGACGCGTCGCTTCAGCTTCAGGCTGGGGGTGAGCTCCTCGGTCTCGGCGGTCCACTCGGTGCCGAGCAGCGCCCACCGCTTGACCTGCTGCACCCTGGCCAGCCTGGCGTTGGCGGCCTCGACGGCGGCCGCGACCTCCTTGAGGACGTCGGGGTGCTCGGCCAGCTCGGCCAGGGAGGTGAAGCCGATGCCGCGGGCCTGCGCCCAGCCCGGCGCGGTCTCGCCGTCGAGGGTCAGGACGGCCACCGGGTGCGGGCGGTTGTCACCATAGGCGAGGGCCTGGCCGATGAGCAGGTGCTCCTTGAGGTGGTTCTCGATCTCGGCGGGCGAGACGTTCTCGCCCCCGGCGGTGATGATGAGCTCCTTCTTGCGGTCGACGACGCGGTAGAAGCCGTCCTCGTCGACCGTGCCGATGTCGCCGGTGTGCAGCCAGCCGTCGGCGTCGAGCAGCTCGGCGGTGGCCTCGGCGCGGTTGAGGTAGCCGCCGGTGTTGAGCGGGCTGCGGGTGAGGATCTCGCCGTCCTCGGCGATGCGGACCTCGACGCCGGGCTCGGCCCTGCCGACGGTGCCCAGGCGGTAGCAGGAGGGGCTGTTGCCGGTGAAGGCGCCGGTGGTCTCGGTCATGCCGTAGACGTCGATGACCTTGAGGCCGAGGCCGGCGTAGAAGTGCTGGACCTCGGCGGGCAGGGGGGCGGCGCCGGTCGCGGTCCACTCGGCGCGGTCGAAGCCGATCATGCCGCGGACGACCGACAGCAGGGCCGCGTCGGCCTTGTCGTAGGCGGCCTGGATCTCGGGGGTGATGGTGCCGCCGTACTGGCCGGCCTCGACGTAGGCGGCGCCGGCGGCCATGGCCTCGCGTACGGCGGCCTGCTGCTCGGGCGGCTGGGTGGCGAGCACGGCCAGCAGCCGGGCCATCATCTTCTCCCACACGCGCGGCACGCCGAAGAACATCATCGGCCTGACCTGGCCGAGCGTGGCGCCGAGGTTGGCCAGGTCGGTGCAGAAGTGCACGTGCGACATCTTGACCAGCGGGAGGTAGAGGCTGAGGATGCGCTCGGCGATGTGGGCGTAGGTGAGGTAGGAGATCTGGGTGCCGTGCGTCGGCAGCGAGGTGATGCGGTCGGTGGCGGCGGCCTCGTAGAAGACGTTGGTGTGGGTGAGCGGCACGCCCTTGGGCATGCCGGTGGTGCCGGAGGTGTAGAGCACGGTGACGACGTCGCCGGCGGCCACCTCGCGGGCGCGGGCCTCGACGGCGGCCTCGTCCTCGGCAAGGCGGGCGCGGCCGAGGTCGAGGAAGTCGGCCCAGGACAGGAACCGCTCGTCGTCGGGGGCGCCGTCGAGCATGATGATCCGGCGCAGGCCGTCGAGCCGGTCGAGCACCGGCTGCCAGCGGGCCAGCTCGGCGGGGCCGCCCAGCACGGCGAAGCGGGCGCCCACGTCGCCGGCCACGAACGCGATCTGGTCGGGCGCGAAGGTGGAGTAGACCGTGCAGCCCACGCCGCCGGCGTGCACGGCGCCGAGGTCGGCCAGCACGTGCTCGCTGCGGTTGACCATCATGATGGCGACTGATTCGCCGCGGCGCAGGCCGAGGGCGGCGAAGGCGGCCGCGATCTCCAGGATGCGCCGCCGCGCCTGGCCGTAGGTCAACGTGGTCCAGCCGCCGGGGTTGCCCGAGCCGTCGGGGTCGGAGTACGCGGGTGCGTCGGGGTGCCGGGCGGCCACCTGCCTGAGCTGTTCGCAGACCGTGCGACCGGCGATCTCCCGCTCGATCTCGGCCCGTACGTCGAGGACTTCGGCCATGGCACCCGCCTCCAGTCAGTAATCACTTGCACAGGTGGCATGCATCGCACCACACCCTCTGGACAGCGGCAAGACCCAGACGGGAAACAGTCGGCGCGGTCACGTAGAGTGATCGTCCAGGTGCCGTACGTGTCTCGGGAGGGCGGGCATGAGCAAGGGCGGAAGGACCTTCTTCGGGCATCCGTGGGGGCTGGCGACCCTGTTCTCCACGGAGATGTGGGAGCGCTTCAGCTGGTACGGCCTGCGGGCGATCCTGGCCACGTTCATGGCGGCCTCGCCCGCCCACAAGGGCCTCGGCATGTCGCAGGAGACGGCGCAGGCGGTGGTCGGCGTCTACGGGGCGCTGATCTACCTGGTGGCGCTGCCCGGCGGCTGGATCGCCGACCGCGTGCTGGGGGCGCGCAGGTCGGTGTTCTGGGGCGGGTTCGTCATCATGCTGGGCCACATCAGCATGGCGATCCCGGTGACGACGTCGTTCTTCGTCTGGCTGGGGCTGCTGCTCATCATCAGCGGCACGGGCCTGCTCAAGCCGAACATCTCGGTCATGGTCGGCCGCCTGTACGGCGAGGACGAGGACGGCCGCCGCGACGCCGGCTTCTCCCTGTTCTACCTGGGCATCAACCTGGGCGCCTTCTTCGCTCCCCTGGTCGTCGGCTGGCTGGCCGACGGCGACCGCTGGCACCTGGGCTTCAGCGCCGCCGCCGTCGGCATGGCCCTCGGCCTGCTGCAGTACGTCTGGGGCGGCCGGAACCTGCGGGGCGTCGGGGAGCGGCCCGGCGTCCGGCTGACGCCGCCCGAGCGCCGCCGGTTCGGGCGGGCGGCCGGGGCGGGCGTGGCGGTGACCGCCGTCGCGCTCGGCGCGTGGGCGGCCACGGGCACGCTCACCATCGACCGCCTGGCGCTGGCGATCACGATCGTCATCCTGATCGTGCCGGTGGTCTACTTCGCCTACATCCTGCTGGGCAGCCACAGCCTCACCGACGAGGAGCGCAGCCGGATGAAGGCCTACATCTGGCTGTTCGTGGCGGCGGCGATCTTCTGGATGATCTACGACCTGGCGCCGAGCAAGCTGCTGTTCTTCGCCGCCGACCACACCCGGCTGGAGCTGTTCGGGGTGCCGATCCAGGCGGCGACGACGCAGTCGTTCAACCCGCTGTTCATCATGATCTTCGTGCCGGTGTTCGCGGCGTTGTGGGTGAAGCTCGGGGTGCGGGTGAGCACGCCGCAGAAGTTCGGGTTCGCGCTGGTCATGGTGGGGCTGAGCTTCGTGGTGATGGCCATCGCCGCCGGGCTGGCGACCGGCGGGCGGGTGTCGGTGTGGTGGCTGGTGCTGGTCTACCTGATCCAGGTGTTCGGCGAGCTGTCGCTGAGCCCGGTCGGGCTGTCGGTGACGACGAAGCTAGCGCCGGAGGCGTTCAAGGGGCAGATGCTGGGGATCTGGTTCATCGCGGTGTCGGTGGGCGACGCGGTCGGCGGCCAGACCGGGCGGCTCACCCGCTACCTGTCCGACCCGATGTACTACCTGGTGCTGGCGATCATGGCGATCGCGGCCGGGCTGGCGATGTTCCTGTTCACGCGGAAACTGCGGGTGCTCATGGCCGAGCACTACCATGCGGCGGCCATGCCGCCGATCCGGTAAAAACATCCAACGTGTCTGAAATTCTCGACCTTGTCGGTATTTTTGTCTTCGCACTGACCGGTGCGCTCATGGGTGTGCGCAAGCGGCTCGACGTGGTCGGGATGGGCGTCCTGGCCGAGATGACCGCGCTCGGCGGCGGGCTGGTCCGCGATCTCATTCTCAACGTGCGGCCGGCCGCCTTCCAGAGCCTGGGGTACGTGCTGGTGCCGGTGGCCGCCACGGTGATCGTCTTCTTCTGGCATCCGCACGTGGCCCGCGTGATGCCGGTCATCCTCGTGCTCGACGCGGCCGGTCTCGGCCTGTTCGCGGCCGTCGGCACCGAGAAGGCCCTGGAGTACGGCCTCAGCCCGCTGCACGCCACCATCCTCGGCGTCACGACGGCCGTCGGCGGCGGCGTGATCCGCGACGTGCTGGCCGGCGAGATCCCCACGCTGCTGTACGACCGCCAGCTCTACGCGGTGCCCGCGCTGCTGGGCTCGGCCGTGATGGCGGGCCTGTCCACGGCCGGGATGCACGGCTGGCCGGCCACGCTCGCCGCCGCGCTGCTGGCCTTCGGCCTGCGCATCACCGCGATGCGCCGCAACTGGCGCGCGCCCCTGGCCAAGGGCGCCGAGGAACACTCCTAGCCCCCGCACCACGCGCGAGTAGCCCCCGCACCACGCATGAGTAGCCCCCGCACCACGCACGAGCGAGCCCCTCACACCATCGGCACCAGCGAGTCGGGGTGGCGGCGGGCGCCGGTGGGGCCCTGGATCCGGGCGCGGGCGATGCGGGCGACGGCGTCGGCCACGGTCTCGGGCGGCAGGGTGAACGGCAGCCGCAGGTAGCCCTCCAGGGTGCCCTCCAGGCCGAACCAGGGCCCGGGAGCCAGGCGCACGCCGTGGGAGGCGGCGGCGTCGGCGAGCGTGGTGGAGGTGTCGCCGTTGAGCCGCACCCACAGCGTGCCGCCGCCGCGCGGCGGCGTGTACGTCCACTGCGGCAGGTGGCGGGCCAGCGCGGCGGTCAGCGCGTCCCGGGAGGCGCGCAGGCCGCGCAGGCGTTCGGCGCGGGTCTGCGCCATCCGCTCGAACAGGCGGGCGGTGACCAGCTGCTCCATGACCGGGCTGGAGATGTCGACGACCGCGCGGTGCCGGGCCAGCCGGCGGGCCAGGGCGGCCGTGGTGCGGATCCAGCCGATGCGCAGGCCGCCCCACCACAGCTTGGACGCCGACCCGATGCTGATCACGCGGCTGTCGGTGTCGAAGGCGGCCATGGGCGCGGTGCGCGGCACGTCGTCCAGGGCCAGCTCGCTCCAGGTCTCGTCGACCAGCAGGATGACGTCGTTGCGGCGGGCCGCGCCGGCGACGGCGGCGCGGGTGGCGTCGTCCATGAGGGCGCCGGTGGGGTTGTGGAAGTCGGGCATGAGGTAGGCCAGGCGGGCGGCCGACTGCCGCATCGTGGCGGCCATCAGGTCGGGCTGCCAGCCCTCGTGCGAGATGCCGAAGGGCACGATCCGGGCGCCGTGCTGGCGGGCCACGTCGATGGCGTGCGGGTAGGTCGGCGACTCGACCATGACGGGGTCGCCGGGGCCGACCAGCAGCCCGGCGACGAGCTGGATGGCGTGCTGGGAGCCGGTGGTGACGACGATCTGGTCCGGCCGGGTGGCCAGGCCGCGCTCGGTGTAGCGGGCGGCGACGCGCTCGCGCAGGACCGGCAAACCCATGGGGTCGTAGCCGTTGCCCATGCCGTACCTGGGCAGGTCGTCCAGGGCCTCGGCCATGGCCTCGCGCAGCGCGGAGGGCGCGGGCGGGGCGGCGCAGTGGAGCTGGATCAGGCCGTCGTCGCCGGTGGACAGCCAGGGGTTCTCGCGGGTGGTGGCCGGGTCCGGCAGGGTGGTCCAGCTTCCCGAGCCCTGCCTGCTGTCCAGGTAGCCGCGCTCGCGCAGCAGGTCGTAGGCGGAGGTGACGGTGGTGCGGCTGACGCCCAGGGTCTCGGCCAGGTGGCGTTCTGCGGGCATGCGCACGCGTACGGGGATCTGGCCGTCCATGATGAGCGCGCGCACGCCGTCGGCCAGGGCGCGGTAGTACGGCCGGGCGGCCGGATCGACGTCGACCAGCCGGGCCACTTGCGCAGCCGACAAATGCCTCATAAGGCCACTTTCCATGATTGGCCCTGTTTTGGCAACCAGGTGGCCTGCCACCATGGGGCCATCATGAGCGAAGCAACCGTCCCCCGCCTGAGTTCCCTCCCCTCCCGCCTCCTGCGCCTGTACGGCGGCCTGGCCCTGTACGGCGCCGGCATCGGGCTGCAGGTGGAGTCGGGCCTCGGCAACGACCCCTGGGACGTCTTCCACCAGGGCCTGGCCCTGCGGCTGGACGTGTCCATCGGCACCGTCATCATCGGCGTCGGCGCCCTGGTGATGCTGCTGTGGATCCCGCTGCGCCAGCGGCCCGGCCTCGGCACGATCAGCAACGTGGTGTTCCTCGGCCTGTTCGCCGACGCGGCGATCCTCCTGCTGCCCACGCCGTCCCACCTGGTCGTCCAGTCGCTGTACGTGGCGCTCGGCGTGGTCGCGATCGCGCTGGCCACCGTGCTCTACATCGGGGCGGGCATGGGCCCGGGGCCGCGCGACGGCGTCATGACCGGCCTGATGCGGCTCGGCCTGTCCGTACGGCTGGCCCGCTTCCTCATCGAGCTCACCGTGCTGGCCGTGGGCTGGCTGCTCGGCGGCAGCGTCGGCGTCGGGACGCTGGTCTTCGCCCTCGCCATCGGCCCGCTGACCCAGCTGTTCACCCGCTGGTTCCCCTTGTCGTGATCCCGCGCCGGGTCCGTCCTGACGCGACAGGCCCGGCCCGGCGCGGGATCGCCCGCGCGCGAGTAGCGTCTTGCGCATGCGGATTGAGGACTACGCGCTGATCGGAGACATGCAGTCGGCCGCACTGGTGGCGAGGGACGGTTCCATCGACTGGCTCTGCCTGCCCAGGTTCGACTCCCCCTCGTGCTTCGCGGCCCTGCTGGGCAGCGAGCGCAACGGCCACTGGTGGCTGGGGCCGACGGCCCGCCGGCCGGCCACCCGGCGCCGCTACCGGCCCGACACGCTCATCCTGGAGAGCGAGTGGGACACCCCGACCGGCACCGTCCGGGTGATCGACTTCATGCCCCCGCGCGACCGGAACCCCGACGTCGTGCGCATCGTCGAGGGGGTCTCGGGCAGCGTCGAGGTCTCCACCCAGCTGCGCGTGCGCTTCGACTACGGGCGCATCGTGCCGTGGGTGCGCCGGACGAACGGCCACCTCCAGGCCGTCGGCGGCCCCGACTCGGTGTGGCTGCACTCCCCCGTCCCGCTCAAGGGCGGCGACTACGCCCACCGGGCCACGTTCACCGTCAAGGCGGGCGACCGGCTGCCGTTCGTGTTCACCTGGCACCCCTCCCACGAGCCGATGCCGCCGCGCATCGACGCCGAGGAGCAGCTCGCCGAGACCGAGACCATGTGGACCGAGTGGGTCGGCAAGTGCGCCTACGAGGGCCCCTACCGGGAGGCGGTGACCCGGTCGCTGATCACGCTGAAGGGGCTGACGTACGCGCCGACCGGCGGCATCGTGGCCGCGCCCACCACGTCCCTGCCCGAGGACATCGGCGGCGTGCGCAACTGGGACTACCGGTTCTGCTGGCTGCGCGACGCCACGATGACGCTCGACGCGCTGATCAGCTCCGGCTACCTCGACGAGGCCGCCGACTGGCGGTCCTGGCTGCTGCGCACCATCGCCGGGCGTCCCCAGGACCTGCAGATCATGTACGGCGTCGCCGGCGAGCGCCGCCTGCCCGAGCTGCGCCTCGACTGGCTGGACGGCTACGAGGGCTCCCGCCCGGTCCGCATCGGCAACGAGGCGGTCCAGCAGCTCCAGCTCGACGTCTACGGCGAGGTGATGAACTGCCTGTACGTCTCCCGCGCCCGCGGCCTGGCCGCCGACGAACGCGCCTGGTCGATCCAGCGCCAGCTCCTGGACTACGTGGAGGAGCACTGGGACGAGCCCGACGAGGGCCTGTGGGAGGTGCGCGGCCCGCGCCGGCACTTCGTGCACTCCAAGGTGATGTGCTGGGTCGCCCTCGACCGGGCCGTCAAGTACGTCGAGAGCTTCGGCCGCACCGGCCCGGTCGACAAGTGGCGCGAGCTGCGCGACACGATCCACGCCGAGATCTGCGACAAGGGCTTCGACCCCCACCGCAACACCTTCACCCAGTCGTACGGGTCGTCGGAGCTGGACGCGGCGCTGCTGATGATCCCGGTCGTGGGCTTCCTGCCGCCCGACGACCCCCGCGTGACCGGCACGGTGGCGGCGATCGAGAAGGAGCTCATGTCCGACGGGTTCGTCCTACGTTATCCGCTGGCCGCCGACAACGACGTCGACGGCCTGCCCGGCGGTGAGGGCGCGTTCCTGGCGTGCAGCTTCTGGCTGGTGGAGGTGATGGCGATGCAGGGCCGCAAGGAGGAGGCGCGGGAGCTGTTCGAACGCCTGCTGGAGCTGCGCAACGACGTCGGGCTGCTGGCCGAGGAGTACGACCCGCGCTACGGGCGCCTGGTGGGCAACTTCCCGCAGGCGTTCAGCCACGTGCCCCTGATCCACGCCGCCCGCGCGCTGTCGCGGGCCTGACCCGGCGGGAACGGGTTTCCGCTCCCGCGCCGAGTGGGACAAGACCTCGCATGGGTGAGGAATGGGACCTGGCGGTCGTGGGCGCGGGACCGGCCGGCTCGGCGGCGGCGCTGCGGGCCGTCCAGCTCCGGCCGGACCTGCGCGTGGTGCTGCTCGACCGGGCCGGCTTCCCCCGCGACAAGCCGTGCGGCGACGGCATCGCCGCGCACGGCCGCGACGAGCTGGACCGGCTTGGCCTGCCCGGCCTCATCGACGACTACCGGCCCACGCCCCGGCTGACCGTGGTCTCGCCGGGCGGGCTGCGCGTCTCGGCCGAGGCGGCCCGGCCCAACCACGTCGTGCCGCGCCGGGTGTTCGACGCGCGCCTGGTGGCGGCGGCCGGGGCCAGGGGCGTCGAGGTGCGCCGCCACCGCGTCAGGGAGCTGGCCCAGGACGGGTCCTGGGTCGTCCTGGACGGGCGGCTGCGGGCCCGCGCGGTGGTGGCGGCCGACGGTGCCTACTCGGCGGTGCGCCGGCTGATCGGGCTGCCCGCAGCGGGCGAGCGGCACACCGCCCTGGCCGTGCGCGGCTACGCCGACGTGCCCGAAGCCGACGACGTGCAGCTCATCGCGATGCAGCGGGCGGGCTGGCCGGCCTACGCGTGGTCGTTCCCGATCGGCGACGGCACCGCGAACGTCGGGTTCGGCATGCTGCTGCCCCGGCTGCGGGCGGCGGGTGCGCCGGGCCGCCAGGTGCTGCACGGCTGGCTGGCCGAGCTGCTGCCCGACCGGCCCGCGCGCGACCTGCGCGCCCATCACCTGCCGCTGTCGACCGGGCGGCCCGCGCCGGGCCGCGGGCGGGTGCTGCTGGCCGGGGACGCGGCGGGGCTGATCAACCCGCTGACCGGCGAGGGCATCTACTACGCGCTGCTGTCGGGGCGGCTGGCGGCCGAGGCGGTGGTCGAGGCGGCCGAGGGGGCCTCGGCGGGAGGTGCGGCGGCGGGCGACCCGCTGGCCCGGTACCGGGCCAAGCTGCGCGGCGCGCTGGGGCGGCACCTGCGCACGACCGACGTGCTGGCCCGGCTGGCGCAGTCGCCGGGGTTCATCGACGCGGCCATCGCGACCGCCGCGCGCCGCAAGGAGGTGTTCGACCTGCTGGTGGAGGTCGGGCTCGGCGCCGGGACGGTGCCCGCACCGCTGGCCCTGGCGGTCGGCCTGCGCTGGCTGCGCGGCACGGCACGCCTCCCCCGCCGCGGCTGACCCAGGGACGGGCCGTCAGGGCAGGACCGTGGCTCAGGCCGTGAGGACCGCGCCGTTGGCGAGCAGGAGGAGCACGTCCACGGCCGCCACGGCGACGGCGGTGACGAAGGGCGCCCGCGCGGACCGGCCGGCCAGCAGCGCTCCCCCGGCCGCGAGCAGCGCCGCGGCCGCCATGGCCGCCCACCCCGCCACCCCGGGCGCGCCCGGTGGCCCGAGGACGAGCAGGCAGGTGGCGGCCAGCAGCGGCACCGGCGCCAGCACCCGTACGCGCGCCGCCCCCAGCCGCTGCGGCCACCCGCGCACGCCGGTCGCCAGGTCGCCCTCGATGTCGGGCAGCACGTTGGCCAGGTGCGCGCCCACGCCCAGCAGCGCCGCCGCCGCGACCGCCCACCACGCCGGCCACGGCTCCCCGGGCAGGCCCAGCGTCACGAACGCCGGCAGCACCCCGAACCCGACGGCGTACGGCGCCCACGACAGGACGGTGGCCTTCAGGCCGAAGTCGTACCCCCAGGCCCCCAGCACGCCCGCCAGGTGCGCCAGCCCCGCCGTACGGCCCGAGGCCAGCGAGAGCGGCACGCACAGGGCCAGCGCCGCCAGCGCGGCCACCCGCACGGCGGTCACGCTCACCGTGCCGTCGGCGGCCGGTTTGCCGGTGCGCCCGGCCGCGGCGTCGCGCCCGGCGTCGAGCGCGTCGTTGCACCAGCCGATCGACAACTGCCCGGCCAGCACCGCGGCGGCCACCAGGACGCAGCCGGCCGGGTCCCGGCCGGCTGCCACGGCCAGCGCGGTGACCAGCGCGGTCACGGCCACGGTGGGGCCCGGATGGCAGGCCAGCGCCAGCGCGACGGCCGTGCGGACCGGCCCGCCGCGCGCGACGGCGGCGGCCGTGGGATCCGGGTCGGTCACACGGTGATCGTAGACCGGCAGATCCGGAAGGAGAATTCCCACGCGCCGCATATGGCTTAGATGACCATCCTTGCGGGAAGCGTGCGGGGAGTGAGTGTTGTGGGCGACCTGTCGAGGGAGCACTGCATGACCCGAATCGCCGCAGTCCGTTGTGCGTTCCCTCCCCACCGCTACCCGCAGTCCGAGCTCACCGACATGGCCGCCCGCCTGTGCCTGCCCGACGGCGCCGACCGCCGCCTCCTCGACCGCCTGCACCGCAGCGCCCGCGTGGAGCACCGCAACCTGGCCCTCCCCATCGACCGCTACGAGAAGCTGAACGGCTTCGGCGCGGCCAACGACGCCTTCGTCTCCGTCGCGGTCGAGCTGGGGCTGGAGAGCGTGAAGGCCGCCCTGGACGCCGCCGGGCTGGAACCGACCGACGTCGACCTGATCATGTTCACGTCGGTGACGGGCATCGCCGCGCCGTCCGTGGACGCCCGGCTGGCCGCCGCGCTCGGGCTGCGTCCCGACGTCAAGCGGGTGCCCGTCTTCGGCCTGGGCTGCGTGGCGGGCGCGGCGGGCATCGCCAGGCTGCACGACTACCTGCGCGGCTGGCCGGACCACGTGGCCGTGCTGCTGTCGGTGGAGCTGTGCTCGCTGACCCTGCAGCGCGGCGACTCCTCGCCCGCGAACCTGGTCGCCAGCGCGCTGTTCGGCGACGGCGCGGCGGCCGTGGTGGCCAGCGGCGGCGGGCGGGGCCCGGCCGGGCCCGCCGCCGGGCCCACGGTCGTCGCCACCCGCAGCCACCTGTATCCCGGCTCCGAGCACGTCATGGGCTGGCAGGTGGGCGACACCGGGTTCCGGGTCATGCTGGACGCCAGCGTCCCCGCCGTGGTGCGCCGCTACCTGGCCGACGACGTGCACGGCTTCCTGGCCGAGCACGGGATCACGGCCGGGGAGGTGACGGCGTGGGTGTGCCATCCGGGCGGGCCGAAGGTGCTGGAGGCGGTCTCGGAGGTGCTGGAGCTGCCCGTGGGCGCGCTCGACGTGACGTGGCGCTCGCTGGCGGCCAACGGCAACCTGTCGTCGTCCTCGGTCCTGCACGTGCTCGGCGACACCCTGGCCGGGGAGCCGCCCGCGCCGGGGAGCTGGGGGCTGCTCATCGCGATGGGCCCCGGTTTCTGCTCCGAGCTCGTGCTGCTGCGCTGGTAGTCCCCGTCCCTGCGATCGGCTGGTGGTTGGCCTGTGACCTGGTATCTGGTGCTCATCGTGCTCGTCGGCCTGGAACGTCTGGCCGAGCTGGTCGTCGCCAGGCGGAACGCCGCGTGGAGCATGGCGCGCGGCGGCGTGGTGACCGGGCGGGGGCACTATCCGTGGATGGTGGCCCTGCACACCGGGCTGCTGGTGTGCGCGCCGCTGGAGGTGGCCCTGGCCGGGCGGCCGTTCGTGCCCGCGCTCGGCTGGCCGATGCTCGCGGTGGTCGTGGCGGCCCAGGCGCTGCGGTGGTGGTGCATCGCCGCGCTCGGGCCACGCTGGAACACCCAGGTGATCGTGGTGCCGGGGCTGCCGCTGGTGCGGCGGGGGCCGTACCGGCTGGGGTGGTTGCGGCACCCCAACTACGTGGCGGTGGCGGCCGAGGGGCTGGCGCTGCCGCTGGTGCACACGGCGTGGCTGACGGCGCTGGCGTTCACGCTGCTCAACGCCGCGCTGATGGTGGTGCGCATCCGCTGCGAGAACGCCGCGCTCGCCCTCGCGACCAGGGGATGACCCGGTGATCGACGTGCTCGCGACGAGTGGCCGGGAGGCGGGCCGGTGATCGACGTGCTGGTGGCGGGGGGCGGGCCGGCGGGGCTGGCCACGGCGATCCACGCGGCGCTGGCCGGGATGGAGGCGGTCGTCGTCGAGCCGCGGGCCGCGCCGGTGGACAAGGCGTGCGGCGAGGGCGTCATGCCGGGCGGGGTGGCCGCGCTGGCGGCGATGGGCGCGCCGGTCGAGGGGCGGGGGTTCCGCGGCATCCACTACCTCGACGGGCGGCGGGAGGCGCGGGCCGCGTTCGCCGCCGGGCCGGGGCTCGGCGTCCGGCGCACGAGCCTGCACGCCGCGCTCTGGCAGCGGGCCGCCGAGCTGGGCGTCAAGACGGTCACCGGCCGGATCACGCGCGCCGACCAGGACCGCGACGGCGTGAGCGCGATCGGGCTGCGGGCCCGCTGGCTGGTGGCCGCCGACGGCCTGCACTCGCCGCTGCGCCGCTCGCTCGGCCTCGACCTGCCGGTACGCGGCCCCCGCCGGTACGGCCTGCGCAGGCACTACCGGATCGAGCCGTGGAGCGACTTCGTCGAGGTCCACTGGTCGGGGGCGGGCGAGGCGTACGTCACGCCGGTCGGCGAGGACCTGGTGGGCGTCGCGGTGCTCAGCTCGGCGCGGCGCGGCTTCGATGAGCACCTGCGCGGCTTCCCCGGGCTGGCCCGCCGCCTGAGCGGCCCGGCCGTCACCCCGGTGCGCGGCGCGGGCCCGCTGCGCCAGGCGGTGCGCTCCCGCCGCGCCGGACGCGTGCTGCTGGTCGGCGACGCCGCCGGTTACGTGGACGCGCTCACCGGCGAGGGCGTCTCGCTGGCCGTGCGCTCGGCGGAGCTGCTGGTCGGCTGCCTGGCGGCGGACCGTCCGCAGGACTACGACGGCGCGTGGCTGCGCCTGTCGCGCACCCACCGGCTGCTGACGGCGGCGCTGGTGCAGGCCGCCCGCCGTCCCGGCACGGCCCGCCTGGTGGTCCCGGCGGCGCGCCGGCTGCCCCGCCTGTTCGCCGGCGTGGTCCGCGTGCTGGCCTGAGCCTTCCCCGGGCCCCGGCCGCACGCCGACGATGAACCCCCACGGTCCCCCCAAGGACGGTCGCCATGACAGACAAGCTCGTGCGGCAGGTGCTCGACCAGGTGGACGCCCCCGACCCGCGGGTCGGCGAACTCGTCCGCGCGCTGATCGCCCACCCGCACGCGTTCGTGGACGAGGTGCGCCCCACCGAGGCCGAGTGGCGGGCCGGGCCGGCCTTCCTCGCCGAGACCGGCAGGTGGTGCACGCCGGACCGCGACGAGTTCGTGCCGCTGTCGGACATGCTCGGCCTCACCTCCGCCGTGGACGACGTCAACCACGCCGGCCCGGAGAACATGACGCCGTCCTCGGTCGAGGGCCCCTTCCACTCCCCCGCTCCCGGGCGCGAGCCCGGCGCGTGGATCAGCGAGGGGCCCGAACGCGACCTCCTGGCCGGCGACCCCTACCTGGGCTCCGACGCCGCGTTCGCGGTCAAGGAGGAGCTGGCGCGGCGGCCTGTGCCGGGCGCCCGCGGCTGGGGGATGGAGGGGCCGTACGAGGAGGTCGAGTTCGACCTCAGGCTGGTGCCGCTGGGGTGGGCGCCGGGCCGGTGAGCCGCTCCGGGGGGCGCAGGCCGTCCATGACCAGGCCGAAGAGGTGGTCGCCGCGGGCGGCCAGCGAGGGGGCCTGGTCGGCGATCCAGCTCAGCGCGCTGGCCAGCGCGAACAGGTCGAGCCCGGTCACGTCGGAGCGCACCTCGCCGGCGGCCTGGGCGCGTTCCAGCAGCCGTCCGCCCGCCTGGCGCATGGCGTGGCAGGAGGCGTGCAGCGGCGAGCCCTCGTCGTTGATCGTGGCCATCATCGAGGCGGCCAGCCCCCGGTAGGCGCCCGCGCCCGCGACGAACGAGCGCAGCCATTCCAGCAGCGCCTCGTGCGGCGCGGCGGCGCCGGCCAGCGTCCTGGCGCGCTCGGCGAGCGAGTCGAAGCGCTGCCGCAGCAGCGCCTCCAGCAGCGCCTCCCTGGTCGGGAAGTGCCGGTAGAGGGTGCCCAGCCCGACCTCGGCGCGGCGCGCGACGTCGCGCAGGGACGCCTCCGTGCCCTGCTCCTCGATGACGGCGGCGGCCACGGCCAGGATGCGCTCCCGGTTGCGCTGGGCGTCCGCGCGCTGGTTCCGGGGTGTGGAGGTCATCCGATACCTTCCGGGCGATTGACAATCGGAGCAGTGCTCCGGTTATGATCCGGAACACTGCTCCGCATCATAGCGGCGCCCGTCTCCCCGAGGAGAATCGATGATGAAGGCCATCCGCGTGCACGAGGTCGGCGGCCCCGAGGTCCTGCGCCTGGAGGAGGTGCCCCGGCCGGCGCCGGGGCCGGGCGAGGTCCTGGTGCAGGTGCGCGCCGCCGCGCTCAACCCGCCCGACTGGTACGCCCGGCGGGGGTTCGCCGACATCCCGCCGTCGAAGCGGCCGCAGGTCGCGCTGCCCTTCACCCCCGGCTCGGACGTGTCGGGCGTCGTCACGGCCCTCGGCCCCGGCGTCACCGAGTGGCGGGAGGGCGACGAGGTGTACGGCCTCGTCCGCTTCCCGCGCATCGGCGACGAGGGCGGCAGGGGGTACGCCGAGTACACCACCGCCCCTGCCGGCCACCTGGCCCGCAAGCCCGCCTCGGTGGACCACGTCACCGCCGCCGCGGTGCCGATGGCCGGGCTGACCGCCTACCAGTTCGTCCACGACGTCATCGGGCTGCGGCCCGGCAGCCGGGTCCTGGTCAACGGCGCGGCCGGCGGCGTCGGCCACTTCGCCGTCCAGCTCGCCGCCGACCTCGGCGCGCACGTCATCGGCGTCGCCTCCGGCCGGCACGAGGCGTTCCTGAAGGACCTGGGCGTGGCCGAGTTCGTCGACTACACCCGGGTCCGGCCGCAGGACGCGGTGCGCGACGTGGACTGCCTGATCGACACCGTGGGCGGCCCCGGCGGCCACACGCTGCTGCCCGTACTCAAGGACGGCGGCACGCTCAGCCCGGTCTTCTTCGGCGAGTACCACGACGAGGAGCTGGCCCGGCGCGGCATCGTGCGCCGCGGCGGCCAGGTGCACTCCGACGGGGCCCAGATGGCCGCGCTGGCCGAGCTGATCGACGCCGGGCGGCTGCGCGTCGGCGTCGACAGCGTCTTCCCGCTGGAGGAGGCCCCGAAGGCGCACAAACGCGCCGAACGGGGCCACATCCAGGGCAAGATCGTCCTACGCGTGGCCTGAACGCGGCCTGAGCGGGGCCCGAACGCGGCCTGAGCGGGTCAGGTCCGGGTCCAGCGCTGGTTGGCGCCGCCGTTGCAGGTCCAGATGACCAGCCCGGTCCCGTTGGCGGTGGCGTTGCCCGGCACGTCGAGGCACTTGTTCGCGCCGACGGCCGTGACCGTGCCGTCGGCGCCGAGCCGCCACTGCTGGTTGGTCTGGCCGTTGCAGTCCCAGATGATCACGCGGGTGCCGTCGGCGGTGCCGCGGTCGTAGACGTCGAGGCACTTGCCGCCGTAGACGCGCAGCTCGCCCGCGGCGGTGGGGGTCCACTGCTGGTTGGCGCCGCCGTTGCAGTCCCAGATCTGGACCTGGGTGCCGCTGGTCTGGGACGCGCCGGGCACGTCCAGGCACCTGCCGGAGCCGGCGCCCTTGAGGGCGGTGGCCGCGGGGGGCGTGCCGCCGCCGGTGACGACGTACATGGCGGCTCCGTGGGCCGGGACGGAGGCGCTGATCGTGCCCGCCGAGGAGCCGGTCGCGTGGGCCCACAGGTCGCGTACGGAGTAGCCGGCCGCGGCGCCGAGGCCGAGCGCGGAGGCGGTGGTGGAGACGGTGGCCGCGGCGCCGCCCCGGTTGAGCAGGACGACGGCGACCGAGCCCGTGCCCGTGCCGGTCGCGGCCATCGGCTTGCGCCAGACCTCCAGGTCGCCGCTGTCGGCGATCTTGTGCCCCTGCCGGCCGCCCCAGTCCTGGTCGACGGCGATGACCTCGGCGTTGGTGAGGATCGTCCGGGTCTCGGCGCTCATCGAGCGCAGGTCGTTGCCCGCCACGAGCGGCGCGTTGAGCAGCGCCCAGAGGCTGAAGTGGGCCCGCGACTCGGTGGCGGTGAGCCCGCCGTTGCCGACCTCCAGCATGTCGGGGTCGTTCCAGCCGCCCGGCCCCGAGTACGCCGCGAGCCCCGCCTGGCTGTCCAGGATGCCCATCACCGAGCCCCAGTTCGCCTGGATGTCGCCCGTGGTGCGCCAGGAGTTGCCGACCGGCATGCCCCAGGTCCAGACGTCGTCCTGGCCCCAGTTGCACAGGCTGTAGAGGATGGGCCGGCCGGTGGCGGCCAGCGCGTCGCGCATGGCGGTGTAGCGCTGCTGCGCGCTCTGCCCGAGGTGGTCGCCGCAGTTGTCGTACTTGAGGTAGTCCACGCCCCAGGACGCCCACAGGGCCGCGTCCCTGCGCTCGTTGCCGAGGCTGGCCGGGTAGCCGGCGCAGGTCGTGGTGCCGGCCGAGGAGTAGATGCCGAGCTTGAGCCCCTTGGCGTGCACGTAGTCGGCGACGGCCTTGATGCCCCCGGGGAACTTCTGGGGGTCGGGGACGAGGTCGCCGGCCGCGTTGCGGCTCCTGGTGGACCAGCAGTCGTCGATGTTGACGTAGCTGTAGCCGGCCGCGGCCATGCCGGAGGAGACCATGGCGTCGGCCGTCTGCCTGACGAGGGTGTCGCTGACCGAGCAGCCGAAGCTGTTCCAGTCGTTCCACCCCATCTGGGGGGTTCTGGCCAGGCCGTTGTCCAGGGCGGCGGCGGGGGGTGAGAGGGCGGTCAGGCAGGTCGCGGCGAGGGCCAGGGCGAGGGTTGACCGAAGGATCGCACGCATGGGACTCCTTCAACACCGAGGGGTGAGGACCCAACATGATCCGACTAAATCAAACAGGATCGTCCGGCGATTTGCGTGTGGAGTCAAGGGGTCTTGAGGGATTCTGTTGCCTGCCGTTCGACGCGCAAAGGGCTGCCGACGGGGTGACACGGAGCCCTCCGGGCCGCGTTTCAAGTCGCTGACCTGCGGTTACTATCTGTAGCGGTTAGATCATCGACAGTGATTGGATCGGTGTGATGCGACGACTCATCGCAACACTTGTCTCTTGCGCCACCGCCGGCGCCCTTCCGCTCGTCACCGCCGGTCCGGCTGCCGCCGACCCGCGTCCTGAGCCGTTCTCGTACACGGCTCCGGGCTACGACATCAGGGGTCCGTACCTCGGCGCCGACAACCCGTGGTGGCACGACCACCACCGTCACCACGGCGACCGCCACTGGGACGGCGACCGTACCTGGGACGGGGACAAGGACGACGACCGCTGCAAGGACGACGACCACGACCGGGACCACGGCAGGGACCACGCCTGGTACAGGGAAGACGACCGGTACGAGGACGAAGACCGCTGCAAGGACGACGACCGCTACGACGACGACGACCGCTACCGGGACGACGACCGCTACCGGGACGAGGAGCGCGACGACGACGAGCGCTACCGGGACGGCGACCGCGACTGGGGTTACAACTACCGGTACGTGACCTCGCTGCGCTGCCGCATCGGCGGTGGCGTCGTGATGCGCAGCTGGCACAGCCCGACCAGGCTGTCCTGCTACGGCGGACGGTACAACGGATACTGGGTGGTCAGCTACGGGCTGTGATGCCGATGGCTGCCATCAGGGCGGGTCCGCACCATGCGGGCCCGCCCTTCTCGTGCCCGCCTACGGCGCGCACTTGGTGAACCTGACCGACTTCGTCCTGGGCGAGGGGGTCAGGATCCGGTAGGTGACGGTGTGCCTGCCGGCCGCGGGCGTGATGAGCCTCCTGGAGCTCACGTAGCCGCTGCGGCTGTCGGCGGGGAAGCGGGACGAGCCGCGCTCGATCACCCTGCCGTCGTAGAGCCACTGGTAGGAGTAGACGGCGCCGGGGCGGGTGGCGTTCACCCCGGCGGCGAAGTTCACCGCGCCGGTGTAGCAGGCGACCCCGGCCGAGTTGACCGTCGAGGGGCCCTGGACGCGCACGTACGCCAGCGCGAAGGAGGCCCTGCGGGTGGTGGCGGGCGGCGTCGTGGAGCGTTCCGACGGGCCTGTGGCGGAGGGGGTGGGACGGGTCGCGCGGTGCTGCGGCGTCCTGGTGGGCCGCGACGCGGCCGTGCCGTGCCTGGACGGCCCCGCCGAGGCGGACGTGCGCACGGGTTCGCGGGCGGACCGCACCTCGGCGTCCGCCTGGCGCTTGCCGGAGTTCCACACCACGACGCCGGCCGCCACCGACACGGCCACCGCCCCGGCCGCCAGCGCCAGCACCGGCGACCGCCGTCCCGCCGCCCACCTGGACCGGGCCGCCGGCGCGGCGGCCGGATCATCGGCCGTCCCCGCCGGGGCGTCCTCGTGGTCCTCGTGGTCCTCGGCAGGCTCCGGGCCGGCGGGGCGGGGCTCGCCCAGGACGAGCGGCAGGACGGCCGTCATGGGCGGGCGGTCCTGCGGATCCTTGGCCAGGCAGGCGCGGACGATGTCGCGCAGCGGGTCCGGCAGGTCGCCGAGCTGGGGCTCGCCGCGCAGGATGCGTCCGGCGACCGCGGCCGGGGCGTCGTCGCCGAACGGCGGCCGGCCCGTGGCCGCGAACACCATCACCGACGCCCAGGCGAAGACGTCCGCCGTCGCCCCAGCCGTCGCGCCCGCTGTGCGGCCGTCCAGTTGCTCCGGCGCCATGTACGCCACCGCGCCGCCGTCGGAGCCGTGGCCGGGCCCGGTGCCCGCGCCGGCGCGGCCGGAACCGGGGCCGGTTCCCGCGGTGCCGAAGCCGACCAGGCGCGCGCCGTCCCGGCCGAGCAGCACGCTGGACGGCTTGAGGTCGCCGTGCGTGAGCCCCGCCCGGTGCACCGCGGCCAGCCCCGTGGCCGTGCCGACCGCCAGGTGCCGCAGGTTGCCGCCGCCGAGCCGGCCCACCTCGGCCAGCGACGGCCCCTCCACGTACTCGCTCACGATGTACGACAGCCGCCCCCAGGCCGCGTCGAGCACCCGCGCGACGCCCGGCGAGTCCACCCGCCGGGCCGCCTCCGTCAGGGCGGCGAACCGTTCACCGGCCACGATCCCATGCAGGACCTTGACGGCCACGGGCCGCCCGTCCGGCCGCTGGCCGAGGTAGACGACCCCCTGCCCGCCGGAGGCCAGCCATCCGGTGATCCGGTGGGCCCCCAAGGACGTGGGATCTCCAGGACGTAAGGGCTCGGCGTTCGGCATGAGGCGGTGACTCCTGGGACAGCAGCGGTACCGAATCATGAACTTTAGCGGGATGAATCAGGATCCGCCGCCCTCAGGTTCACCTCGCCGTTCGGCGCGGGACCCGTCCTGCGCCCGTTGGACAGCCGCCGGGTTCGCATACTACGGTAATCATCAGCGCTACTGACGATCGGTGGCACTGACGATTAAGGAGTTGGGGTCATGATCCTCATCACGGGCGGGCTCGGTTTCATCGGCACGCACACCGCGCGGGCGCTGCTCGACCTCGGCGAGTCCGTCGTGCTCGTCCAGCGCCGGGCCCCCGAGGTGCCGGCGTCGCTGGCCGGGGAGGCCGAGGGGCGGCTCGTCGTCGAGCGGGCCGACCTCACCGACCGGGCGGCGCTGCTCGCCCTGGGCGACCGGCACAAGATCACTGGAATCGTGCACCTGGCGGGCTCGATGCCCTGGCCGGTCGGCGCGCACGAGCCGGTCGAGGGGGTGGAGAAGTCCGTCGCGAGCCTGCTCAACGTCTTCCACGCCGCCACCGAATGGCAGGTGTCCCGGCTCGGCCTGGCCAGCACCATCGGCGTCTACGGCGGCGTCGAGTCCCCGGGCCCGCTGGCCGAGGACCTGCCGCTGACGATGTCGGCCGGCCACCCGATCCCGACGTTCAAGAAGATCGGCGAGCTGGTGGCCGGCCATCTGGCCGAGACCGCCGGGCTGGAGGTGGTCAACCTCCGCATCGGCGCGATCTGGGGGCCGCTCGGCCACGCGCGTTCGCCGTTCTTCCTGCTGCCGCAGCTCGTGCACGCCGCCGTGCGAGGCGCCGCGCCGGACCTGACGAGCCCCGCGTGGGGCGCGTACGCCGGGGACGGCGGCGACCTGTGCTACGCCAAGGACTGCGGACGGGCGATCGCCCTGCTGCAGACGGCCGAGCGGCTGCGTCACCGCACGTACAACGTCGCCACCGGCCGGATGACCGCCAACGGCGAGGTCGCCGCGGCGATCCGGCGGGCCGTGCCCGGCGCGGACGTCGAGCTGCGCGAGGGCCGCGACCCCGCCGGCCCCGGCCGCGACCTGTGCCTCGACGTCACCCGGCTGCGCGAGGACACCGGCTTCGAGCCCGCCTACGACACCGATTCGGGGATCGCCGACTACGTCTCCTGGCTGCGCGCGGGCCACGACCGCTGACCGGGCCGATCCGCCGTGCCCGGCCCCGCGGCGCATGTGGCACCCGGCGGCTGCTCAGCGCCGGTCCAGGCACCCCTGCCTGCCCAGCAGCCGGAACGCCCGCGCGGCCTGCGGCGGCAGGCCGCGGTAGGACCTGGGGAACGCCGCCCGTACGGCGGCGGGCCGGTCCGGGCCACCGCCGTACGGGCGGTGTTCGGCGGGGAGCTCGCCGTAGAGGCCACCGGCGAGGCCACCGGCGAGGCCACCGGCGAGGTCACCGGCGAGGTCGGTCACGGTGAGCGACGGGTTCACCACCAGGTGCTCGGCCACGATGCGCAGGGCCAGCGGGAGATATCCGCACAACCGCGTCATGCCGGCGACGGCCCCCGGCTCGGCGGCGATGCGGTCCGCACCGGCGGCGGCGGCCAGCAGGTCGGCGGACTCGGCGGCGGTCAGGGGGCCGAGGGCGAGATGGTGGGCGCCGTCACGGGCGACCAGCCCGCCCAGCCGGTGGCGGCTGGTCACCAGCACCAGGCAGCCGGGGTTGCCCGGCAGCAGCGCGCGGACCTGGTCCGTGGAGGCGGCGTCGTCCAGCAGGACGAGCATGCGCCGGCCGCCGATCAGGCTGCGGAACAGGGCCGCCCGCTCCCCCGCGTCGCCGGGCAGGCGCCGCAGGTCCGGCGCGAGGGCCCGGACGAGCTGGGCCAGCGCCTCGGCGGGCGGCAGCGGCCCACCTCCGGCGTCGGAGCCGCGCAGGTCCAGGTGGAGCTGGCCGTCCGGGAACCGGCCGGCCACCCGGTGCGCGAAGTGCACGGCGAGCGCGCTCTTGCCGACGCCGGCGACGCCGTCGATCACCGCGATCGCGATGGCGTTGCCGGAGCCCGGCAGCAGGCCCGCCAGGCGGGCCAGCTCGGCGGAACGGCCGGTGAAGCCCGGCACGTCGTGCGGGAGCTGCGCCGGACGCGGCCGCTCGGGCGGACCGGCCACGGCCAGCTCCCACAACGCCACCAGGCGCGCGGTGTCGCCGCGGCACGCCCTGCTGATGGCCTCGACGGCCTGGCGGGGCGGCAGCAGCTTGCCGCTGAGGTAGCGCTGGAGCGAGGACTTGCTGCAGTGCGTGTGCCCGGCCAGTTGCACCAGCCCGAGGCCGGAGGCGGCCTTGAGCAGGCTGAGTTCGGCCGCGAGCATGCGGGCGTGGATGCCGTTCACCACTGCGGGGCTCATTCGCCCGCCTCCTTTTCCGGTGTTCGCCCGCGGGTCAGGCGTTGGCGAAGTAGGCGTACAGGTCGACGTCGACGCTCACCTGGCCGGTGCCCTCGTTCTTGAGCACCACCGACCCGTCGGCGCGTACGGCGGCGATGATGGACCCGACGGCGTCCTTGCCCGGCGGGTAGGAGACGACGCGGGCGGTCGAGGGCCCGCTCTGCGGCAGCACCGAGACGGTCCCGGCGGCCGCTCCCCGCGCGGCCACGGTCAGCGCGACCGCGGCGACGCCGGAGGCGGGCAGGCCGGTGAAGCGCACGGTCCTGGTGCCGCCCGCCGGGATCGCCAGGGCCCGTCCCGCCGATGTGGGGCGGACGGCCTTGACCAGCGCGCCGCGCCGCTCGGCGGAGAAGTAGCCGGTGACGTCCACGGAGATCTCGACGTCGTCGTAGCCGAGGTTGTGCACGTTGATCTTGCCGTCCTGGCCCGGTTTGACGATCGTGTGGAACTGCGTGGCGAGGTTCGCCGGGTAGTCGACGTTGGCGTCTACGGGGTAGGGGTCCCCGGCGGCGTACACGCGTACGGTGCCGCTCGACGGGCTCTTCAGCACCACGGTGAGGGCGACCTGGGCGACCCCGGTGGCGGGCAGGCCGTTCATCCCGGCGACGGACAGCTCATAGTTGCCCAGCGCGGGGATGACGGTGTGGTCGGCCACCCGGGCGGGCGTGACGGGGAAGTAGGCGCCGCCCACGGCGGCTCCCGCCTTGTCGAGGGTGTGGCCGTGCGCGTCGAGCGTCACCTTGACGGGGCCCGTCCCGCGGTTGACCACCTTGATCTTCCCGTCGGCGCCGACCCTGGCGATGATCATGGTGGCGGCGTAGCGGGAGGCGTCGTAGGCGAGCACCTTGCCGTCCGGTTCCTGCTCGTCGGAGGCGTGCACGGTGATCGTCCCGGTGTTGAAGAAGTCGCCCTTGGCGCTGACGTTGAGCGCGACGGCCCGCACGCCCTGCGCGGGCAGCCCGGCCACGCCCGCCACCTGCACGGTCATGGCGGAGTTGGCGCTGATCCGGACGTTGTCCAGAACCCTGCCCCGCGAGTGGAAGTACTGGTCGGGCCCCGGCCGGGGCGTCGCGTCCAGGGCGGCGGCGTCGAGCTGGACGCGGGGCGTGGTGGCGCCGGCGTAGACGATCGCGCGCCCGGTCTCCTTGAGCTTGGCCTCCAGTGCCGCGGGCCCGAGCCCGGGGAACGCCTGGCTCAGCACCGCGAACGCCCCGGCGACGTGCGGCGCGGCCATGGACGTGCCGCTCATCGACGCCCACCGGTCGCCGGGCACGGAGGAGACGATGTCGCTGCCGGGGGCCAGGAGGTCCAGGAGCGGGCCGCGGTCGCTGAAGGAGGACAGGACGTCGGCGTCGGTGGTGCTGCCCACGGCGACGGCCGACGAGACGCAGGCGGGGGCGGCCACCGCGTTGGTGTAGCCGTCGTTGCCGGCCGCGACGACGGTGGCGACCCCGGCCGCCAGCAGGGCGTCGATGGCGGCCTTGCGCGGGTCGGTGTCGCAGGACGCGGTGTGCATGCCGCTGCCCAGGCTCAGGTTCACCGCCACGATGGGCAGGGTCGCCTTCAGCGTCTGGACCTTCTCCAGCGCGGCCAGCTGGGCGCTGGAGAAGCTGAGCAGACAGGGCGCGCCGCCGGAGCCGCAGAAGTCGTCGGAGTCGAAGCGGCTGAAGATCTGGATGGCCACCAGGCCGGCGCCCGGCGCGACCCCGCTCCCGCCGTCACCGTCGATCCCTTCGCCGTCGCCGGCGATGATCCCGGCCACGTGCGTCCCGTGGGAGCAGTCCAGCAGCTCGTCGGAGCAGCCGCCGCTCTCGGCGTCGGCCGAGCCGGGGCCGTCCTGCTTGGGGGCGCCGTCCGGGCACAGGCTGGTGGCGGAGTAGTCGGGGTCGGCGGGCGAGAAGCACGCCTCGGCCACGACGCGGCCGCCGAGGAAGGGGTGGCCGGTGGCGACGCCGGTGTCCAGCACGGCCACGGCGGTGCCCGCGCCGGTCAGTCCGGCCGCCCTCGTGCGGTCGCCGCCGATCAGCGGGACGCTCTGCCCGAGGGCCGGCGGCACCGGCCGGTCCTCGGACACGCTGAGCACGCCCGGCCTGGCGGCGAGCCGCTGGAGGCCCGCCTGGTCGGTCCGCAGGGTGACCACGGGCAGGCGGGACAGCGTCTGGAGCACCTGGCCGGCGCCGGCGCCGGAGACGGCGGCCAGCTCGTCGCGGTCCCTGGTCACGACGTTGACCCGGAGCCTGCCTCCGGAGTCCAGCTTGCGGGCCAGTCCGGGCTCCACCCACGGCCCCGCGTCCGCCCGCTCCCCCGCCGCCCACTGTCGCGCCGCCCCCTGTCCCGCCGAGGCGGCCGATGCGCCGGTCGCGACGGCGACCGAGGAGAGCAGGATCGCCGTCAGGACGAGCACGTGGTGGATGGCCGCCGTGACGGTGGCTGATCGCCTCATGAGGCTCTCCTTCGGCGCGGGACGAAGACGCCCGCGCAATGTACGCGGCCCCTGTTGCCACCCGTTTGCCAGCGACGTCAGCGCCTTCCGCCCGGCATGCCGGTGATGCCGGGATATCCAGGACTCCGAGGGGATGCCAGGGCCGTCAGCGGCCCTCGCGGCTGCCGATCCGGCTGAAGATGGCCGTCGACTCCTGGCGGGCGGCGCCGGCGTGCGCGGCCTCGCCGTTGCGCGACTCCAGGCGGGCCAGCACGGAGAGCGTGCGGGCGCGCCACAGCGGCAGCTCCAGCGTGTCCCACAGATCGAGGGAGGCGGACAGGGCGGCTCTGGACTCGGCCGCCGCGTCCTGCTCCAGGCGCAGCTCGCCGAGCGTCCGCAGGCCGAGCGCGCGGGCGAAGCGGTCGTCCTGGCGGGTGAAGACGCGCAGGCTCGCCTGGAGCGCCCGCTCGGCCCGCGGCAGGTCGCCCAGGCGGATCCGGATCTTGGCCAGGGACTGGTCGGCGTAGGCCGTCCCGTGCGGGTCGGACAGGACGGTGAACAGGCGGCGGGACTCGCGCGTCCTGGTCGCGGCGTGCCCGTACTCGCCCCTCGCCCGGTGCACCAGCCCGATGCTGCGCTGGAGCAGAGCCTGGCAGCGCAGGTCACCGATTTTCTGGTACGTCTGCAGCGCCCGGCTGAGCAGCCACAGCGCCAGCTCGTCGTCGCCGCGCTCGCGTTCCACGAAGCCCAGCATGTAGATGGCGTGCGCGTGCCCGGCCTGGTCGCCGAGGGCGGAGAAGAGCGAGGCCGCCTCCAGCAGGTCGGTCTCCCCCTCGGCGAACCACCCGCCCTCGGCCCGTACGGTGCCCAGGCCGGACAGGGCGGCCGCCAGGTGCCGCCGGTCGCCGAGCCGCTGGAAGGCCCGCCGGGCCTCCTCGTAGGCGGCGACGGACTCGGCGAAGCGGTCCTGGGCGAAGCGGATCCGGCCGAGCCCGAGCATCACCAGCCCCTCCCCCTCCAGGTCGCCGGACCTCCTGACGGTCTCGGCGCCCCCGATGCCGCCCGGCCCGGACCGGCCGCCGAGGCGGGGGTCGCCGCGCAGGATGTCCAGGCGCAGCCGTACCAGGGCGGGGCCGGGATCGAGCCCCAGTTCCTCGCCGAGACGGGCGCGCGACCGCTCGAAGACGTCCAGGGCCTCGGCGATGCGCCCGGAGCGGTAGAGCGCGAGCATCAGCAGGCCCACCAGCCGTTCCCGCGTGGGGGCGGCCGCCACCTCCTCGGCCAGCGCGCCGAGGACCTGCCGGTGCCGGCCGAGCCGCAACGACGCCTCGGCGTGCTCCTCCAGCGCCTCTCGCCGCGCCTCCTCCAGCCGGACGCACAGCGTGTCCCGGGCGGCCCCGACCGCCGCCTCGTCGAGCACCGGCCCACGCCACAACTCCAGCGCCTGCCGCAACAGCCCGGCCTTCTCCTCGTCGTCGTCGCTGCCCCCGGCCCGCTCCCTCAGCACGGCGAACCGGTGAGCGTCCACGGCCATGGGATCGATGCGCAACCCGTAGCCGGATCCGGTGGCGAGCACCTCCACGTCGCTCCCGGCGGCGTCCGCGAGCAGGCCGCGCAGCCGGGAGACGAGCACCTGGACCTGCCTGCGCGCGCCCTGCGGCGCCCCCTCGGGCCAGAGCACCTCCACCAGGCGCTGGAGCGGGACGACCCGACCGGCCGACAGAGCCAGCACGCCGAGCAGGAGCCGCTGCTGCCGCCTGCGCAACACCACGGGCGCCCCCGCCCACCCGAACTCGACCGCCCCCAACACCCGAATGCCGTCGTACGGTGAATTGATCACGCCCCCATGATTGACCGACTGTCGAACCTCGCGGTCAACCGATATTCAACCGAGACAAATCCCCCCATTCTTCGGAGAAACCTTGGCGGCTCCGATGCGTGAGCGATATCCGACTGAGACCAACCAACTGCCGAGAGGAGGCAAGTCACATTCCGTAACGCTGCCTCGAACATGAACAGCGCGGCTCGGAGACATCCAGAAGTCGTTTCCCCGGCACCCTGGACCGGCTTCACGGGTGAAGCCGGTCCCTCCGGCGTGCGGGGCAGGCACTAATCCACGTAGCCCCTTCTGCCGTGATCGACGCGCACCCCGGAGATGATGTCCGCCTCGACGGATATGGCGACCCAGTAATCCTTCCGGCAGTTCTCGCACTCGACATAGCCGGCGCCTTCGAAATCGCCTCCTTCGGGGCGTGCCGAGGGAAATCGCAGGCCTTTCGTCCCCCACTCGACACGGTCCCCCACCCGGTAAGGCCGCAGTTCGAGAAGTCCGAACTGGAACTCCGCCTCGGCCTCGCCGGTATATCCGCACCTGGGACACGTTTCCGTGAAGGACAGCAGGTTGTAGCTGCCCATCAGGGCATCACCCTGCGGAGGGACACCCCTGGGAGCCGGAGGGTCTGCGTGACGAAATTGGTCAGGTTCCGCTCCATCGTCACCGCGGTCATCCCGCTGGCAGCCGCGAAGCCCACCAACGCGGCGTCACCCCGTCCCTTCGCGCCCACCACGGCGTTGAAGGCCGTCCGGAATTCCGAGGAGGAAGCCCACTCCTCGGCCTGCTGACCGGTGATCGTCTGAATGTTGTTCTCCTCGAGGAAACGACGCCTTGCGTTTAGCCCGTTGGTGACGTTGAGGAATTCGTGTCGCTGGTTCGGCGTGATGTACACCGTCGAGGCGTTCTGGATCTCGGCCAGCGCCTGCTCGTGACCCCCTATCGCCTTCACCATGAGGTTGTTGTCGGCGATGATTCCGCAGTTGTGAACGAGGACCGAGGTGTCCCCGGTCACCACATAGTACGTGTGTAGGTCGGCGACGGTGAGGTTGTGGACGCGGGCGTGGGCGGTCCACGCATTGACCGCCTCGATCTGGACGTACGTGCCGGCGGCCGTACGGAGGAGTTGGCCGGGACGTAAGTCCTTGGCCTCGCGCCAGCTCCCCGCGTCCGCCACCCAGAAGGGGTGACCGTCGGTGGCGACGATGTCGCGGGTGCTGCCGTCGCCGCTGTCCACGGTGACGGTGACCAGGTTCTTGGGGCCTTCACCGGCGATGGTGGCGGTGACGTCCTTGGCCTCGGTACGGCCGGTCTCCGGGTCGGTGGCCATGACCTTGTCGCCGGGTTTCAGCTGGTCGATGCGTTTGGTCAGGCCGCCGGCGAGCAGGACCTTGGTTCCCGGGACGAAACTGTTGGACAAGGGACAGGAGCCGCCCGCCGAGGGGTTCTTGCTGCGTTTCGCGACGCGGGCCATCAGGCCGTCCAGGGCGGCGATTTTCTTGTTGATGTCGTCGATCTTGGCGTCGATGGCTTCGATGGCGCGGCGGGCCGCCTTGATGACGCCCTGGACCTTTTTGTAGATCTTGATGCCCATCCGGACCCTGGTGGCCAGTTTCCAGATCAGGCCGCCGATCTTCTTGGCCGGCACGAATTCCAGGATCAGGCTGACGCAACTGCCGACGCTGCCGCCTAAACAGCCTTTTATGTCATCTATTTTCAGGAAATCTTTGATGAATCCGATGCCTGCGGCCTTCAAGGCTTCGAGCACCGCGTTCCGTTTGGCGGTCTGCTGGTGTTGCTGCCGCTCGTTCTGTTGCGAGTCGCGGGCGTTGCCGAGGTTCTTCTTGGCTCCGCCCGGATCGCAGGGGCCCTCGCAGTCGGGGCTGTCGTAGTCCCCGGGCGCGCAGGGCGGCGCGATGGAGTGGAAGCAGCCGACGCCGGTGCAGCAGGGTTTCTTGCCGGTGGGGTCGGCCAGGGTGGGGGGATTGTTGTTGGCGTAGTTGTAGCCGTTCATCTGCTGGGAGTCGCCCATCTGGATGAGGGGGTCGACGGAGATGAAGCGGCCGGTGAGCGGGTCGTAGCTGCGGGCGCCGAGCGTGGTCAGGTCGGTGCTGGTGTCGTTGATGCCGCCGACGAATCCGCGTTGGTGGTCCTGGGGCCAGGCGCCCTGGCTGCCGCGCAGGGCGCCGAAGGGGGTGTAGCGGCGCTGGCTGAGGGCGCCGGTCTCGGCGTTGATGGCCAGTTCGGCGGTGCCGTGGTGGTCGCCGAGGACGTAGGTGACCCCGGTGGTGGTCCGCATGGCGTTGCCGACGTAGCGGCTGGCCGTGGGGCTGGTGGCCCCCTTGACCAGGTGCACCTCCAGACCGGGCAGGTACAGGGTGGTGCCGTCCTTGTCGCGCCGGATGAGCCGCTCGCCGTCGGCGGTGTAGAGGAAGCGGGTCTCGCCCTTCTTGTCGTCGTTGACCTTGACGAGCTCGCCTTCGGCGTCCCAGGTCAGCGTCTGGTTGCTCGCCTGGGTGCGGCGCTCGACGGTGTTGCCGGAGGCGTCGTAGGCGAAGGAGGCGGCACCGGGGACCGTGGTCAGGCGGTGGGCCTTGGCCGGGTCGTAGACGTAGGTGCGGTCCGACTGCTGGACGCCGCCTGCCGGGCCGGCGCCGTAGAGGGACTCGCTGCGGCGGTTGCCCGTGTCGTCGTAGGTGTAGGCGGCCCGGTAGGGGGCCGGCCCGCCGACGGTGGCGTTCGCGCCGGTGGCGGCGCAGGCCGCGTCGCCGTCCTGGGTCCAGGCCTCCGACAGGCGCGACAGCTCGTCGTAGCGGAAGCACTGGTTGTCGACGCCGTCGCGGGAGGTGTCCTTGATCTGGGTGATGTTCCCGGCGGGCTGGTAGGCGTACTGAGTGCTGCGGTCGGTGCCGGTCATGCCGAAGTGCCAGGTGGTGGCCTTGGCCAGGCGGCCGGTGCCGAACTCGTAGTCGAAGGTCTGGTCGATCTGCTTGCCGTCGCCGCCGGACTGCATGCGCAGGCCGATGACCCGCCCGGTCTTGGTGTAGTCGGTGCCGACGAGGTAGGTCGACAGCTGGGACTTGGTGGAGACCAGGCGGCCGAGGTCGTCGTAGGTGTAGGCGATGTTCTCCGCCGGCAGCCCGCCGACGGCGGGGCTGCTGCTCGCGGCCACGCTGCCGTCGAGGTTGTAGCTGGTGTCGAAGACGTACCCCTGGGCGGGCGCGAGGCCGCCCTCGACGGCGGGCAGGACCACCCTGCTGCGCTGCGGGCGGTCCAGATTGTCGTACGCCTCCACCTGCGTGGTGTACCGGTCGGCGCCGACGATGCGGGTGGAGCTGGTGAGCTGGCCCTTGCGGACGGTGTCGTACACCCACTCGGCGACCTTGGTGCCGGGCGACGACGTGGTCGCGTCGTACTTGGCGACCATGCGGTCGAGCCCGTCGTACTCGATGCCGATCTTCTGGTTGCGGGCGTCGGTCATCAGGACCGGCCGGTCGAGGTTGTCGTAGGCGGTCTTCTCCACGCCGCGGTCGGGGTCGTTCGACTGCACCCGGCGGCCGAGCAGGTCGTAGCTGTAGGACCAGACCTGGTTGCCGGGGCCGGTCACCGACTCCTGCTGACCGCGGTGGTTGTAGGCGAACGTGGTGACGACCGCCCCGGCGGCCGTCTGCTGCCGGATCTCCCGGGTACGCCCGTGCACGTCGGTGTAGGTGGTGACCGGGGTGCCGCCGGACGGTGGGACGACCTTGGTCCAGTCGCCGCCGTACTCGTAGCGGGTGTTCCACAGCTCGTTGACGTCGCCGTCGCTGTTGCCGGACAGCAGCCGTTCGGCGAGCAGCCGCCCGCGGCCGTCGTAGGTGTTCCACAGCTGCGACTCCACCGCGCCCACGGTCGCCACCCCGAACCGCTTGGGCTCGGGATCGCCGTCGGCGTAGTAGGGAGCGAAGGTGTAGTGCACCTGGCCGGCACCGTTGTAGACGCTGTCGGAGACGATCCGGCCCCTGGTGTCGCCGTTCTTGCCGGGGGCCTGCGACTGCCTGGGCCGCAGCCAGCCGTCGAACAGCGTGTACGACGTCTGCTGGCCGCCCTCGTTGGTCAGCGTCTTCGCGCCCACGGCCACGATCGCGCCGGCGTCGACGAGGTACTGGTACTCGTTGTCGGGCGTCATGCTGGTCGTGCGGCCCGGCCCCCAGACCTTGGCGGTGCGGCCCAGCGCGTCCCGCTGGGCGATCGTCACCTTGCCGGCCGCGCTGGTCTCCTTGGTCGCCAGGCCCCACGCCGGGTCGAGCACCCGGGTCGTGACCATGGCCGAGTCGGGGTCGTCGGCGCGGGCCCGCGGGGTGGTGGTGACCACCTGCGTGGTGACGCCGTGCGCCTCGGTGTAGTCGGTGGAGGTGGTCAGCCCGGCGGCGTCGGCGACGGTCTCGGGGCGTCCCAGGTCGTCGTAGGTCGACCGGGCGATCACCTGGTAGCCGGTGATGGCGGTCGCCGAGGCGGCGTTCCCGCGTTCGGTCCTGGTCACGTCGCCGTGCTCCGGCGCGGCTTTGAACGCCTTGCCGTCGTAGTAGGTGCGGGCGTCGGCGATCAGGTCGGTGAGCAGGTTCGGGGTGTCGGCGCAGCGGCGGGCCACCGTGGTCACCCGGGCCGGCAGGCGCAGCACCCGCGCCCCGTCCGCGGTCAGCTCCGTCCTGGTGCACTCCTCGTCGCCGGCGACGCCCACCTCGCCCTCGTCGTCGGTGGTCAGCGCGGCGCCGGTGGTCAGGTCGAACTCGGTCACGGTCGAGCGGGTCTGCTGCCAGGACAGGCCGACCAGGCCGAAGGTGCGGGTGGACCTGGTGCCGGTCAGGTTGGCGGTGATCGTGCCCCACGGGCGGGACCTGGAGGCCGTCTGGTGGTACCACGGCGTGCTGACCGACTTGCTCACCGGCACGCCGCCGGCCTTGTCGTAGGTCACGGTGCGCAGCGTCGTGCCGTGCAGGGACTCGTGGTCGGGGTACGTGCCGCCCTCGCCGTCGTCCACGGTGACGGTCTTGGCGCCGCCGGAGACCGACGCGCGGTCGCCGTTCATGCCCTGGAAGTACCAGTAGTCGGTCTGGGACGGGGTGCCGCCGCTGGCCGCGCTGGTGGCCCCGCCGATCACCCGGACCTTGTCGAAGCCGCGCCAGTTCGACCACGTCTTGAACTTCTCCGGCGTGATGCCGTCGTCGTCGGCGTAGTGCCAGGCGGGCTTGCCGATGCTGTAGTCGTAGCGGGTGACCATGTCCGACCCGCCGCCGGTCAGGTCGGTCTGGATCAGCTCGCGGACGACGTACTTGTGGAACCAGTCCAGGCTCGGGTCGGCGCCGCCGTTGGAGTTCTGCCAGAACGTCGGGAAGCACAGCCGCCGGTTGGTCGCCGGTTGCGGCAGGTCGGAGGGGCTGCAGTCCATCCCCGAGTACGTGACGTCGAGCTTGCCGCCGGTCTCGTTCTGGATCGAGGCCACCCGCTCCTTGACGAACGGGCCGACGTCGTCGCCGAGCTTGTCCACCCGGTTGGCCAGCTGCTGGTAGACGAAGCTCACCGGCGGCATGGTGACCGGCGCCGCCCCGGCGAGCCCGGTGTGGACGATGTCGGTGAGCTTGAGCTGCCGGTCCACGTCGGCGATGCCCCACAGGTGCTTGAACTCCCAGGAGTCCACGTCGCGGTGGCCGGTGCCGGCCGCGTTGACGACCTTGGTGGTGACCTTCGTCAGGCGCTTGCGGGTCCAGAAGCTCGGCGAGGCCGTCCCCTTGCCGTCCTTGCACTCGGTGCCCTCGTCGCAGTTCATGTCCCAGGGCACGTCGGGCCAGCGGGCCGGATGGGCGGAGATGTCGGCGCACTCGGCGGCGGTCAGCAGGCAGCGCTCGGCGTTGGCGAAGTCGACCCGCGCGGGCGGCGTGGCCGGGAAGAGGTCGCCGCGGCGCAGGCCGTACTGGATGGAGGTCAGGTAGCCGCCGCGGTCGTAGGCGGTGTCGTCGGCGGCGCGCAGGTTGCGGCCGTAGCGGTTCTGCTCCTTGGCGTAGTAGAAGGTCACCGCGTTGCCGTGGGTGTCCTCGATGTAGTCGAGGTTCCACCGCCAGCTCTGACGGCACCAGGAGTCCTTGAAGGCGTCCTTGTGGCAGGGTTCGCCGGCGTCGTCGCCGAACACCGGGACGTCCCAGGCGGAGTTCGTCTGGGGTCTGCCGGAGGTCCAGCCCGGCAGGCGGTTCTTGCCGAAGTAGTACTGGGTGCCGTCGGCGGTGGTCACGCGCCAGTACTCGTTGTCCTCGTCGCCGTTGGCGGTGTCGGCGGCGGTGCCGGTGAGGCGCTGGACCCGGGTGCCGTCGTCCCTGGCCAGGACCCAGGTGTCGGGGCCGGTCGGGACGAGCTCGCCGCCCGACCCGCCGAGGGCGAGCGTGGCGTTGTCGTAGGCCCAGCACTGGTCCATCGGCTCGACCTGGTAGGTCGGGTCCTTGGGGACGCCGTCGTCCTTGCAGGACTTGTACTTGCGCTCGATGTACCCGGGCGACAGCTCGAACCCGTCGCCGAGCCAGGACGCCTGGTTGTTGGTGGTCGCGGTGCGCCCGTCGATGGCGGCCGCGGAGTAGTTGACCACCAGGTTCGGCACCAGCCCGCCCGGCACCGGCGGCACCCGCAGCGGGTAGGACCAGGTGAAGTCGCCCGTCTGCGGGCTGACCTGCCAGGTCGCCGACGGCGACAGCGAGGTGACGCCGAAGTCGCCCTTGTCCCCCGACGTCCCGGAGGTCACGGCCAGCACCATCGGCTCGGCGGCGAGGTCGACGTCGGCGCTGAGCGTCCTGGCCGCGGTGTCGTTGCGGCCCTTCAGCGGCACGGCCCGGCGGCACTCGGCCTTGTCCGGGCTGGTCAGGGCACATGCGGGCAGGGCCGCCAGGCGCGCCCGGGAACCGAAGCCGCCTCCGTAGGCTTCGGCGAAGGGGGCGTAGTCCACCTTCATCGTGACCTTGCCGGGCGGTCCCGACGTGCGGGCCGCGGTGAAGATCGGGCCGCCGACCCCCGCGCGCTGCGAGGCCGCGCGGTCGTGGGTCTGGATCCGCGCCCGCCCGGCGGCGGAGGCGTCGGCCGACGTGGCCGCCAGGGCGCCCGCCTTGCGGGCGGACGCCGGCGGCGCCGCCAGATCCACCTCGACCGTGCCGGGCGTAGGCCAGGCCGCCACGGGGTCGGGGGCCTTGCGTTCGGTGATCCGTGGTTTCACCGCCGCGGGCCGGCCGGGCACGACCCGTTCCCGGTCGACGGGCTTGGGCCGATCTCGCTCGGCGGCGGCGCTCGCGGAGGGGAGCGTCGCGGGCACGACCATCAGGCCGGCCGTGAGCAGCAACGTGAGGGCCGCGCGGAGCGGCCGGGACCAGGAAGAGCGACGTCGGCGTGCGGCATGGACGCGCATGCCGTACCTCCCAGGGAAGAGAGCGGAAGCGGCAGGAGGGACGGCGGGGGCGCCGGCGCGACGCCCCCGCACCGGGGTCAGTCAGGGGTGTTGTCGTTGAGCGCGTCCTCGGAGACGGTCGTCATCTCCGACCACAGGGACAACAGGTCGATCAGGCTCTCGTCCGCGGGGCCGCGCAGGACCCACACGTCGTCGACGTGGCCCGCCCAGTTCAGGCCCGTCCCGCCGCGGCCGAGCTGGGCCGAGGTGATGGGGCCCGCCAGGGTGACGTCGTTGCGGTAGGACTTGACCTCGGCCTCCGGAGCCGCTTCGAGGGCGCCGTTCACCCAGAACTCCAGCGTCTTCTCGCGGGCCCGGTAGACGACCGCCAGGTGGTCCCAGTCGCCGAACCCGGTGTGGAAGGCGGGGTGTTCCACGGCGGCGCCGCCGGGGAGCTCCACGACGTACCGGCCGGTCTCGCCCATGTCCGGGTCGCCGCGGGCGGGGTCGAACGTGACCGTCAGCGCGCTGCCGGTGGCCATGGGCAGGTTCAGCAGGGTCATCGCCTTGCGCGCCTGGCCGCTGGTCTCCACCCAGGCCGACAGGGTGAAGCTCTCCCTCGGGTCCAGCACGGCCGACTCGACGGCCGCGTAGTCGCCGGTCGCGCCCGGCAGGCGCAGGGAGCCGGGCACGGCGCTGTTGCTCATGGGGGTCCTGGCCGCGAAGCGGGCCGCGCCGTACAGCTTGACGGGGGTTCTGGGCGCCTCGCCGCTGTCGTCGGGGACGTTGTTGAGGTGCCACTTGTGCGTCACCGTCAGCATCTCCTTGGACAGCGCCGCCGCCTCCTCGACGCTGACGATCCGGTCGTAGACGCGGACGTCGTCGATCTTGCCGGGGAAGTGGTCGAGCTGCTGGGCGCCCCACAGGACCCGGCCGATGGTGAGCGGGCCGTTGGCCGCCCAGGCGCTGGTGTAGTCCATCTCGGTGCCGGGCTCGCCGTTGACGTAGATGCGCACCTTCTTGGCCACCGCGTCGAAGACGCCCATCAGGTGCGTCCATTCGCCGGGTCTGGCCTGTTTCGCCGACCACGCGCTGGACGAGGCCGCCGAGGTCGAGTCGGCGTTCATGCGCCAGAACACCCATTTGCGGTTCGGCGCGTCGTAGCGCAGGCAGAAGCCGGACACGTTGGCGCCGTCCTGGGCCAGCACGGTGGCGTAGGACGCGGGCAGGACGTCCGGCAGCTTGGCCCACGCCGTCACCGTGAAGCTCTTGGTGGTGTCGAGCACCGCGGCGTCGGTGCGGGCGTAGGCGGTGGTGCCGTTGCCGGCCATCGCCGTGCCGCGTGATCCGGCCACGCCGAGCTGCGGCGCGCCCGCGACGCGGGCCGGGTAACGGCCGCCGGTCTCCGCCAGGGTGGTGGCGCCGGCCGGGTCGTTGAGCTTCCAGTGGGCCTTCGGCCCGCGGCCGGGCGCGACCCGGAACCGGTAGACGGCCGAGCCCTTGGAGTAGTTGCCCGCCTGGTCCCTGACGCGGACGTAGAGGCTGTTGCTGCCGACGACCTTGGGCAGGATCTGCACCGTCTCGGTGGCGCTGCCCGCGGTCCGCTTGCGGAACACGGTGGGGTCGTCGTTGACCGCGTACGCCCACTCGGTCACCGACGGGTCGAAGGTGATGACGAACCGGCCGTGGCGGCCCATGCCGTCCTGCGGCGTCTGCGCCGGGTCGAGGGGGTTCTCCGCGACGTACCCGTCGGCCGCCGACGAGGTGATCACCGGCAGCGGCGGCGCCTTGGTGTCGAAGACGAAGTAGCAGGCGGTCGCCGCCCCGGCCGAGCTCCACGGCCCCTTGCCCTTGCGGCTGTCCTGGGCGCGGACCTGCCAGTTGACGACGGTGTTCTCCGGCAGCAGCCCGCGCGGCACCTGCGCCATGAAGCTGTTGCCCGCCTTGCCGGACCTGGCGCTCTTGGCCGGCGTGAGGTACCGCCATTCCTTGTTCTGGCCGGCGGCGTTCTTCCACGACACCAGGAACTCGGCCTGCACCTTGTCGGCCGTGCGGTTGTAGGTGTCGGGGTCGCGCAGGTTCTTGGCGATCAGCTTGGGCGTGGACCAGTTGAACACCGACGGGTTGCCCGGCCCCTTGCACGGGCCGCCCGGCTCCATCTCCAGCTGGCTCATCCTCGGCTGCAGCGGCGGCCGGTTGTAGTGCACCCGCAGGTAGGCGCGCGACTCGAAGCGCTTCCAGCCGAGCTGGTCGCCCTCGTCGGCGGCGCGCAGGCCGAACGTGGTGTCCCGCCAGCCCTTCTGCGCCGCCTCCCGGACGCCCGAGGTCACGTTGAACAGCACGTCACCGGCCGGACAGGACTTGGCGGCGCATCCCGACCAGCCCTTGGCCACGTTGCGGCCGTCCAGCTTGCGCAGCCAGTTGTCGGAGGTGGAGTTCCAGGTGGAGTTCTTGCCGAACGCCTTGGCCAGGTGGATGTCGACCGGCCGCTTGCTGCCGGAGGCGGCCCACACCTCCCGTACGTGGAACTCGGCGGACAGGACCTGCTTGCCGGCCAGCCAGCCGGTGGGGATGCGGTAGAACAGCCGCTTCTTGTGCGGGGAGCCGCAGCTCTTGCCGCTGGAGGGCAGGCCGATCGGGCACCGGCCCATGCCCTGGTCCTTGGTGAAGTTGTAGATCTCGAACCCGCTGCTGGCCACCATGAGGTTCGCCGAGCTCATCGGCGTGCGGTACATCGGGTCGATGTAGACGGGGAACGTCGTGTCGGCCGCGGTCAGCATGGCCGGGTCCGGGGTCAGCGTGAGCTGTCCCTGAGCCAGGTCGGCGCCGATCGTGGCGATCTTCGACGCGTCGCCGGGGGCGCCGTCCGTGGCGTGGGTGGTCGGCGGGTCGACGGGGCCGTCCTCGCCCACCATGCCCGTGCCCGCCGCGGGGGGCGCGGCCGCCGAGTCCCACATGACGGGCTTGGGCGCCTCGAAGATCACCGCGCCGTTGTCGGGGTCGACCGCCTCCTGCGTGCCGTCGGCGCCGGTGCTCACCGTCAGCGTCGGCGCGGACAGGCCGAGGGTCAGCCTGGCCAGCCGGGGGTCCTGGGCGGCGGCGGGGGTCTTCACCACCAGGGTGTGCGCGAAGCCGTCCGCGGTGGCCCGCACGCGCAGGTCGACGTCCGGCCCGAGCACGCCGGCGTACACGGCGGTGTCGCCGTCCAGGCTGGGCGTGGGCAGCGCGGCCGGCCAGGTCAGCGACATGGTGTGGCCGGAGCGGGTGAGCGTGGCCATCGGCCCCGTCCCGCCGGCCGACAGCCTGAGGTCCACCAGCGAGGAGTACGGCCGGACCGTCCCGTCCTGGAACCGCAGGCCGTTGTACAGGGGGACCCACGTGTCGCCCTGCTTCCGCCTGATCGGGGCGAGCCGGTCGTTGACGTACATCGTGCCTTCGGGGGTGGCGTACACCTCGCGCGTCTCGCCCCGCTCGGCCAGCACCTCCACCAGTTGCCCCGTGGCCTCGGCGGCGGCCAGCGCCTCGGCCTCGCTCTGCTTGGGGTCGGTGGAAACGGTCCACTTCTGCTCGGTCAGCGAGACGTTGTCCAGGAAGGCCGTCAGCGCGCCCTGGCCGCCGAGCTGGAAGGTGAGCGCCCCCGTGGTGGTGTCGGCGGTGGAGTCGAAGGTGTAGGAGAAGTGCTGCGGCTGGTCGGGCAGCTCCACGTCCGTGGCGAAGATCTCCGGGCAGGTCTCGGCGTCCTCGCAGAGCACGGCCCTGATGGTCGCCGCGGCGGTGGCGTGGGCGTCGAAGGAGAGCGTGTACGTCTTCTTGGCCTGCAACGTGCGCCCGAGCTGGCGCAGGTGGGCCTGCCCCGGTTCGGTGGTGCCGTCGGCCACGGTGACCTTGAGCACGCCGTCCTCGACCGCCGCCGTGGCCGGCCCGGCGGCCTCCCATGACGTGGCGTCCGTGGTGAACTCCCCGTTGAGCAGCAGCTTCTTGCTGAACGAGCCCCGTCCGTAGAAGGCGACCTTCTGGTACGTCCAGCCTTCGGCGAGCGCGCGCGCCTTCTCCGCCTCGCCGACCGCGTACCGGTGGGAGGGGCCCTTGATGAGCTGGTGGACCGGGAGCAGCCCGTCGCCGCCCGCGGCCTGCGCGTGGAAGCGGACGCCCTCGTCCACGTAGCCCTGCGCGACGGCCTGGTCGCGCTCGCCCTGGTCGAGGGTGAAGATGCGGTCGCCGCCCGCCTTGCGCAGGCCGGAGACCGGCGACAGCCCGGAGACCGCCTCGCGGGAGACGTGCAGCACCTGGCCCTCAGGGGTGTAACCCCACTTCGTCACCGCGCTGTCGTACTCCGTCTCCCAGGAGGTGAACAGCGTGTTGTCGGTGCCGGTGGTGCCCCGTAGCCGGAACAGGGGTTTGACCATCCACGCGGTGGCGGCGTCCACCGCTTCGGCGTCCGCCGCTTCGGCGACCGCCCGCGGCGGCGTCCACACCGTGCCGGCCAGGCCGCCCACGGCCAGCGACGCCGCTGCCAGGACGGCCGTCCACCTTCGTAACCCCATGCGTACTCCCCTGGTGCACGATCACGTGGCCTGCGTTCCGCCACAGCATCGATCGGGCCGAGCCGCCGGGGTAGGCCGCGGCGACCGGTTGGGAAAACGTGGGAAACGCTTCCCGCCCGGCCCCTCTCCGGCGGGCCCGGCGTGGCAGCATGAACGCGACCGCTGACACCCCCGCCGGGAAGGGCCCCCATGAACACCGCGGACCTGTACGACGAGCGCGGCGACGAGCTCGACTCCTGCGACCTGCAGCTGCGCCAGTACGGCGGCCGCCGCGCCTTCCACGGCACGATCGCCACCGTGCGCTGCCACCAGGACAACGCCCTGCTCAAGGCGGTCCTGTCGGAGCCCGGCGAGGGCCGGGTCCTGGTGGTGGACGGCGGCGGCTCGCTGCACGCCGCGCTGATGGGCGACATGATCGCGGGCGCGGCGGTGGCGGCCGGATGGGCGGGCGTGGTGATCCACGGAGCTGTCCGGGACGTGACCGCGCTGCGCGAGCTCGACCTCGGCGTCAAGGCCCTGGGTTCCAACCCGCGCAAGAGCGGCAAGACGGGCGCGGGCGAGCGGGACGTGCCGGTGACGTTCGGCGGCGCCACGTTCTCGCCGGGGGCCGAGCTGTTCGGCGACGACGACGGCATCCTGGTCACCCGCGTACCGGGCTGACCGGGCCGCCGCGCGGGCTTCCACGCGGACGCCGGGGTGTGGTTTCGTGACAGGACATCACGATCCGGAGGCGGACCATGGCATTCCAGCTCATCGTTCTCTACCACCACCCCGAGGACGTCGCGGCCTTCGACCGGCACTACGACGAGATCCACGCGCCCCTGGCGGCCAAGCTGCCCGGCCTGCGGGCCTACACCGTCCAGCGGCCGGTGGCCGGCGGCGGCCAGCGGCCCGCCTACCACCTGGTGGCGGTGCTGACCTGGGACGACGAGCAGGCGTTCATCGCGGCGATGAGCAGCGAGGAGGGGCAGGCGGCGGTCGCCGACGTGGGCGAGTTCGCCGGGTCGGGGGTCACGATGACGACCGGGCCGTCGAGCTCGATGCTCTGAGCATGCGAGAAGGGCGTCCCCCGGCGGGAGACGCCCTTCTGCTGTTCGCGCGTGTTACTTCTTGACCGACACCGGAGCCGTGCCGGTGTCCTGCTGACGCCAGGCGCCCGTCTCGAACGCCACCGGAGCGGCCTTCCTGCCCACGCCGTCACCCCACTTGGTGACCACGTACTGGATCTTGATGTGGCCCTCGCCCTTCACCCCGTCCACACCCAGCGTGTCGGGGTTGAAGCGGCCGCCGGTCAGCTCGGCGAACGTCTTGGCGTCCAGGTCCAGCATCACCCCACGACTGGAGGGGTCACCAGGACCACGGTCACCCACGAAGAACGGCAGCTTCTTACCCTGATAGACCACGTAACCCTCGGTCATCAGCGGCCACGACGGCGAAGCCGCCAGACCCTTCTGCATCGGCTTGCCGGCCGCGGGCAGACCCGTGTCACCCGCACGACCGGAGGAGTCGTCCCAGAAATAGGACGCCGTCGTCGAACCGGCCAGCACACCCCGGCCGTTCACATCGGCATCGGCATGCGCCGGATGGGCGGCGGCACCGATCGTCAGCGCCGACAGGGCAGCGGCGGAAAGCATGGCGAAAGAACGCAGGCGAGCAGTCATCAGCAGTCTCCTTGGTGACATCGATCATCAGGGCGGCATGCGCTCGCTTGACTCAGACAAGACATGAAGGCCGTAGCCGGGCACCAACGCCATCGGTCGCTACGTGGAGCGCAAAGGGGGGCGGACCCGGGAAAAGGAAGGGTCTCTCACCCGCCGATAGGTACAACACTAACCCAAGAAACGGACAAACGCAAACCTAACACCCCAAAACGGGCAAAGATCTACCGCTGAACCGTAAACCCCGGGCAAACAGCATCAACCACTGCCAAAGCCCACGGGGTATGAGTAGGTAAACCACGGGCAAGCTCCCGGCATTCCCCCATGACCTGCGCGTTCGTCAGGGGGCCGGCGCCGCCCCCCGGGCTCCCAGCCAACTGCAAAGAGGATGCAAGCCCGTTCCCAGTGCCGTCCGAGATCATCGCGCCAGCGTCAGCGCGACAGACACGAGGTGAGGAATGGCGACGACGATCAGCGCGTCCACGCTCAACGGACGGCACCACAAGGCGGCACTCACGCTCTTCATGCTCATCGTGGTGGCCCACTGGGCCGAGCACCTGGTGCAGGCCGTGCAGGTCTACGTCTGGGGGTGGCCGCTGAGCGAGGCCCGCGGGGTGCTCGGCCTGCCGTTCCCGTGGCTGGTGACCTCGGAGTGGATGCACTACGGGTACGCGCTGCTCATGCTCGTGGGCCTGATCATGCTGCGCAAGGGGTTCGCCGGCCGTTCGCGAACCTGGTGGAACATCTCCCTGGGCATCCAGGTCTGGCACCACATGGAGCACCTGCTGCTGCTCGTACAGAAGATCACCGGGCTCTACCTGCTCGGACGGCCGGTCCCGACCAGCGTCCTGCAGATCTTCCTGCCCCGGATGGAGCTGCACCTGTTCTACAACGCGGTCGTCTTCGCGCCGATGGTGGTGGCGATGCTGCTCCACCGCCGGGCCGCCGAGCACGGCGGGGCCGCCTGCACCTGCGCGGTGGCGCACTAGCTCATGGCGGTCACCAGACGACGTCCGGGCGGGTTCACGGTGGCGCTGGCCGTCGTGGGGCTGTTGCTGCTGTCGGTCTCCGTGCCGGAGTTCGGCCCCGTCGTACGCGCCGCCCGCGCCGACGGGGTGAGCGGCGCGTTCACCGCCCGGGAGCTGCGGTGCGTACGACATCCCGGGCACGAGTCCTGCGTCTGGGCCGGGGACTTCACCTCCGGCGACGGACGGATCCGGCGGCGCGACGTCGAGCTGTACGGCAGCGACCGCGGCACCCTGGCGGCGGGACAGGCCACCGCGGCCGTGGACACGGGCCGCCTGACCCGCGTCTACGGGCCGGAGGGCTCGGACGAGTGGCTGTTCACCGCGCTGCTCACGCTGGCCGGGGCGGCCGTGCTGGCGGTGGCGGCCGGACGGGCACGCCGCCCCGCGCCCGAACCCGCGCCCGAACCCGCGCCTGAACCCGCGCCTGAACCCCGCGGTGCCGCGGACGGATGATCGCCCGTACGATTCCTCCAGCGTTTTCCGGATCTTGTGAGGTCGGTGTGTTCGGGATCATCCGTCCGTGCGGCGAGCACGGGTGCGCGGCGGTACGCGCGGCGTGGCGGGCGCATTTGTGCGGGCTCTGCCTGACACTGCGGGACGGGCAGGGGCACGCCGCCCGGCTGACCACCAACTACGACACGCTGATCCTCTCGGTGCTGACCGAGGCCCAGCTCCCGGCCGCCGTGCCGCACCGGACGGCCGGGCCGTGCGCGTTGCGCGGGTTCCGCTCCGCCGACGTGGTGGACGCCCGCGGCCGCGGCGCCCGCCTGGCGGCGGGGGTGTCGCTCGTCCTGGCCGCGGGCAGGCTGCGCGACCAGGTGGCCGACGGGGACGCCGCCCCGGCCACGGCTCCGGCCCGCCGCCTGCTCGCGGCCCGCTGGGAGGCCGGCGGCGCCCGGCTGGCGTCGGGCGTCGGCTTCGACACCGCCGTGTTGTCGGCGACGGTGGACCGGCAGCTCGAACGCGAGCGCCGGGCCCTGGCCGCACCGATGGACCTGCTCGACCTCACGGCGCCCGCCGAGGAGGCGGTGGCGGCGGCCTTCGCCCACACCGCGGTGCTGGCCGGGCGGCCGGGGAACGCGGCGCCGCTGGCCGAGGCCGGCCGCTTCTTCGGCCGCGTCGCGCACCTCCTGGACGCCGTCGAGGACCAGGCGGCCGACGACGAGCGGGGCGCGTTCAACCCGCTGACCGCCACCGGCACCGGCCGCGAGCGGGCGCGGCAACTGTGCGACGACGCCGCCCACGGGCTCGCCCTGGCCGTGGCCGACCTGGAGCTGGACGAGCGGCACCTGGTGGAACGGCTGCTCGGCGCCGAGGTGCGCCGGGCGGTCGAGCGCGCGTTCGGCGCGGCCTCCTACCGGCGTCCCGGCTGGATCCGCAGGTCGGGGGCCGGGGTGGCGACGTTCCTGACCTGCGGGCTCTGGCGGCCGAGGTGGAGCAAGAAGGCGGGACGGCCCTGCTGCGAGCGCTGCTACCTGGACAACTGCAGCAACTGCGACTGCCCCGACTGCGGCGGCTGCTGCGACTGCGGCTGAGCCGGCGAGAGGGTCAGGGGACCGAGATGTGCAGGACCTCGCCCGCCTTGCGGTAGCCGACGCGGGCGTAGACCCGGCCCGCCGCGTCGTCGGCCGGGGTGAGGAACGGCATGGTGACGCCGGCGTCGAGGCCCGCCCTGGTCAGCAGGGCGGTGACGGCTCCGCCGATGCCGCGCCGCCGGTGCGTGTCGCGCACGGCGATGCCGGCGACCTCGGCCACGCCCTCCTGCGGGCCGCCGAGCTGGCCGGCGCCGACGACCTCGCCGGTGGCGGCGTCGGTGGCCGCGGCCACCAGGCCGCCGCGGCCGAGCACGCCGCGCAGCCGCGCGACGTCGTGCTCGTTGGCCTCGGGCGCGTCGAAGGCCGCGTTCATCACCCGCGCGACCTGCCACAGGCCCGGGTCGTCGGTCACCAGCGCGAGGCGGACGGCGGCGTCGGCGGGCGGCTCGGCCAGCTCCCCGGCCGGGCACACCAGCAGCGGGAAGCGCCCCTCGACGGCGAACCCGGCGGCCAGCAGGGCCTGCTCCACCTTGGGCGCGACCTGCGGCACGTACTCCAGCCGGGGTGTCCTGCCGCGCTCGCGGAAGGCGGCGGCCAGCGCGGCCACCTGCTCGCCGGCAGGCGCGAGGTCGTCGTCGGGGATGGCGTAGTTGAACGGCGGCGCGTCGTCGTGCTCGTCGAAGCGGATCAGGAACGGCCCGGCCCGGTGTGCCCGGGTTCCGGCCGCCGCTCGAAGGTATGCGTGCACACGGGCGCCCAGCAAGTGAAGTCCTCTCGGTTGACGTGACCGTCACAAGGTAGGGCCGCGCCCACCGCCGGACAAGCGGATTTCCCGGTGCCCCGCAGGGGCGCCGGGTCACCAGCGGTCGAGATGCAGCACCTCGTCGAGCGGCTGCCGCGCGGCGGGCCGGAAGGTCTCCCCCGTGAAGTACGCGGTGGGCAGCAGCACGCCCTGGCGCACCTCGGCCGGGATGCCGAGCAGCTCGGCGATCTCGCTCTCGTACTCCAGGTGCAGGGTGGTCCACGCGCTGCCCAGGCCGCGGGCGCGGGCGGCGAGCATGTAGCTCCACGCGGCGGGCAGCAGCGAGCCCCACAGCCCGGCCTGGTTGCCCTCGGGCAGGCGGCCGCCGGGCAGCTCGATCGCGCCGATCACCAGCACCGGGACGTCGCCCATGTGCTCGGCCAGATAGGCGGCGCTGCCGCTGACGCGCTCCTGGGCCGCCGCGCGCGCCGGGTCGTCCCGGAACATCGAGCGGGCCGAGCCGCCGGAGGTGGAGTAGCTGTTCCATGAGCGCCGGTAGTACTCGCCGATCACCTTGCGCCGCTCGGGGTCGGTGACCACGATCCAGTGCCATCCCTGCCGGTTGCCGCCGCTGGGCGCCTGGAGCGCGACCTCCAGGCTCTGGCGGACCAGCTCCGCCGGGACCGGGCGGGACAGGTCGAGGCGCCTGCGCACGCTGCGGGTGGTGGTGAGCAGGGTGTCCGGGGCCAGTGGTTCGATCGTCATGGGGTCATCATGTCAACGCGGGCCGCCGGAATCCCGTAGCCCGTACGGCCCGGCCCGGGCCTGATTTTTCCGCCCTCCGGGACGTATGATCACGCCAGCCGGACTCGCCCGACGCAACCGAAGGAGCCGACCGTGGCCGACGACGAGCAGGGCTCCCCCGCCCTCGACGTGGACACCACCAAGCCCAGCGTCGCCCGGGTCTACGACTACATGCTCGGCGGCAAGGACAACTTCGAGATCGACCGCGAGGTGGCCCAGATGGCGCTGCGGATCGCCCCGGACGCCCCGCAGGCGGCCCGGTCGAACCGGGACTTCCTGGCGCGCGTCGTCCGCGACCTGGTCGTCGAGGCCGGTATCCGCCAGTTCCTGGACATCGGGTCGGGGCTGCCCACGCAGGGCAACGTGCACGAGATCGCCCAGGCCGCCGCCCCGGGCTGCCGGGTGGTCTACGTCGACCACGACCCGATCGTGCTGGTCCACGGCCGGGCCCTGCTCGCCGTCGACGACGGAACCACCGTCATCGAGGCCGACATCCGCCGCCCCGACGACATCCTCGACCATCCCGAGACCAGGCAGCTCCTCGACCTCGACGAGCCGGTGGGCCTGCTGCTGTTCGGGATCCTGCACCACCTGCCGGACGAGGAGGACCCGGCCGGCATCGCCGCCCGCCTGATCGGACGGCTCGCGCCGGGCAGCCACGTCGCCGTCTCCCACTTCCACAACCCGATGGAGGAACGCCCGGAGGTGTCGCGGCAGGCGTTCGAGGCCGAGCGGCTGTTCAACGACACCATGGGCACCGGGCGGTGGCGCACCCGCGCGGAGATCCTCGGCTTCTTCGACGGCCTGGAGCTGCTGGAGCCCGGTCTGGTGCCGCTGGCCGAGTGGCGGCCGGAGCCGGGTTACCACCCGGCCCTGGGCATCACGTACCACACCTTCCTGGGCGGGGTCGGGCGCAAGCCGTGACGGTCAGCAGACCGCGTCCGGCAGGGCGATCGGCACCTGCTGCCGGTCGCCGGGCGTGAAGCGGCGGCCGAACACCTCGCACAGCCGCGCCCGCCAGGTGCCGGGGTCGAGCCGGAGCAGATCGGTGGAGTAGCCGGTGGCGCCGTCGCCGCCCTTGAGGCGCAGCAGCAGCGAGCCGTCGGGCGAGATGTCGAGGAAGTCCTGGGGCTGGCGGAAGGTGTAGCCCTCCGCGTAGGACACCCCGCTCTCGCCGAGCCCGAAGACGCTGATCTCCCGCTCGCGGAACAGGAACAGCCGGCCCGCGTTCCGCGGCATGATCGAGGTCATGCGCTCGCCGCCGCGGATGTTCTCGCCCGACGAGCGCAGCGGGCCGAGCACCTTCCTGAGCGGGTGGGTGAGCCACACCTCGGGCAGCATGCCGTTGCGGAACAGCAGCAGGTGGGTGCCGGTGTGGTCGAAGACGAACCCGCTGACGACGTCGGTGCCCACGGTCAGCCGCCGGTCCTTGACCTCCTCGCCGGTGCGCAGGTCGATCGTGCGCAGGTGGTCGGCGCCCTGCACGGCGACCATCAGGTGGCCGGCGCTCCACGGGCTGACCTGCACCTCCGTGACGACCGCGCCGGGGCCGGCGACGTCGAAGGCGCTCTTGCGGCGGCCCGTGGCGGGCTCCCAGCGCTCCAGGCGGCGGCCGGCGAGGGTGAACAGGTCGCCGTCCTTGAAGAAGCAGGTCAGGTGCGTGCCCTCGGGCGGCCGGGCGGTGGTGACCTCGGTGAGGGGGGACAGCGAGGGCAGCGCGCGGACGGCGACCTTCGCGGGGGCGACAGCGTCGGCGAGCAGGCGTCCCGACTCGTCCACGACGGGGTCGCCGTCGGTGTCGAGGCCCTTCGGGCTCTCGGCGCGGACGACGTCGGCCAGGGTGCGCTGCGGCTCGCCGGTCTCCATGAGGCGCAGCCGGGCCCCGCCGTCGGCCTGGGCGACCATCCGGGCGCCGCCCTGGAGCAGCGCCGGGTTGCCGATGAGCTGCTCGCCGTCGCGCAGCGCGGTCAGCACCAGCGTGTCGGGCGACCTGGTGAGCAGCTCCTGCGCGCCGGGCGCGCCCACCAGCGCGACGGGGGCGGCGCTCGGCTGGGCGTCGATCCAGGCGCGCGACAGGGTGCGGCCGGCGGCCAGGTCGACCAGCTCCCAGCCGGAGGCGCCCTGCTCGGCCACGCGCCTTCCCTCGCGGTCGACGACGAACGCGCCGCACGGGCGTCCGGCCGGGAAGCCGCCCAGCCGCTTCCCGTCGCGCACCGCGAACCCCGTGTACGTGGCGGCGCGGCCGTCGTCGCTGGTCCGGCAGGTCACGGCGGTGGCGCCGTCGCCGGAGACGGCAAGTCCGTCGGCCGGGCCGAGCTCGCGGATGGTCAGCTGCCGCCACACCGGGCTGCCCTTGCTGCTGTACACCTTGGCCACGCCCTTCTCCCGGACGACCAGGGTGGTGGCGTCGGGGCCGAACCGGACCAGGTCGGCGGGCAGGTCGTAGACCCAGGTGCGGGCGGTGCCGGCGGCGCCGAGCGACTGGAGCACGAGCTTCTTCGGGCCCGCGGTGACGATCCAGCCGTCGTCGCCGTCCGCCCTGACGTCGGCGACGGGCTCGTCGGCGGGCAGCGCCGGGGCCGGCCGGTCCTGGCGGGCCAGGACGTGGCCCTGGTCGAGCAGCTCGCCGTCGCGCGGGTCGACGCGGTGCCAGACCATGCCGCCGTCGTCGAGGGCGTAGGCGATCAGGCCGCCGTCGGCGGAGACGGCGGGCCGGCTGGTGCCGCCCCGGTCGGGCAGGTGGGCGGGCCGGTAGCGGCCGTCGGGGCCGCGGGTGAACAGCGTGGCGCGGCCGGAGGCGGAGGTGGTGGTGGCCAGCAGGACGCGGGCGTCGTCGCTGGCGTCGGCGGCGGTGATCGAGCCGAGCGCGCCCGTGGCCACGCCCTTGGTGTACCGGTGTTCGACGTAGCGCTGCAGGAGCTGGACCCTGGCCTCCTGGGTGGGGGCCGCGCGGTAGGCGCCGACGGCGAGCAGCGACGACAGCTCGGGGTCGCGTTCGGCCAGGTCGGCCGAGGCCCCCGCCAGGGCGCGGGAGCGGGACTCGGCGGCCCGCTGCTCGCCGATCCGGCCCTGGTAGAGCGTCCAGGCGACCAGCGAGAGGACCGTCAGCAGCGCCACCCCCGCGCCGGTGATCGCGCCCCGGCGGCGCAGCGTGCGGCGCTGCCGGCGGCGGCGGCCCTGGCGCAGGTAGTCGTGCTCGTCCTCGGTCAGGTCGCCGGGCCGTTCGGCGAGCCAGCGGGCGGCGGCGGCCAGCTCGAGCGGGCCGGGGAGCCGGTCGGGGGCGCGCCCGGCCTGCCGCCAGCGGCCCATGTCCTGGTGGAGCAGGTCGCGCCATTCGAGGAACTGCAGGTCGGCGGCGACGATCCGGGCCAGCCTCGGCCATTCGGTGATCAGCGCCTCGTGGGCCAGCTCGACGGTCTGGCGGCCGTCCTCGCCGGTGTCCATGACGAGCAGCCGTCCGGCGGCCAGCCGGCCGGCCGTCCGCCAGCGCCGCTCCCCCGCCTCCTCGCGGGTGACCCGGCGGCGCAGCGGGGCGTGCGCCCCGGCGGCGACCCGGACGAGCCTGGACAGCAGCTCCTCCCCGGCCGCGGTGTCCTCCTCGGGCACGCACGCCGCCCACACCTGCTCGGCCTGCTCGCCCAGAGCCCCGCGTACGCCGCGGCACGCCTCGTAGGAGGTGTGGGTGATGCGGCCGCCCTCCTGCTCGTGCCAGAGGCGGTCCAGCAGGAAGCCGATGAGCGGCAGGGCGCCGGGCGCGCCGCCGGCGTCGACCAGGATGCGGTCGACCAGGCCGGGGTCGTAGGTCACGGCGGGGACGGCGTCCAGCGGCGCCTCTATGGCCTGCCGGAGCTGGTCGCGGGTCATGGGGGTGAGCCCGTAGGTCTCGCGGCCGAGCGCGCCGCCGAGCGCCGGGTGGGACAGGGCGGCGGGCAGGAAGTCGGCGCGCAGCGTGAACAGCACCCGCACGGCCGGGCAGGCGCGGGCCGCGGCCAGCACCCCGGCCGCGTCGTCCGCCTGCCCGGGGTCGCCAACCAGCAGCTCCTCGGCCTGGTCGACGACGATCAGCAGGCCGGTCGCGCCGGTGTCGCGCAGGACCTGGTCGACGACATCGGGCAGCCGGCCGTTGCGCAGCGGCTCGCGCAGCGCGTCGGCCCTGGCCAGCGCGTCGGCCCCGGTCAGGCCCGGGTGCGACAGGGCGGCCAGTTCGGCGGCGAGCGCGCCGGGCCAGGACCGCACGGCCGAGGGCCGCAGGACGACGACCTGGCAGCCCTGCCGGCGCATGGCGGGCACGACCCCGGCCAGCGCCAGCGAGGACTTGCCGCAGCCGGACGGGCCGGTGAGCGTGAGCTCGGGGTGGGCCTGGAGGAGGCGGGCGATCCGGGCGGTCTCCACGTCGCGGCCGAAGAAGACGGCGGCGTCGCCCTCGCGGAAGGCCGACAGCCCGCGGAACGGCGAGGCCGGCCGTACGGTCGCGGCCAGGGCGGGGACGGCGCGGGTGAGCGAGCGGGTGGGGATCACGAACGCCTGGCGGGGCCCGCCGGGCTGGGCCGCGACCACCATGCCGACGACGTCGCCGAGCTCGGCGTCCCAGACGGGGCTGCCGCTGAAGCCGCTCTCGATCGGCACGCCATGGGGGTCGTCGGGGGCGCACTGGAGCCAGCCCTGCTGGGTGCCGCCGAGCAGCCGCCCGGTGTGCCAGCCGCCGCCATGCAGGCCGGGCGGGAACCCGGCCACGACGACCCGGTGGCCCCACAGGCTGCGCGGCTCGGCCATGCGAAGCGGGCGTCCGCCCGGGGGCGCGGCGTCCAGGCGCAGGACGGCGATGTCGCCCGAGCCGTCGGCGGCGGTGTGGACCCAGTGCTCGACGCGGGCGCGCACGGGGGCGGGGTCGCCGGCGAAGGGCAGCTCGACGGTGACCCAGGCGTCCGGCGGGGGCGGCCCGTCGGCGTGGCCCAGGGCGCCGGAGACGACGTGCGCGCAGGTCAGGGCGCGGTCGGGCGCGATGAGGAAGCCCGCGCCCGCCACGGCCCCCTCGGGGCCGCGCACGCGCAGGACGGCCAGGTTCAGCGCCTCGTCGGGCCCTGCATCCATCACTTACGGTCACCGCCCGTCACTCCAGGTCGTCAGCGGAGCCAGTATGGCCGCTGGACGCGGGCGGTGTTTGCCGTTCCTTGACATGCGAGAAGGGCGTCCCTCGGCGGGAGACGCCCTTCTGCTGTTCGCGCGCGCTACTTCTTGACCGACACCGGAGCCGTGCCGGTGTCCTGCTGACGCCAGGCGCCCGTCTCGAACGCCACCGGAGCAGCCTTCCTGCCCACGCCGTCACCCCACTTGGTGACCACGTACTGGATCTTGATGTGGCCCTCGCCCTTCACCCCGTCCACACCCAGCGTGTCGGGGTTGAAGCGGCCGCCGGTCAGCTCGGCGAACGTCTTGGCGTCCAGGTCCAGCATCACCCCACGACTGGAGGGGTCACCAGGACCACGGTCACCCACGAAGAACGGCAGCTTCTTACCCTGATAGACCACGTAACCCTCGGTCATCAGCGGCCACGACGGCGAAGCCGCCAGACCCTTCTGCATCGGCTTGCCGGCCGCAGGCAGACCCGTGTCACCCGCACGACCGGAGGAGTCGTCCCAGAAATAGGACGCCGTCGTCGAACCGGCCAGCACACCCCGGCCGTTCACATCCGCATCGGCATGCGCCGGATGGGCGGCGGCACCGATCGTCAGCGCCGACAGGGCAGCGGCGGAAAGCATGGCGAAAGAACGCAGGCGAGCAGTCATCAGCAGTCTCCTTGGTGACATCGATCATCAGGGCGGCATGCGCTCGCTTGACTCAGACAAGACATGAAGGCCGTAGCCGGGCACCAACGCCATCGGTCGCTACGTGGAGCGCAAAGGGGGGCGGACCCGGGAAAGGAAGGGTCTCTCACCCGCCGATAGGTACAACACTAACCCAAGAAACGGACAAACGCAAACCTAACACCCCAAAACGGGCAAAGACCTACCGCTGAACCGTAAACCCCGGGCAAGTCACCCCAGCATGGGCAAAAGCCCAGGTCACTGTCGCGGGGTGTCCGTATGCAAACCCCGGGCAACGCGCGGGCATTCCCGCCCCCCGCGGACGCCATGACCTGGGCATGAGCTGCGCGGCGGTCACGGCCTGCGGTAGTCGGCCGCCACCCCCACCAGCGAGATCAGGCCCGCGGCGAACTCCATCGCCTCGGCGTGCCCCTCCTCGAACGGCGGCTGGAAGCCGACGCCCTCCCACGTCCGCGCCGCCGGGTTCCACAGGTCGGCGCCGACCTCGAAGTCCCAGCCGTAGACGCCGTGGTCGTACCAGAGCTCGTCGGCGGAGTTGCCGGCCGCCGAGTAGAGCACGTCGGTCACCGGCCCGGTCTGCTGGGGCCAGATGACCGTGCCGCGCTCGGCGGCGATGGCCTGCTCGATGGTGCGGGCCGAGCGCATGAAGTACGCCTCCTCCTGGGCGCTCGGCCTGGGCAGCGCCACCCGGCCGTCGAGCTTGTACGCCCCGGGCGGCCACATGAAGTAGCCGCCGTAGCTGTGCACGTTCATGGCGAAGCGGATGTTGCGGTACGTCTCGGCCAGCCACATCACGTTGCGGCTCTCCGGCTCCGAGTGCTCGGCCGGACCGGCGTACGTGCCGCTCTGGCAGTTGGCCGAGGCGCCGAAGTAGCCGTCCGACAGGGAGCCGACGGCGTAGTTGCGGTTGACGTCCACGCCCCAGGTGTTGCGCTGCGCCGGGTCGGACTGGGCGGCCGGGCAGTGATTGGTCATGTTCTTCCGCTGGCCGTTGAAGTCGTAGAAGCTGTAGTTCGCGCCGTCGGGGTTGACGGTGGGGACGATGAAGATGTCGGTGCGCTGCAGCAGCCTGCGGGTGGCGGGGTCGCGGGCGTAGTTGCGCAGCAGCCGCTCGGCGGCCTCCACGGTGACCAGCGGCGCCACCCATTCCCTGGCGTGCTCCTGGGCGTAGGCCAGCACGCCGGTGCGCGAGCCGTCACGGTGGACGCCGACGCGCAGCGCCAGCACCCGCATGGGCTTGCGGGAGACGTCGGCGGGCGCCTTGAGCGAGTCGGTGAGCCGGGTGGCGGGGGCCGCGGCCATGACGCCGGCGCCGGGGTCGGTGCGGTAGGCGGCGGCCTTCAGCCCGGCGCCCGCGGTGGCGTTGATCGCGGCGACGACCTGGGCTGCGGTGCTGACCGGCGTGCCGGAGCCGTCGGTGGCCAGGCTCACCGTGACCTGCTTGCCGGCCACGCTCACCTGGAGCGGCCGGTCCGGCGCGCCGGGGGCGGCCAGCTCGACGGACAGGTCGTTGCCGCCCTCGGAGCCGTAGGCGTCGGAGGTGACCACGATCGCGGCGCCGGGCGGCGTGCCGATCAGCGCCTGGGCGCGGCGGCGGTAGCCGTTGGTGAGGTTGGGCAGCGGGATGACGTCGGTGAGCGACGGGTAACGCCGGTGCAGCGCCTGGATCCGCTCGTTGAGCTGGGCGGGCGGCATGTACTGGCTGACGAAGTCCGTCTGGTAGCCCGGCGCCCGGCGGTCGGGGCGCTCCCCGCCGGGCCATTCCCGGACGCGGGCCTCGGCCTTGCCGCCGGTCGCCGAGGTGACCGTGACGCGCTGCGGCTCGGCCGGCACCGGGGCCGGCGTGCTGAACTGGTGGCCCAGGTAGGCGCCGGCGTCGACGTACGGGACCATCGCGACCTGGCCGGTGGCGCCGCGTCGGCCCGTCCAGGTGGCGGTGAGGGCGGCGCTCTCGCCCGCGCTGCTGCCGGCCTCGACCGACAGGAAGTACCCGTCCCGCGACCTGTACCAGACGGCCCGTTCGATGACGATCTGGTCCTGCGCGGCGGTGGCGGACGGCGCCTGCCGGGCGGCGGGCGGCGTGCCGGCGGCCAGGCCCACGCCGATCGCCCTCAGCTCGGCGAGCTTGCCGGCCGTGACCACGGCGTCCACCTGGACGCTGCCGTCGGCCTGCGGACGCACCCGCTCGGTCAGGTCCGCGCCGGAGGCGACCAGCCGCTCCATCGCGGCCCTGTCGGGCACGGAGAGCGTGACCAGCGACGCCGGCTCGGGATCGGCCGGCCCCGCCACCGCCGGCAGCGACGACGGCCCGGAGGCGAGGAACGTCGAGGCGACGATCATCAGGATGACTGCGGACGCCCTCAAGCCACGCATCGGCTCCTCCAGGATCACCGGTATCCCGATCATTGAAAGCCGACTTGACCCAACCGGCAAGACCCAGTTTCACCTTTCTGTGGAGGCGGCGACGTCCCGAATCGCCGTGACGATCAGGTCGGGCTGCCGGTACTGGATGTAGTGCTCGGAGGTGCCGGCCACCACCACCCGCCCGCGCGTGGACCGGGCGGCCACCCGCCGGGCCTGGTCCAGGGCGCCGCGCGGCCCGCCGGACGGGATGACGACCACGACCGGCGGGCCGCCCGCCTCCTGCGCCGTCCCGGCGACCTCCGCCGCGCTGTCCAGCGAGGCCCACGCCTCGGCCCTGGCCGCGGCCATGCTGCCCGGCCCGTAGACGACGGGGGCGGCGGCGCGGGCCGCCGGGGTGGCGTCGCCGGGCACCAGGAGACCGCCGGCCAGCCGGAGCAGACCGATCCTGGCCAGCGCCTGGTTGACGGTGAGCTGGGCGGCCATCAGCGGCCGGGACACCCGCATGGCCGCCACCGCCTCCTCGTCGGTGGCGTCGATCAGCACCAGGCCCGCCGTCACGTCGGGGTACCGCGCGGCGAACAGGCGGACGATCTGGCCGCCGTAGGAGTGCCCGGCCAGGACGTACGGGCCGGGCTCGCCCGCGGCGGCGAGCAGCGCGCGCAGCTCCCCCGCCGCCCGGCCCGCCGTGCGCGGCCCAGGCCCCTCCTCGCTCCAGGCGTAGCCGGCCCGGTCGTAGGAGCACACGCGCAGCCCGGACGACAGCCGCCGCTGGACCTCCTCCCAGCTCGCGCTGGACTCGACCAGGCCCGCCTCCAGCACCACCACCGGGCCGCCGGAACCCGTGCAGCGCAGGTGCAGGCGGTGGCCGCCGACGTCCACCAGGCGGCCCGGGGGCGGGTGGCGGGTGGCGTCGCCGCGCCGGGCGGCCGTCTCGTAGCCGAGCCCCGCGCAGGCTGCCACCAGCACCAGCGACGCGCACCAGGCGGCCAGCCGCCGCACTCTCGTCATGCCGTCGAATCTAGGGACCCGGCCGCCCGGTTTCCTCGTCCTGGCGGGCGAACGCGGGATGGGAGCGGGGTACCGGAAGGCGGTCCTTCAGCGGGAGGAGGCCGCCCGGCAGGCAAGCTGGAGGGCCAGGCGCTGCCGCGGGTCGGCGAGGTCGGCCTGGAGCAGGGTCTCGATGCGCCGCACGTTCCTGCTGACGGCGTTGCGGTGCAGGTGCAGCTCCTCGGCGGCGCGGGCGGGCGAGCCGTTGTGGTCGAGGTAGGCGCGCAGGATGGCCAGCAGGTGGGCGGCCCGCTCGCCGCCGAGGTCGAGGATCGGCTGCAGCAGCTCCCTGACGGCGTGCTGGGCGGCGTCGGAGGCGTACCACTCCTCCAGCATGCGGTCGAGGCCGGCCAGGTCGTAGGTGGCCAGCGGCAGGGTGCTGCGGCGCAGGGCCGTACGCGCCTCGGAGGCGGAGGTGCGCAGGCCGAGCAGGCCCTGGTGGGCGGTGCTGACCCCGCAACGCAGCTCGGCGCCCGCCGGGCGGACCCGTTCCAGCAGGCGGGCGGCGTCGCGCACGGCCTCGCGCAGGCCCGCCCTGCCCTGGTCGCGCCGCTGGCTGCGGACCACGACGAGCGCGTCGCCGGCGAGCGCGGCGTTCCAGGCGGCGCCACTCAGCTCGCGGGCCGCGCGCACGGCCCGCGAGGCGGCGGTCTCCAGCAGGGCGTAGCGTTCCTGGCCGCCGTCGGCCGCGCCGTCGGCGGCGGCGTCCTGGGTCTTGGCGGGGTCCTTCGCGGGTTCCAGGCGCAGGACGACGTGCCAGTCGTCGATCGGCAGGCCGAGGGCCCTGGCGCGGGGGGCCAGCTCCTGGGCCTGGTTCTCGGGGGCGACCAGCAGCTCGGTGAGGAGCTGGGCGCGGGACCGTCCGGGCAGCTCGTCGGAGGGGCCAGCGGCGGCGGCCAGGGCGGCGACCCTGAGCACGATCCCGGCGGCCAGGTCGAAGTGCGTGCCGGCGGGCCCGCCGTCCTGGACGGTGAACGCGCCGCCGTCGGCCCGGACGGGACGGCCCAGCGCGGCGCCGGCCGCCTCGGCGATGCGCTCGGGGACGCCGCCCGCCGCCGTCACGGCCTCGGCGGCGCGCGCCGTACGGACCAGCGCCTCGGCGGCGTCGCCCGCGATGGCCCGGTCGATGGCCACCACCAGCTCCGCCAGGTCCCCGCCGGCCGCCAGCAGCGCGACCCCGCCCCGCTCGGCCAGCGCGGCGGCGCTCCGGTCGACCGCGGCCTCCAGGGCCTCCAGTGCCGGCCCGGACTCCGCGGTGAGCACGAGCGCCACGGCGCCGGCCGCGGCGGCGTCGCGCAGCGCGACGTCGAGCCGGTAGCCGGCCGCCTGCCGCGCGGCCGCGCCGGTCAGGACCAGCACCGACCCCGGCGGCTGGCCCGCGATCCCGCCCAGGTCCTCCACCAGGCGCACGCCCGAGGCCGCCGCCGGCACCGCCGGCCCGGCCAGCCGGCGTACGGCGGGACGCAGCTCTTCCAGCAGAAACATGCCATCAGTGTGCCATCGGCACACGAAGCCCGGCAAAAAGGTGCGGCGGGAACATCCCTCTCGACCTGCGGCTTCGTAACCTCGACAGCATGGACATCGACACCGGGCTGCTGCCCGCCTTCGCCCGCGGCTGCGCCGTGCTGGGCTCGGGCGGCGGCGGTCCCGTGACCATCGCCCGCGCCGCGGCGCTGCAGGCGCTGGAGGACCACGGGCCGGTACGCGTCGTGCAGCCCGCCGAGCTGGACCCCGAGCTGCTGGTCATGCCCGTGGGCACCGCGGGCTCCTCGGCCGTCATGTCCGAGCGCGTCGGCGGCACCGACGAGCCCGTCTACCTGCGCGACAAGATCGAGGAGCTGTACGGCGCGCCCGTCGGCGCGGTGCTGGCCAGCGAGATCGGCGGCGCGAACGGCTGCCTGGCGGTGGCCTGGGCGGCCCGCGTCGGCCTGCCGCTGGTGGACGCCGACGGCATGAGCCGCGCCTTCCCCCGCATGGACCAGACGGTGATGCAGCTGCGCGGCATCGCGCCCACCCCGGCCGTGCTGTGCGACGAGCGCGGCCGGACCGTCGTCGTCGACCGGGTGACCGGCGGCTGGCTGGAACGGCTGGTACGGGCGTCGCTGGAGGCGTTCGGCGGCCAGGTCGCGACCAGCGAGTACATCATGCGCGGCGACCAGGTGGCCGGCGCCACCGCGCTCGGGTCGGTCACCCGCGCCGTGCGCCTCGGGACGCGGCTGCCCGACCCGCTGGTCACCGGCAAGGTCGCGGAGACGTCCGGGTCGATCCTGGTCGAAGGGCTCGGGTACGACCAGGGGCGGCTGGTCCGCGTCCAGGCGGGCAGCGAGTTCCTGGCCGTCGTCGAGGACGGCGTGCCGCTGGCCGTGGTGCCCGACGTGATCGCGATGCTGGACACGCGTACGGGCGAGGTCGTGCAGGCCGAGCAGGTCCGGTACGGGCTGCGGGTCAGCCTGGTGCGCGTCCCCTGCGACCCGGTCTGGCACACCCCGGAGGGGCTGCGGCTGGCCGGGCCCGCCGCGTTCGGTCTCACGGGCCTTCCCGCCCCTCCCCCACCGCAGGCGCCCCCTGCCCCCGCGACGCCGGGAACCCCGGCGGGCACGGCCTTCAGCCCCTCCCCCACCGAATCCACGGGGTCCACGGGGTCCATCGGGTCCACCGAGTCCACCGCATCCACCCGGCCTTCCGGGCCCGCCGGGCGGGAGGCGGGGGCGTGAGGGCCGGGGTGGACGTCGGGCCGACCAACACCGACGCGGCCGTCGTCGCCGACGACGGCCGGGTGCTGGCCACCGTCAAGATCGCGTCGATCCCCGGCGACCCGGTGGCCGGCGTGCGCGCCGCGCTGGAACGCCTGCCGATGGACGGCGAGCCGGCCCAGGTCGCCGTCGGCCTGCGGGGCGCCGCCACCGCCGTGACCAGGCGGTCCGGGCTGCGCAAGGTGGCCGTGCTGCGCATCGCGGGCGTGTCGGCGACCGCGGTGCGCCCGCTGTCCGGCTGGCCGCCCGACCTGCGCGCCGCGGTGAACGCCGGCACCGCCGTCGTGGACGGCGGCGGCGGACTCGACCGCGAGGACCGCACGCCTCTCGACCGCGACGCCGTGGCCCGCTTCGCCGCGGGCGTGGCCGGCACCGCGCAGGCCGTCGCCGTCGCGGGCCTGTTCTCGCCCCTGGACGGCGAGCAGGAGCGCGAGGCGGCCGAGATCGTCCGGGCGGAGCTGGGCGAGGGCGTGCCGATCGCGCTGTCGGCCGATCTCGGCTCGCTCGGCCTGCTGGAACGCGAGAACGCGACCGTGCTGGACGCCGCCCTGTCGGGGTTCGCGGGCGCGGTCTCCGGCGGGCTGGCCACCGCGCTGTCCGGCCTGTGCCCGGGGGCGGCGGTGTTCGTGACGCGCGGCGACGGCACGCTGATGAGCCTGGAGCACCTGGCCCGCCATCCCGGCCTCAGCCTGGGCAGCGGCCCGGCGAGCGTGCTGCGCGGCGCCGGCGCGCTGACCGGGCTCGGTGACGCGGTGGTCGCCGACGTGGGCGCCACCCGCGTCCGCGTCGGCGTGCTGGCCGGCGGGTATCCGGAGGAGGCCGTGGGCGGCGCGGACATCGGCGGCGTGCCCGTCGGGCTGCGCATCCCCGGGCTGATCAGGGTGCCGCGGCCGGTCGATCCGACCGAGCTGGCCGAGGCCGTGGACCGGCTGCAGCCGGGCGCCGGGCTGCTGCCGCTCGTGGTCGTGGGCGGCGGGGAGCACGCCGTGCCGGAGGGGCTGCATCCCGAGCACGGGCCGGCGGCCGGCGCCATCGGCGCGGCGGTCAGCCCGGTCGGCGGCCAGTACGAGCGCATCGTCCGCCTGCCCGACCGCTCGGAGCTGGCGGCGGCGCTCGAACCCGTCGCGGAGGAGGCCAGGGCGGCGGCCGTGCGCGCCGGGGCCGATCCGCGGCGGGTGCGGGTCATCGGCGTGGAGGAGATCCCGCTCGCCTACCTGCCCGGCCCGTTCGTCCGGCTGCGCGCCCGCGCCGCCGGGCCGCCCTCCCTCCTGTGACCCCCCGCCCTGAGGCCAGCCTCGTGACCAGCCCTGAGATCAGACCCGTGACCAGCCCCGTGACCAGCCCTGAGATCAGACCCGTGACCAGCCCCGTGACCAGCTCTGACCGCCTGCTCGTGAGCCCCCGCTCGTGAGCCCCCGCCACGACCCCCCGACGCGAAGGAAGACCACCATGACCGACTCCGACTACCCGCTGGAGCGGGTGCCGCAGGCCGCCCGCTACTCCTGGTTCAACGTGGCCGTGCAGCGGTTCGGCCAGCTCTCCGACCTGACGCAGTTCCTGCTGGGCGCCACGCTCGGCGCCGGGCTGTCGTTCTGGGGGGCGTTCTGGGCGTTCACGCTCGGCTCGGTGATCCTGGAGGTGGTGTGCATCTTCGTCGGCATCGCCGGGATGCGCGAGGGCCTGTCCACCTCCATGCTGGCCCGCTGGACGGGCTTCGGCCGGTACGGCTCCACGATCATCGGCGTGATCATCGCCCTGAGCCTGTTCGGCTGGTTCGGCGTGCAGACCGCGGTCTTCGCCTCGGGCCTGCACTCGATCATGTCCTGGCTGCCGCTCTGGGTGTGGGCCATGATCGCGGGCATCGGCGTGACGCTGCTGGTCATCCGGGGGTTCAAGGCGATGGGGATGACGGCGTTCATCACCGTGCCGGCGTTCCTGGGCCTGGCCGGCTGGGCGATGTGGGTGGAAATTTCGCGACATGACCTGGGGTCGCTGGTGGCCTCGCCGCCGTTCGGCGAGCCGATCAGCATCGCGACCGGCGCCACCATCGTGGCCGGCTCCTACATCATCGGCGCGGTGACCACGCCCGACATGACCAGGTTCAACCGCAACACCGGCGACGTCGTCAAGCAGACCCTCGTCGGCATCTCCCTCGGCGAGTACGTGCTCGGCCTGGCCGGCGTGCTGCTGGCCTACGCGGTCAAGTCCTCGGACGTCATCGCGATCATCACGGCCTCCTCCGGCGTGATCGGCGTCATCGTCCTCATCTCGGCCACCGTGAAGATCAACAACTGGAACCTGTACTCCGCCGCGCTCGGCCTGCTCAACGCCGTGGAGTCGACGATCGGCGTGCGGCTGAACCGGGTCGCCGTCACCGTGGGCATCGGCGTGCTGGGCAGCGTGCTGGCCGCCGCCGGGATCCTGGAGCGCTTCACCGACTTCCTGCTGATCCTCGGCGTCATCACGCCGCCGGTGGCCGGGATCATGGTCGCCGAGTACTTCATCGTGCGGCGCTGGCGTCCGGTGCTGGACGCCTCCCGCGCCACCGGCACGCTGCCCGAGACCGAGCCGACGTGGGTGCCCGCCACGCTGGTCATCTGGGCCGCCGCCGCGCTGGTCGGCTGGCTCAGCGACCACTACCAGTGGATCGGCATCCCCGCCCTGAACTCCCTGATCCTCGCGGGCCTCGGCTACGTCGTCGCGGGCCGGCTCGGCCTGGTCCGCGGCACCCGCGAGGTCCCCGTCGAGCGGCCCGCGCTCACCGTCTGAGAGTCGCGCGGCCCGCGCTCACCGTCTGAGAAGAGAGTCCTCCTTCATGCGTATCGGCATCGACGTGGGCGGCACCAACACCGACGCCGCCCTCATCGGCGACGACGGCCAGGTGCTGGCCACCGTCAAGTCCCCCACCACCGCGGACGTCACGGGCGGCGTCGCCGCGGCCCTGGCCGGCCTGGGCGCCACCCGGGTGTCCGCGGTGATGATCGGCACCACCCACTTCGTCAACGCCCTGGTGGAGGCCGCCCGGCTGGAGCCCGTCGCGGCCGTCCGGCTCGGCCTGCCCGCCACCGCCGCGCTGCCGCCGCTGGTGGACTGGCCCGACCGCCTGCGCCGGGCGGTCGAGGGCGCGGTCTACCTGTGCCACGGCGGCTGCGAGTACGACGGCGCCCCCGTCTCCCCCCTCGACCCGGACGAGCTGCGCGGCGTCGCCGCCGACATCAGGCGGCGCGGCCTGCGCACGGTCGCGATCTCCTCGGTGTTCTCCCCGGTCAGCGACGCCCACGAGCGCGAGGCCGCGCGGATCCTGGCCGCCGAGCTGGGCCCCGAGGTGCACCTGTCGCTGTCCTGCGAGATCGGCCGGGTCGGCCTGCTGGCCAGGGAGAACGCCACGATCGTGAACGCCGCCCTGCGCCCGCTGGCCGGCCGGACCGTGGCCGCCTTCGGCGAGGCGCTGCGGGTGGCCGGGATCGAGGCGCCGCTGTTCCTGTCCCAGAACGACGGCACCCTCATGGACGTGGACCAGGCCCGCCGCTACCCGGTGGCCACCTTCGCGTCGGGGCCGACGAACTCGATGCGCGGCGCGGCGTACCTGTCGGGGCTGACCGACTGCGCGGTGGTGGACATCGGCGGCACCACGTCCGACGTGGGCATCCTGGTCGGCGGGTTCCCGCGCGAGGCCGCAGGGGAGGCGCTGGTCGCCGAGGTGCGCACCAACTTCCGCATCCCCGACGTGCTGTCGATCGGCATCGGCGGCGGCTCCCTGGTCGCCGAGGACGGCACCACCGGCCCGCGCAGCGTCGGCTACCGGCTGACCGAGGAGGCGCTGGTGTTCGGCGGCGGCACGCTGACCGCCACCGACCTGGCCGTGGCCGCCGGGCTGGCCGACATCGGCGACCGCGACAGGGTCGCGCACGTCGACCCGCAGCGCCCGCTCAAGCTCATCGCCGAGCGCGTCTCGGAGGCGGTCGACCGCATGCGCACCTCGTCCGCGCCGCTGCCCGTCGTGCTGGTCGGCGGCGGCAGCGTGCTCATCCAGGAGCTGCCCGGCTTCGACGACGTGCGCCGCCCGGCGCACTTCGAGGTGGCCAACGCGGTCGGCGCGGCCATCGCCCAGGTCGGCGGCGAGGTGGACCGGGTCTTCTCCGGCCCGCGCGAGCGCATCCTGGAGGAGGCCAAGAGCGAGGCGATCATCCGCGCCGAGCGCGGCGGCGCCCGCGCGGGCAGCGTGCGGATCGTGGACGTGGAGGAGCTGCCGCTCGCCTACCTGCCCGGCGACGCCACCCGGATCAGGGTGAAGGCCGTCGGCGACCTGGACCTGGAGAAGATCGATGCGTGAGATCGGAATCGACCGGCTGGACGACATGGCGCGCGGCGCCGGGATCCTCGGCACCGGCGGCGGCGGCGACCCGTACGTGGGCAAGCTGCTGGCCCGCGAGGCCATCCGCAGGCACGGTCCGGTGCCGCTGGTGGCCATCGACGAGGTGCCCGCGGACGCGACCGTCGTGGCCGTCTCGGGCATGGGGGCGCCGACCGTGCTGCTGGAGAAGCTGCCGGCGGGCACCGAGGAGCTGACCGCGCTGCGCGCCCTGGAGGCGGTGCTCGGCCGTCCGGCCACGCACATCGTGCCCATCGAGGTCGGCGGGGTGAACTCGATGATCCCGATCGCCGCCGCCGCCCAGGCGGGCCTGCCGATCGTGGACGGCGACGCGATGGGCCGCGCCTTCCCCGAGGCGCAGATGGTGCTGCCGACGCTGATCGGCGTGCCGAACACGCCGATGGCGCTGGCCGACGACAAGGGCAACACGCTGGTGCTGGAGACGGTGTCCAACGTGTGGGCCGAGCGCCTGGCCAGGGCGGCGTGCGTGCAGATGGGCTGCCAGGTCTCCTGCGCCGACACCGTCATGCGCGGCGACCAGCTGCGCGACGGTCTCGTGCCGGCCACGCTGACGCTGGCCGAGGACCTGGGCCGGGCCGTGCGGCTGGCCCGCGCCGGGCACGCCGACCCGGTGGCGGCGGCCCTGGACGTGCTGGGCGGCCTGAAGCTGTTCACCGGCAAGGTGGTGGACGTCGAGCGCCGCACCACCGGCGGCTTCGCCCGCGGCCAGGCCCGCCTGGAGGGCACCGGCACGCTGGAGCTCAGCTTCCAGAACGAGCACCTGCTGGCCCGCCGGGACGGCGAGATCGTGGCCACCACGCCCGACCTGATCTGCGTGCTGGACACCGACTCGGGCGAGCCGGTCACCACCGAGGCCATGCGCTACGGCCTGCGCGTCACGGTCATCGGCGTGCCGTGCGACCCGCGCTGGGCCTCGCCGGGCGGGCTGGAGCTGGCCGGGCCGCGGTACTTCGGCTACGACTGCGACTACCGGCCGCTGGCCACGACCCCGGCGTAGACCCAGCGTCCGGCGAGCCGGACGAACCTGCTGTGCTCGTCGAGCACGCCCGGCACCCGCCGGTTGACGAAGTGGGCGCGGAACCGCACGGTGCCCTCGGTGTGGACGGGGCTGCCGCCGGTGCTCTCCAGCACCTCCAGCTCCGTCCACGCGACCTTCCTGTCGAGGTCGAGGCGGGCGGGGCGGTCGGCGGGATGCCAGGTGGCCATGAGGTAGGCCTCGTCGCCCACGGCGAACGCGCTGAACCTGGACCGCATGAGCGACTCCGCGGTGGGGGCCGACCCCTCACCGCGGTGGTATCTCCCGCAGCAGTCCGCGTAGGACGCGGGCAGACCGCAGGGGCATGGACGAGGAGGCATGCCCCCCATTGTGCCGCCCCGATGCCGGTCCCGTGCCGCCCTTGCGGCCCCCGGGGGTGCACGCTGTGGGGTCAGAGGCGGGCGGCCAGCGCGGTCAGGGTCGCCCCGAGCGGGGCGTCGAGCAGGAGCGCGGCGTCGGCGTCGGCGCCGGTCGGGCCCTGGTTGACGATGGCGACGGGCAGCCCCAGCTCGGCGGCCCTGGTGACGAAGCGCAGCCCCGACCTGATCGCCAGCGACGACCCCAGCACGAGCAGCGAGCGCGCCCCGCCCACGAGCGCGAAGCACTCCGCCACCCGATCCCTCGGCACGTTCTCGCCGAAGAAGATCACGTCAGGTTTGAGCAGGCCGCCGCAGGAGCGGCAGTCGACCACCTGGAACCCGGCGACCTGGGCGTCGGTGAGGGCGGCGTCGCCGTCGGGGTTGACGCGGCCCTCGGCGGCCCAGCGCGGGTTGGCCGCGCTGAGGCGGCGCTCCAGCTCGGCGCGCGGGGTGCGTTCGCGGCACGACAGGCACACGACGCGGTCGAGGCCGCCGTGCAGCTCGATCACCCGGCGCGCCCCGGCGGCCTGGTGGAGGCCGTCGACGTTCTGGGTGACGATGCCGGCCAGCAGGCCGCGCCGCTCCAGCTCGGCCACCGCGCGGTGGCCGGCGTTGGGTGCGGCCCGGCCGATCTGCCGCCAGCCGACGTGGCTGCGCGCCCAGTAGCGCCGCCGCGCCTCGGCGCTGCCGGTGAAGCGCTGGTACGTCATCGGCTCGGCGCGCCGGGCCCGCCCGGTCGGGCCCCGGTAGTCGGGAATGCCCGACTCGGTGGACAGCCCGGCCCCGCTGAGCACCACGACACCGCCCCCGGCCACCAGCTCGGCCAGCCGGGCGACGCCGGACACACCGGCCAGAACGGCCGCAGTCTCTCCCACACCCTCCATCATGCCCGCTCAGAGGCAGTGGCCGAGCTCGCCGAGGCCGCCCGCTCAGAGGTGGTGACGCAGCTCGGCCAGGTGGGGCCGCTCAGAGGTAGTTGCTGAGCTCGACCAGGTTCCCGTCGGGGTCCCGCAGGTAGACGCTCCTGATGGGGCCGAGCGCTCCGGTCCGCTCCACCTGGCCCTCCTCGATCCCGACGCCGTGGCGGGCCAGCTCGTCCATGACCGTCTCGACGGGGTCGGCGGTGATCAGGCACAGGTCGGCGCTGCCCGGCACGGGCCGGGCCGCCTTCGGCTCGAACTCGCGTCCCGCCTGGTGCAGGTTGATCTTGCTCTGCCCGAACGCCAGCGCCCGCCGCCCCTCGCCGAACGTCACCGCCTCCATCCCCAGCACCGTGGTGTAGAAGCGCACCGCGGCCTCGACGTCGGCGACGGTCAGCACCAGGTGGTCCAGGCGGTCGATCCTCATGTGGTCCCTCGTTCCTCGATCGGTTCTGCGTTCCATATTCTGCGCATCTCGGGACACGTCCCCAGCAGCTCCCCCAGCGGCCCGCGGCCCGCGACGCGGCCGCGGTCGAGGACGACCACCTGGTCGGCGCGTTCGAGCGCGGCCCGGCGGGAGGAGACCACCAGCAGCGTGGCGGGGCCGTGCCGGGCGACGCGCTCCCACAGCAGGTTCTCGGTCCCGACGTCCAGGGCGGACGACACGTCGTCCACGACGAGCAGGTCCGGGGCGCGGACCAGGGCGCGGGCGGCGGTGGCGCGCTGCACCTGGCCGCCCGACAGGCGCACGCCCCGGGGGCCGACGACGGTCTCCAGGCCGTCCGGCATGGCGGCCAGGTCGTCCTCGAAGGCGGCCAGCTCCAGGGCGCGGGCCAGGTCGGCGTCGTCCGCGGGCAGGCCGAGGAGCAGGTTCTCGCGCAGGGTCTCGGAGAACAGGCGCGGGATCTGGCTCGCGTACGCCGCCCGTCCCGGCACGAGGAACGCGCCGGGGTCGGTCACCGGGCGGCCGTTCCAGGTGATCGTCCCGGCGTCCAGGGGCAGCAGGCCGAGCAGGGCGCGCACGAGCGTGGTCTTGCCCGCGCCGACGGCCCCGGTGACGACGGTGAACGTGCCGCGCCGCAGCGTCAGGTCCACGTCGTGCAGCCCGCGCCCACCGGGGTGCCGCACGCTCAGCCCGCGCGCTTCCAGCACCTCCAGCGCCGTCGGCCCGGCCGCCCCCTCGCCGCGCCGCGACGGCTCAGCCGGAGGGGGGAGGCGGGGAGCGGGGCTCGCGGGCGCCCCTTCCGCAGGCGCGAGCGGGGCGGGGTGGACGCGGGTCAGGTCGGAGGTGCCCTGGTGGGGGGCGAGCAGGGCGGTCAGGCGTCCGGCGGAGACGTCCGCTCGGGGCAGGCGGTACAGGACGGAGCCGACGGTGCGCGGCAGCGCGGTCAGCCAGCCGACGTAGCTGGTGAACAGCGCGAGGTCGCCCACGGTGAACTCGCCGCGCCGCATCGCCCCGGCGGCCAGCAGCAGCACGACGCCGACGCCCAGCTCGACCGTGGTGCCTGTGGCGGCCTCCAGCAGGTCGGTGGCCAGGCGGCTGCGTACGGCGGCGTCCCGGCGGCGGGCGTTGAGCGCGCGCAGGCGGTCCAGCGCGGCCCGCTCGGCCCCAGCCGTCTTCAGCACCAGCACGCCGCCGAACAGCTCGCCGACGAAGGCCGTCACGCCCGCGCCCAGCTCCCTGGCCCGCTGGTGCCGCCGTCTGACCACCCGTCCCATGAGCCTGCTCAGCACGCCGATCGCGAGCATCGGCACGACCAGCGTCACCGTGACGACGGGGTCGATCGAGACCATGACCGCCAGCGCCGCCCCGCCGAACAGCACGCCTCCGGCCAGGGGGACCGACTCGTCGGCGAGCTCGACCAGCTCGGCCACGTCGTCGCGCAGCCGGGCCAGCGACTCGCCCGGGGAGCGCGGCAGCCGGGCGGCCACCGGGCCGCGCGCGGTCAGCACCGAGCCCAGCACGTTGGCGCGCAGCAGCGTGGCCGCCGCGTCCCACCAGCAGGAGCCGTAGGACCAGGCGAACAGCAGGACGATCCCGCGGACCAGCTCGACGCCCGCGAACGCCGCGCACAGCCACAACGACTGCCGCAACGTCGCCGGGCTGTGCCCGCTGATCTGGTCGAAGAGCTGCCGCAGCACGAGACCGCCGCCGAGCGGCAGCACGTGGACCGGCAGCCACAGCAGGATCTGCAGCACGTACAGGCGCACGTCGAAGCCGATCAGGCGGCCCGCCACGCCCAGGGCCCGGCGGGCGCTCACCGGCTCACCCCCGCGGCGTCCAGGAGCCGGCCGAACCTGCTGGCGGGGTCGGCGGCCAGGTCGGCGCGGCGGCCGTACTCGACGAGCTTGCCGCGTTCCAGCACGGCGATCTTGTCCACGTGCGCCAGCGAGGAGAGCCGGTGCGCGATGAGCACGCCGGTCCGCCCGTCCAGCAGCCGCCGTACGCCGTCCTCGACGTGCCGTTCTGTGGCCGGGTCGAGCCTGCTGGACGCCTCGTCCAGGATCACCAGGCCGGGGTCGGCCAGGAAGGCCCGCGCGAAGGCGAGCAACTGGGCCTCCCCCGCCGACAGGCCGCCCGGCTCGCCGTCGAGCCCGCCGGGCAGCGCGGCCAGCCGGCCCCCGAGCCCCACCCCGTCCAGCGCCTCCAGCAGGCGGGCGTCGTCGTGGGCGGAGGTCAGGGCGCCGAACAGGGTGAGGTTGTCGCGGACGCTGCCGTCGAACAGCCGGACGTCCTGGGTGACCACGCCGACCCGGCGGCGCAGCGACTCGGGGTCGCACTCGCGCAGGTCGAGGCCGCCGATCTCGACCGTGCCGCCGGTCGGGTCGTACAGGCGCAGCAGCAGCTTGGCGAGGGTGGTCTTGCCGCTGCCGGTGCGTCCCACCAGGCCCAGGCGTTCGCCGGGGGCCAGGGTGAGGGTGATGCCCGACAGCGCGCTCTCGCCGTCGTCGGGGTAGGCGAAGCTCACGTCGTCCAGGCGCAGGCCGAGCGCGCCCGAGGCGGGCAGCGGCCGGGGCGCGGCGTGGACGGGCAGCGCGGGCCGCTCGGCCAGCAGGGAGCCGATGCGGGCGAACCCGGCCAGCGCCCCCTGGAACTGCCTGAGCTGGTCGATCAGCCGCTCGAACGGCGTGCGGATCATCAGGGTGTACTGGAAGAGCAGCACGGCGGTGCCGACCGTGAGCGCCCCGGCGTCCAGCAGCCAGGCGGCCAGGGCGAGCATCAGCGCGGTCCCGGCCGCGAACGCCACGTTGGTGGCCGCGAGCAGGCCGCCCGCGATGCGCGAGCCGTGCCACTCGGCGCGGAACCAGGCCCCGGCGACCTGGTGGAAGCGGCCGAGCGCGTGCCGGCCCGCGCCGTTGGCCCGCAGGTCCTCGGCCCCGGCCAGCCGCTCTTCGAGGTGGCCGTAGAGCGCGGCGCTCGCCTCCCGCGACCGGGTCGCCGACGGCACGGCGAGCCGCTGCGCGCCCGCCATGGCGAGGCCGGTCAGCAGGCAGTAGGCCAGGAGCGCCGCGCCCAGCCGCCAGTCGACGGCGAGCACGACGGCGAGCACGCCGGCCAGCAGCAGCAGCCCGGCCACGACGTCGAGCACGAAGGCCACGACGAAGTCGGCCACGGCCGCCACGTCGCCGTCGACGCGTTCGATCAGCTCGCCGGGCGAGTGGCGGGCGTGGAAGGCCAGGTCGAGGCCGAGCGCGTGCCCGGCCAGGTGTTCGCGCAGGCGGTTGGTGCCGTCCCAGGCCAGGCGGCCGGCGAGCCAGGCGGCGGCCATGCGGGCCGCCTGACCGGCGGCGGCCAGGCCGAGATATCCGAGCGCGATGACGATCAGGTGGCGCAGCCCGGCGCCGGCGACGGCGTCGTCGACGAAGCGGCGGGTGACGTGCGGCGCGGCCAGCGGCAGCGCGGTGGCCGCGGCGGTGGCGGCGCCCAGCGCGAGCGCGGCGCGCGGGGCCGGCCGCAGGTGGCGCAGGGCCTGCCGGGCGGGGCTAGTTACATGCGGACGTGTCCTGGTGAGCGGGGATCTCAAGAAGCGTCATGCCCTCTGGATAGGTGGGTGTCCTGTGCTGGGAGGTCATGGACGCTGTCCTCATCGATCCGCTCCTTCGTCCGGCGATCGGTGCCGCCGGGAAGTACAACAGCCGCCGGCGCCGCGCCGCAACCGGTTTTGGCCGCCTACGGGATCTATACGCCGCCTATACAGCCGCTGCTCACGCTGAGCACCGAACGGCCTTACACCCCCCGCGGAGGTTGGACGGTGTTGAAGAAACCCAGGCGGCTGACTCCCTTACCGCCGCTCGTCGTCCTGTTGCTGACGTCAACGGCCCTCGTGCCGCTCCCCGCGCGGGCCGCCCCGCCCGCGCCCGCCAAGGCCCAGGCGGCGGTCGCCTGCCCGGACGAGATGCCCACCGAGATCTCCGCCCGGCTGGCCGCCGCGGTCTGCGGCAAGCGGATCAGGGCGGTCTCGCTGACCACCGAGACCGACGAGTTCTACGTCAACCCGGCCGGCACGGTCACCCAGGAGCACCGCTACCGCCCGGTCCGGGTCAGGCGGGGCGAGGCGTGGGTGCCCGCCGACCCGACGCTCACGGCGGGCCAGGACGGCACGGTCGCGCCGAAGGCCGCCGCGGTGTCCTACAGCTTCTCCGGCGGCGGCGACGGCCCGCTGGTCACCGCCACCGAGCGGGGCACCCGGCTCACCCTCGGCACGCCGCTCGGGGCCCTGCCCAAGCCGGTGCTGGACGGCGCCACCGCCACCTACCCCGACGTGCTGCCGGGCGTGGACCTGGTGCTGACCGCGGACGTGGACGGCTTCGCCGAGAAGCTCGTCGTCAGGACCCGGCAGGCCGCGGCGAACCCGGCGCTGAAGGAGCTGACGTTCGCCACGTCGGTGAAGAAGGGCGAGGTCAGGACCGACCGGCACGGCAACGTCTCGGTCCTCGACGCCGAGGGCGAGCCGGTGTTCGGCTCGGCGGCGCCGGAGATGTGGGACGCCGCCACCGAGTCGGCCATGACCCGCAACCCGGCCACCCCGGCGCTGGCCGCCCAGCCGGGCCGGCGGGCCAGGATGGGCGTGCGGCTGTCGGGCCGCGAGCTGCGCGTCACCCCCGACGCCGCGCTGCTGGCCGACCCGGCCACGGTCTACCCGGTGACGATCGACCCGAGCTTCACCTCGGCCAAGTCCGGCTGGACGTACGTGGACTCGGCCTATCCCTCCAGCGCGTACTGGAACTCCGCGAACGACGCGACGGCCGGCACCAGCAACGGCGGCGGCTACAAGCGGCGCTCGTTCTTCAACATGGGCCTGTCGGGCCTGGCCGGCAAGCACATCACGGCGGCCACGTTCAACATCAAGGAGACGTGGGCCTGGTCCTGCTCGGCGCGGAACGTCGAGCTGCACAGGACCGCGGCCGTCGGCTCGGGCACGACGTGGAACAACCAGCCCGCCTCGAACCTGAACATCGGCGCCAAGAACGTCGCCTACGGCTGGTCGTCGGCCGGTCAGGGCGGCGCGTCGAGCTGCCCGGCGGCCTGGGTCGGCTGGGACGTCACCAGCGCCGTGCAGAGCGTGGTGAGCGCGAACGGCACGTCGGTCACCTTCATGGTCAAGGCCGGCAGCGAGACCGACAACTACTACTGGAAGCGCTTCGCCAACAACCCCAACATCGCGATCACCTACAACTCGCTGCCGGGCACGCCGTCGGCCCTGGCCGTCGCGCCCTGCTCGGTGTGCGCCAGCCCGGCCGTGGTGGGCGCGGCGCAGCCGACGCTGTCGGCCAAGGTGAGCGACGCCGACGGGCAGGCGCAGCGGGCCGACTTCGAGATCTGGACGGCCGACCACGCGACCAAGGTGACCGGCGGCTCGGCCGCGAACGTGGCGAACGGCGCCACCGCCTCCTGGAAGGCCGGCACGGCCCTGGCGAGCACGTCGTACGCCTGGCGGGTGCGCTCGCACGACGGCACCGACTACGGCCCCTGGTCGGCGTGGTTCGCCTTCACGGTGGACGCCGCCCCGCCGCCCGCCCCCGAGGTGTCCTCCGGCGACTACCCGCAGGACGCCTGGGCCAAGGGCGCCGGTCAGGCCGGCCGGTTCACCATCACGCCGGGTTCGGCCGACGCGTCCGCGGTGTTGTGGTCGTTCGACGGCGGCGCCCAGCAGTCCGCCGCCAACACCGGCTCCCCGCACACGGTGAGCTGGACGCCGCCCGCCGACGGCCCGCACACGCTCAAGGCGTGGGTCAAGGACAAGGCGGGCAACCTGTCGGAGGCGACGACGTACGCGTTCAACGCGGGCGGCTCGGCGGTCACCTCGCCCAAGGACGGGCAGTCCACCGCCCGCCGGACGGTCCTCGCCGCCACCGGCAGCGCGGGGCTGAGCGCGGTCGCCTTCTCCTACCGGCGCGGCGAGGCCGACTCCTGGCACCAGGTGCCGGCGGCCGACGTGCGCAGGAAGTCCGACGGGTCGGCGGTCGCCTGGCCGGTGGCGATGAGCGCGGGCGCCTCGCCCGAGCTGGTCTGGGACACCACGCACACGCTGGCCGAGGACGGCTCGATCGAGATCAGGGCCGAGTTCGTCACCTCCTCGGGCACGGCCGCCTCCCAGCCGGTGGACCTGATCGTGGACCGGGACGGCGAGGGCGCCTCCACCCAGCCCGTCGGCCCCGGCTCGGTCAACACGCTGACCGGCGACTTCAGGATGGCCGCCACGGACGCCAACGTGTACGGCATCGGCCTGATGCGCTCGTTCTCCTCGCGTGACCCGCGCAAGGGCTCGGCGCTGCCGGGCGTGGCGGCGATCTTCGGCACCGAGTGGACGCCGACCGGGCTCGCCCAGTCGGGTCAGGGCACGTTCGCCCAGCTCCGGGCCACCTCCTCCACCTCGGTCGAGCTGAGCGGCGAGGGCTCGGCGGTGGCCTTCACCAAGAACGCCGACGGCTCGTACGAGCCGCAGCAGGACGCGGCGAGCCTGAAGCTCACCTTCGACGCCGCGGCCGACCGCTACACCCTGTCGGACGCGAACTCGGCCGAGCGCACGGTGTTCGCCAAGGTGGACGCCGCCGCGCCGATCTACCTGGTGCGGGCGGTCTACCCGGCCAGCGGCAAGGGCAGCACGGCGTTCGTGTGGCAGTCGGTGACCGGCTCGGACGGCAAGGCGCTGGCCCGGCCCGTCAAGATCATCGCGCCGTCGTACACGCAGGCCGACTGCGACGTGGACACGCTGGCGAGCCTGCCGCAGGGCTGCCGCCTGATCAAGCTGGACTACGCCACCACCACGACCGCGGGCGCGCAGCTCGGCGACGTGGCCGGGCAGGTCAAGGCGATCAGCCTGTGGGAGGGCGGCGCGAGCGCGCCGCTGGGCCTGTCGGAGTACCGCTACGACGACCTGGGCCGCCTGCGCGAGCAGTGGAACCCGGCCACCCCCGACATCAGGACGCGCTACGACTACGACCTCGGCGGCCGGGTGAACCGCTACACCCCGCCCGGCGAGCTGCCGTGGACGTTCGCCTACGGCAAGGCCGGCAACGCCGACACCGCCGCGGACGGCATGCTGCTCGCCGTCTCCCGCCCGACGCTGCGGCCCGGCACGCCGAGCGAGACGAACGGCACCGCGGTCACGTCGGTGGTCTACGACGTGCCGATCAGCGAGACGGGGGCGCCGTACGGGATGAGCGAGACGGCCACGGCCGCCTGGGGGCAGAGCGACTCCCCGGTGGACGCGACCGCGATCTTCCCGGCCGACCAGGTGCCGGCCAACCACACCGGCCGCGGCGGCCTGGCCGCCTCCGACTACGGCCGCGCCACGATCACCTACCTGAACGCCTCCGGGCAGACGGTCAACCGGGTGGAGCCCGGCGGCGCGGTCTCCACCAGCCAGTACGACGCGCAGGGCAACACGGTGTTGTCGCTGTCGGCCGGCAACCGGGCGCTCGCCCTCGCCCAGACGCCGGACGCGGGCGCCGAGCTGACCCGGCTCGGGCTGCTCAACGCCTCGCCCGCCGACCGGGCGCGGCTGCTGGCCGAGGAGTCCGCCTACAGCTCCGACGGGCAGCGGATGGTCTCCGAGCTGGGCCCGCTGCACCTGGTCACGCTGAACGGCACGCAGGTCGCGGCCAGGAAGCACACGGTCAACACCTTCGACGAGGGCCGTCCGGCCGACGCCAAGGTGTCGAACCTGGCCACGACGGTGGCGGTGGGCGCGTACGTGCCCGGCGCGACCGCCGACGCCGACGTGCGGACGAGCCGGACGTACTACGACTGGAACACCGGCAAGAGCGTCAGGACAGTGGAGGACCCCGGCGGCCTGGCGATCACCAAGACCACGACGTACGACGCCGACGGCCGGGTGGTGGCCACCACGATGCCGAAGTCGTCGGGCGACGACGCGGGCACCACGACCAGCGAGTACTACACCGCCGACGGCGCCGGCGCGTGCGGCGGCAAGGCCGAGTGGGCCGGGCAGCTGTGCCGGACGAGGTCCAAGACGGGCGTCGGCGACAGCGGCACCCGTCCGGCCGAGCTGGTCACCAAGGTGTACGCCTACGAGCCCGGCGGCCGCGTGTCGTCGGTGACCGAGACAGCCAACGGGGTGACCAGGACGACGACGACCACGTACAACCCGGCGGGCGACATCGTGAAGACCGTCGTGTCCGGCGGCGCCGGGACGGCGGTGCCCGAGGTGAGCACCGTCTACGACGCGGCCGGCCGGGTGGTCAGGACGACGGCCTCCAACGGCACCTCGATCACCCGCGAGTACGACGCGCTGGGCCGCCAGACGTCCTACACCGACGCCGACGGCGGCGTGACCAGGGTCGAGTACGACGCCCTCGACCGCATCACCAGGAAGACCGACGGCGCGCCCTCGACGGTCACCTACGCCTACGACGACGTGCGCGGCGCGCTGTCCACCATGACCGACTCGGTGGCCGGGACGTTCACCGCCACGTACACCGTGGACGGCTCGATCAGCCACGAGAGCCTGCCCGGCGGCCTGTCCTACGACCTGGCCCGGGACCCGTCCGGCGCGCCGGTCTCGCGGGTCTACCGGACCGCGGCGGGGGCGCGGCTGCTGGACGACTCGGTGACCTGGTCGATCCACGGCCAGCAGGTGAGCCACAACGGGCTGTCCGCCCAGCGGATCGGCTACGACAAGCTGGGCAGGATCGCCTCGGTGGACGACACCGTGAGCGGCGTGTGCTCGCGCCGGGCCTACGGCTACGACGCCAACTCCAACAGGACGGGCCTGACGACGAGCGCCTGCGACGGCTCGGGGGCGGTCACCGAGAACCACGCCTACGACGGCGGCGACCGGCTGGCCGACGCCGGCTACGAGTACGACGCCTACGGCCGCACCACGGCCACGCCGGCCGGGCTGAAGGCGGAGTACTACACCACCGACCTGGTCCGGCAGATGACGTCGGGGGCGGTGCGGCAGTCGTACACGCTGGATCCGGAGCTGCGCCGCAACACCACCACGCTGGAGCAGCTGTCCGGCGGCACGTGGAGCGCGGCCGGCAGGCGGGTCGAGCACTTCGACGCCGACGACGACACGCCCGCCTGGGTCGTGGAGGGCGGCGCGGTCACCAGGAACGTGCACTCCATCTCCGGCGGCCTGGCCGCGGTCACCTCGGCGACCGGGGACGTGCGGCTCCAGCTGACGAACCTGCACGACGACATCAACGTGGTCTACGCCGGCGGCGTGCCGCTGGCGCTGGACTTCGACGAGTTCGGCAACCCGCGCGCCGGTCAGCCCGCGATGCGCTACGGCTGGCACGGCGCGGCCGAGCGGGCCGCCGACACCCCCGACGGCACGATCCTCATGGGCGTGCGGCTCTACCAGCCGAGACTCGGGCGGTTCCTGCAGACCGACCCGGTGGAGGGCGGCAGCGCCAACGCCTACGACTACGCCAACCAGTCGCCGACCTCCAACGCCGACCTGGACGGCAAGAAGTGGTACTGGTGCACCAACTTCTGGCACTTCGCCTTCAACCACTGCGGCGTCAGCTATGCCTACTACCACGGGAGCTGGCGTTACGTGCAGTGGAAGAAGACGCCGGCCGGGTGGTGGGTGCGCGGCGTGTACTACGACTACTGCACCAAGTCACCCGACAAGCCGCTCGGCTACGACTTCCGCCAGGCGTGCATGATGCACGACTACGGGTACGCCCTGCGCAATATGGGGTATATCCATAGCAAGTACCAGGTGGACTACATCTTCTATTACGTCCTGTACTGGGGCGTGTGCTCCCACTACTTCTTCAAGGGGACATGTCGCCGCATCGCGTACGCGTACTTCCTTTCGGTGGTCGCCTTCGGCCACCCGTGACCTAGGATGAACCACCGGCGGGAGCTACCACGAAAGGCTCCCGCCGGTGCCCTTTTCTCCCGGTCGGCGCAGGGTTGACGGGAGTCGGACGTTGATGCACATTGAAGCAGCTTTGATCTTCCTTGTGCACCAACGTCCTTGCGGGGAGCGCGATGGAGTTCGCCGTACTTGGGCCGCTTCACGTCTCGGATGACCAAGGGCCGCTGCCGCTCGGCGTCGGCAAGCAGCGCACCCTGCTGGCCGAGCTCCTGTGCCGGGCCGGCCGCCCCGTCTCCCCCGCCACGCTCGTCGAGGCCCTGTGGGAGCAGCGCCCGCCGCGCACCGCCGCCGACAACCTCCGCCTGTACGTCCACCAGCTCCGCCGGACGCTCGGCCAGGACCGCATCACCCGCACCGACGCCGGTTTCGTGCTGGCCGTGCACCCCGGCGAGCTGGACGCCGAACGCTTCGAGACCCTGGCCGGCCGCGGCGGCGACGCGCTGTCCGGCGGCGACCACGAACAGGCCGCCACGCTGCTGCGGCAGGCGCTGGAGTTGTGGCGCGGGCCCGCCTACGCGGGGCTGAACCTCACCGCCGGGCTGCGCGACCACGCCCGCCGCCTGGAGGAGGAGCGCCTGGCGGCCCTGGAGCACCGGATCGAGGCAGACCTGGCCCGCGGCCTGCACGCCGTGCTCATCGCGGAGCTGACCGAGCTGGTCGCCGAGCACCCGCTGCGCGAACGCCCGCGCCGCCAGCTCATGCTCGCCCTGGCCCGGTCGGGGCGGCAGGCCGAGGCGCTGGCCAGCTACCGCGAGGCCCGCCGGGTGTTCGCCGCCGAGCTGGGCCTCGACCCCGGCGCCGAGCTCAACCGCCTGCACCAGGCCATCCTCACCGGCACCCTCGACCCGGCCCCGGGCGCCGCCGGGCCCGCGGCGCGCTCCCCCGCCCAGCTCCCGACCGACATCTCCGACTTCACCGGACGCGGCGAGCAGCTCGCCCAGCTCACCGCCCTGCTCGGCGACGAGCCGCAGGGCCCCGGCCAGGTGCGGGTGTGCGTGATCGCGGGCATGGGCGGCGTCGGCAAGACCACGCTGGCCGTGCACGCCGCGCACCGCATCGCCCGCCACTACCCCGACGGCCAGCTGCACACGAACCTGCACAGCGCCGAGGCCAGCCCCGCCGACCCCGGCCAGGTGCTGGCCGCCTTCCTCACCGCGCTCGGCGTGCCGCGCTCCACGCTGCCCGAGAGCGTGGACGAGCGGGCCGCGCTGTTCCGCAGCAGCCTGGCCGAGCGGCGCATGCTGATCGTGCTGGACAACGCCGCCTCCGAGCAGCAGGTGCGCCCGCTGCTGCCGGGCACGTCCGGCTGCGCCGTCATCATCACCAGCAGGGCCAGGCTGAGCGGGCTGTCCGGCGCGGCCCTGATCGAGCTGTCGGTGCTGCACCTGCGGCAGGGCGTGCGCCTGCTGTCCAGGATCGCCGGGGCCGGGCGGGTGGAGGCCGAGCCGGAGGCGGCGGCGGAGATCGTCCGGCTCTCCGACGGGATCCCGCTGGCCGTGCGGGTGGCCGGGGCCCGGCTGGTGGCCCGGCCGCACTGGCCGCTGACCCGCCTGGCCGGGCAGCTCAAGGACGAGCGCCGGCGGCTCGACCAGTTCGCCACCGGCGACCTGGCGGTCCGGGCGAGCCTGGCGCTCAGCTACGTGGGGCTGGAACCGGCCGCGCGGCGGGCCTTCCGGCTGCTCGGCACGCTGGAGGTGCCCGACTTCGCCGGATGGGTGGCGGGCGCGCTGCTGGACGTGCCCGTGCCGGTGGGCGAGGAGCTGGTGGAGTCGCTGGTGGACACCCAGCTCGTGCTGATCAGCGGCGTCGATCCGGCCGGGCAGCCGCGCTACCGCTTCCACGACCTGGTCCGCCTGTACGCCCGCGAGCGCGCCGAGCTGGAGGACCGTCCCGAGGCGGTCGCGGCGGCGCTCGGCCGGGCCTTCGGCGGCTGGCTGGCGCTGGCCGAGCAGGCGACCGAGCGCGTCCAGGGCAGTTCGTCGGCCATCATCCACGGCTCGGCCCCGCGCTGGAGCCCGCCCGACGGCACGCCGTGGGACATCCGGCAGGACCCGATGGCCTGGTTCGACACCGAGCGCACCGCGCTGGTCGCGGCGATCCGGCAGGCGTGCGCGCTCGGCCTGGCCGAGGTCGCCTGGGACACCGCCTGCTGCGCCGAGCGCTACTTCGACGTCAGCGGCCTGTTCGACGACTGGCGGGCGCTGCACGAGCGGGTGCTGGCCGCCTGCCTGGCCGCCGGCGACCGGCTGGGCGAGGCGGTGATCCGGCGCGGCCTCATGCACTCCACCACCTGGACCGAGACCGGCGGCGCCATGGCCGCCCAGTACGACGGCGCCGAACGCCTGATCGCCATGTTCACCGAGCTGGACGAGCGGCGCGGCCTGTCCGACGCGTACGTGCTGCGCGCCTGGGGCGAGGCCGCCAGGGGCGACATGGCGCAGGGCCTGCGCTCGGGCCGCATCGCGCTGGAGCTGGCCGAGCGCAGCGGCCACCAGGGCGGCGAGGCCAGGGCGCACGTGTGCATGGCCGTCGCCTACGGCACCAGGGACATCAAGATGGCCATCGTCCACCTGCTGCGCGGCCTGGACCTGGCCGCCAAGCTCGGCAACCCCCGCTTCGAGGCCACCACCCTGCAGTTCCTCGGTCTCGCCCACGCCCACGCCAAGGAGTTCGAGGCCGGGCTGGAGTACATGGTGCGGGCGCTGGCCATCTACCGGCAGATCCGCGACCCGCTGCTGGAGGCGATGGGCCTGGTCGCCCTGGCCAAGCTGTACGCCGGCCACCACGACCCGCGGGCCAGGGCGGTCGCCGAGGCGGCCGAGCTGCTCAGCCGCTCCCACCGGCTGGCCCACCACCGGGCCGACGCGCTGTGGGTGCTGGGCGGGGTGGACCTGGCCGAGGGCCGGGTGAAGGAGGCCGTCGCGCACCTGGAGGAGTCGGTGCGGCTGTGGCGCGCGCGGGGTTGGCAGGAGTTCCTGGCGGGGGCGCTGGACAGCCTGGCCGAGGCGTACACGGCGGCGGGCGACCCGGCGGCGGCGGCCGCGGCCCGGCTGGAGGCTCATTCGCTTGCCGGTTCTCCTCAGCCGGGTTGAGTATCCGAGCGCTCGTGTCCCCGTCCCCGTCGCGGGCATGCTGGCCGTCAGGACCAGTGTGAGGAGAGAGATGCCGCGTTCCGCCCTGCTGTGGGCCGTGATCCTGATCGCCGGAGGCGTCGCCGCCGTGACCGTGTGCGTGCTCACCGCGCCCGCGGTCGCGCCCGGCGCGCCGAAGGACGTCCTCGACTCCCCGGCGCTTGTGCCGGCCTTCGCCGCGCTGGCGGTCCTGGCCGGGCTGGCCGCGTGGGCCGTCCCCCATCCGCTGTGGGGTGCCGTCGCCGCCGCGCCGTTCTTCGTGCACTTCGCCGCCGGGGTGGTGGGCGAGCTGCGCGGGGGCGGGCAGGGGTTGTGGCCGGTCGGGCTGATCTTCCTGATCGGCCTGACGCTGCTGCCGCTGGCCGCCTCGCTCGTCACGTCGCTGATCGCCAGAGCCCGCTGAGCGCCGGTTCCCGCGGAGCCCACGGCGGCCGTACTGCGTACGGTACGATCGCCTACCCGCTCCCCATTTGATGTGACAAGAAGGGATTCCGTGGCCACCAGCGCCAAGCCCGACGCCGTACGCACCCGATCCGCCGATCACACCGCCGCCGACAGCCACGACGTCATCCAGGTACGCGGCGCCCGCGAGAACAACCTCACCGGCGTCGACCTCGACCTGCCCAAGCGCCGCCTCACCGTCTTCACCGGCGTGTCCGGCTCGGGGAAGTCCTCGCTCGTCTTCGACACGATCGCCGCGGAGTCCCGGCGGCTGATTGACGAGACGTACACCACGTTCGTCCAGAACTTCATGCCGAGCCTGGCCCGTCCCGACGTGGACTCGCTGCGGAACCTCAGCGCGGCGATCATCGTGGACCAGGAGCGGATGGGCGCCAACGCCCGCTCGACCGTCGGCACCGCCACCGACACCTACACGATGCTCCGGATCCTGTTCAGCCGGCTCGGCTCCCCGCAGGTGGGGCCGCCGTTCGCGTTCAGCTTCAACCGCGCCGAGGGCATGTGCCCCGAGTGCGAGGGGCTCGGCAGGGTCGCCGGCGTCGACGTCGACGAGCTGGTGGACCGGGACAAGTCGCTGAACGAGGGCGCCATCAAGGTCCCCGGGTACGCGGTGGACACCTGGTACTGGCAGATCATGGTCGGCTCGGGCCTGTACGACCCCGACACCAAGCTGCGCGACTTCACCCCCGAGCAGTGGGCGGACCTGCTCGACAAGCCCGCCACGAAGATCAAGTACGGCACCAGCAACTTCACCTACGAAGGGCTGGTCACCAAGGTCAAGCGCCAGTACCTGGCCAAGGACCGCGAGTCGATGCAGCCGCAGGCGCGCGCCTTCGCCGACCGGGCGCTCAAGCTGACCGGGTGCACCGCCTGCGGCGGCTCGCGCCTGAACGAGGCCGCCCGGTCCTCCCGCATCGACGGCCGCAACATCGCCGACTGCTCGGCCATGCAGATCAACGACCTGGCCGAGTTCGTCAAGGGCATCGGCGACCCGAGCGTCGGCCCGGTGCTCCAGGGGCTGCGCGACACGCTGGACTCGCTGGTCGAGATCGGCCTCGGCTACCTCAGCCTCGACCGCGAGTCCGGCACGCTGTCGGGCGGCGAGGCCCAGCGGGTGAAGATGGTGCGCCACCTCACCTCCAGCCTGACCGACGTCACCTACGTCTTCGACGAGCCGACGGCCGGGCTGCACCCGCACGACATCCAGCGGATGAACAACCTGCTGCTCCAGCTCCGCGACAAGGGCAACACCGTGCTCGTGGTCGAGCACAAGCCCGAGGTGATCGAGATCGCCGACCACATCGTGGACCTCGGTCCCGGCGCGGGCACCGGCGGCGGCCGCATCTGCTACGCCGGCGACCTCGACGGGCTGCCCGGCTCGGGCACCCTGACCGGCCGCTACCTCGGCCACCGGGCCGCGCTGCGCGCCTCCGCCCGTCCGGCCAAGGGGTGGCTGGAGGTGCGCGGAGCCACGCTGCACAACCTGCGCGGCGTCGACGTGGACATCCCGCTCGGGGTGCTCACCGTCGTCACGGGCGTGGCCGGCTCGGGCAAGAGCTCCCTCATCCACGGGTACGTGTCCGGCCGCGAGGGCGTGGTGGTCGCCGACCAGTCGCCGATCCGCGGGTCGCGGCGCAGCAACCCGGCCACGTACACGGGCGTGCTCGACCCCATCCGCACGGCGTTCGCCAAGGCCAACGGGGTCAAGCCGGCCCTGTTCAGCGCGAACTCCGAGGGCGCCTGCCCGGCCTGCAAGGGCATCGGCCTGATCTACACCGAGCTGGCGATGATGGCCGACGTGGCCTCGGTGTGCGAGGCGTGCGAGGGGCGCCGGTTCACGCCGGAGGTGCTGACGTACCGGCTGCGCGGCAAGAACATCAGCGAGGTGCTGGAGATGCCGGTGGCCGAGGCGCGCGCGTTCTTCCCCAGTGGGCAGGCCAGGACGATCCTCGACCGTCTCGACTCGGTCGGCCTGGGCTACCTCGGGCTCGGCCAGCCGCTCACCACGCTGTCGGGCGGCGAGCGCCAGCGGCTCAAGCTGGCCATCAACATGGCCAAGAACGGCACCACGTACGTGCTGGACGAGCCCACCACCGGCCTGCACCTGGCCGACGTCGACCAGCTCCTGGCCCTGCTCGACCGGCTGGTGGACGACGGCAACACGGTCATCGTCATCGAGCACCACCAGGCGGTGATGGCCCACGCCGACTGGATCATCGACCTGGGCCCCGGCGCCGGCCACGACGGCGGCCAGGTGGTGTTCACCGGCACCCCGGCCGAACTGGTGACGAAGGGCGACTCGCTCACCGCCGTGCACCTGCGCGACTACGTGGGACACCAGGCCCCGTAGCGGACCGGGCCTCCCGGGCGACGGGCCCGGGAGGCCCCGTGGCGTCGGATCGCCGCGCCCCACAGGCAGATCGCGATGCCGCCAGGCAGCACGTCGACCAGCCGTTGCACCTGACGCCCTGGTCGCCGTGGTCGTGGCACAGGCCGTTCTCGCGCTCGACCCAGCGGCCGGCCGTCTGAGCGATTTCTCGATGACTTCTCAATGCCATCTCGAAGACATGACAACGCGGGATGAACCGGTCTCCCTTGATTAGGCTCGAAGATCATGATGATTCGGTTGCTCGGACCGGTGGAGCTGGAGCGCGCGGATCAGACCGGACCGGTACGGCCCCCGCAGGCCGCGCTCGCGCTCGCCGCGCTGGCCTGGGAGGTGGGCCGGGTCGTCCCCGTCGAGACGCTGCTGGCCCGGATCTGGGGCGAGCAGGTGCCGCCGGGCGCCCGGAACACGCTGCACACGATCATCACCCGGCTGCGCCGCGAGGTGCTCGGCGACGAGGGCGGCGTGCTGCGCCGGGTCGGCGGTTATCTGCTCGACGTGGCCGAGCCGGGCGTGGACCTGCGGCGGTTCCGGAGCCTGGCCGAGGAGGCGGCGACGGCGGCCGATCCACGTCCGCCGCTGGAGGAGGCCCTGGCGTTGTGGCGCGGCGACCCGCTGACGGGGCTGCCGGGCGAATGGGCCGCGCGGGTGCGGCGGCGGCTGTGGGAGGAGCGCAAGGAGGTCGTGCTGCGCTGGGCCCGTACGGTCTCGGCCGAGGACCCCGGGGCCGCGGTCGCGGCACTGTCGCCGCTGGCCGAGGCGTACCCGCTGGACGAGCTGGTGGCCGCCGCGCTCATCGGGGCGCTGCACGAGGGCGGCCGGACCGCCGAGGCGCTGGCCCGCTACGCCGGCGTACGCCGCACCCTGGCCGAGGAGCTGGGCGTCGAACCCGGCGCCGCCCTCCGCGACCTCCACCACCAGCTCCTGCGCACCGGCGCGACAGGCCGCACCCGCGGGACGGACCGCCCGGCGACGCCGGAGCCCCGCCCCGGCCCACCGAACAAGGACACACCGGACAGGGAGGCGCCGAGTGTGGCCGTGCCGCCGGTTCCGGCGCAGTTGCCCGCCCGGCTCGCCGGTTTCGTGGGCCGCAAGGCCGAGCTGGAGCGCCTGGCCGGTTCCGCGGCCGTCTGGGTGATCTCGGGACCGCCCGGCGTCGGCAAGTCCTCGCTGGCGCTGCACTGGGCGCACCACCACCGCGACCGGTTTCCCGGCGGTCAGCTCCACGCCCATCTCGGCGCCCTCGACCCGGCCGACGCCTCCGCCGTGCTGCCCCGCTTCCTGGGCGCGCTCGGCGTGCCGGAGTCCCGGATCCCGCTGGGCGTCGAGGACCGGACCGGGCTCTACCGCAGCCTGCTGGCCACCCGCCGGGTGCTCGTCCTGCTGGACGACGCCCGCGCCGCCGACCAGGTCACCCCCCTCCTGGCCACCGCGCCCGGCTGCCTGACGCTGATCACCAGCCGGACGGAGCTGCCCGCGCTGTCGGTCACCACGGGCGCGTCCCTGCTGCACCTGGACACCCTCACCGCCGACGAGTCCCGCCACCTCCTGGCCGCCCGGGTGGGCGAGGCGCGCCTGGCCGCCGAGCCCGAGGCCGCGGAGCTGATCATCGACCGGTGCGGCCGGCTGCCGCTGGCCCTGGCCATCGTCGCCGCCCGGACGGTACGCCGGTCCGACCTGCCGCTGGCCGACATCGCCGCCGACCTGGAACACGCGGACGCCGACCTGGAGCCGTTCGCCGACGCCGATCCGGCGATCGACCTGCGGGCCGTGTTCGGCCGGTCCTACCGGGAGCTCCCGCAGGCGGCGGCGCGGCTGTTCCGCCTGCTCGGGCAGGCGCCCCCGCACCTCCCGCCGGCCGCGGTCGCGAGCCTGGCCGGCCTGCCCGTGGAGCGGACCCGCAGGCTCGTGGACCTTCTGCACCGGGCCAACCTCGTCGAGCTGTCCGCCCGCGACCGCCCGAGGCTGCACGACCTGCTGCGGGCCTACGCCGCCGAGCAGGCCCGCGCCACCGACCGGCTCGCCGCCCGCGAGGCCGCGACCCGCCGCCTGCTGGACCACTACCTGCACTCGGCCTGCGCGGCCAGCGCCGCCTGCTACCCCCACCGTGAGCGCGTCCGGCGGGAGCGGCCCGCCCGCGGCGTCACCGTGGAGCGCTTCACCGGCCAGGCCGAGGCGCTGAGCTGGTACGCCGCGGAGTCGGCGGTGGTGCCCGGGCTGGTGGACGAGGCCGCGCGGGCGGGGCTGGACCGGCACGCCTGGCAGCTCGCGTGGGGGTTCGGCGAGTTCATGCAGCGCCGCGGCCTGTGGGAGGAGAACCTGCGCGTGCAGACGGTGGCGCTGGAGTGCGCCGCGCGGCTCGGCGACCGGCTGGCGCAGGCCGGATGCCACAACGGCCTGGCGCGCGCGCACGCCAGGCTCGGCTCCGACCGGCAGGCGGTCGAGCACTTCGACCGGGCCGTCGAGCTGCACCAGGGCCTCGGCGAGCCGGTCCTTGAGGCGCACCTGCATCTCGGCCTGGCCGTCGCGGTCGGCCGGGTGCGGCCGGGCGAGGAACTGCGGCACGCGCTGCGGGCCCAGGAGCTGTTCGAGGAGGGCGGCGACGCCATCGGCCAGGCCCGCGCGCTGAACACCGCGGGCTGGTGGCGGGCCCAGCTCGGCCGGTACGACCAGGCGTACGCCGACTGCCGCCGGGCGCAGCGCATCCTGGCCGACCTCGGCTACGCCCAGGGCGAGGGCCACGCCTGGGACAGCATCGCGTACGTGCTGGAGGCCAAGGGCGACCGCGCGGGCGCGGTGGCCTGCTACGAGCGGGCGGCCGCGCTCCTGCTGTCCTGCGACGACCTGCACCCCGCCGCCCAGACGCTGGTCCGGCTCGGCGAGACGCACGCCGCCGCCGGGAACCGCGCGGGCGCCCTGGACGCCTGGCGGCGGGCCGTGGAGTGCTACGAGACGCTCGGCGACGCCGAGGCCGAGACGATCCGCACCCGCTGCGCCGTCCTGCGCCGCCACTGACCAGGCGGGCCGCTGGAAGGGCGCCTCAGACGGCCAGGCGGGCGAGGATGCGGGCGAACTCCGGCGGCGGCGCCACCACCAGCCTCGTCTGCCCCTGCTGCAACACGATGTCGGCCTTGATCAGCGTCAGCCGTCCCTGGTGCCACCAGTAGACCTGCGCGCTCAGCCCGCCGGTGCGGGCCGCGTGCACCCGCAGCCGCTCGATGGCGCGCACCACCCCGATGCCGTCCACCGGCCGCACCAGCACCGTGTACGGGTCCGGCAGCACCACCAGCACCCCGTCGGCGGGCACTGTGAGGTGGTCGCCGAGCCAGCGCAGATGCGTGGCGGCCGACGGGCTCGCGCCGGTCAGCCGGATCACCGGCGTGCCGCCCAGCTCGATGCGCTCGACCTGCAGCCGCTCGGCCCGCCGGACGTTCGCCACGGCCAGGTCGAGCGCCTGGGCCGTCGGGACGGGCCAGCAGCCGGCCTCCTCGGGCCGCACCAGGCGGGAGCCGACGGTCAGCAGCTCCACCAGGTCGGCGTTGAGGTGCCGCCCCACCACCCGGGTCAGGTCGGGGACCTCGTCCACCGCCTCCACCCGGGTGCGCAGCAGCGGCGCGGCCTGGTCGAGGTCGCAGGCGTCGTAACGCTCGCCGGCGGTGGCCAGGGCGTGCGCGAGGTGCTCGGAGACCAGCACCGGCCAGTCCTCCCTGGCCCGGCGGCCGGCCTCGCGGCGCAGCCCGGTCAGCTTCACCACCAGCTCCGCGACGCCGTCGCCGCGCAGGCTCAGCGACGCGCCGTCGCGGGCGAACTCGCACACGAACCCCATGGACTCCGCGACGAGGCCGAGCAGGGAGTCGAGGTCGACGTCCTCGATCGGCCGGCGGGAGGGCTCCCGGTCACGCCTGAAGAAGCTCACACACCGTCCCCTCTGTCGGATTCGTCCCTTTAGGTGTCTTCCTACCTTGCCTGCTCGCCGTCGCGGAACGGACCAGCCAGGGAGCACGATTCGGTATCGATAGCCCCAAGCTCCCCCAGCCACACGCTCATCTGTGGTGACCCGTGCCCCACCGGAAGCCCGGCCACCACCGGCACCCCCAGCGGCGCCAGCCGGTCCGCCAGCACCGGGTACGGATCGCCGCAGTCCACCCACGACCCGAGGGCGATCCCGCGCACGCCGTCGAACGCCCCGGCCTGCAGCAGTTGCGTCAGCATCCGGTCGATCCGGTACGGCTCCTCCCCGATGTCCTCCAGCAGCACCAGCTTGCCGTCGAAGGACGGCTGGTACCGGGTGCCGCACATCGAGGCCAGCAGCGACAGGTTGCCCCCGGTGAGCACGCCCTCGGCCCGTCCGGGCACCAGCACCCGGTCGCCCCGCACGGTCGCGCTCTCACCGGCCAGCGCCGCCAGCAGGCTCTCCCACGAACGCGGCTCGGGGCCCTCCTCGGCGGCGATCGTGTCGCAGGCCGTCATCGGCCCGTGCAGCGTGGGCACGCCCAGCTCGATCGCGAAGGCGTTGTGCAGGGCCGTGATGTCGCTCGACCCGACCAGCACCTTGGGGCCGGCCGCGCGCATGGCCTCCCAGTCGAGCAGGCCGAGCAGCCGGGCCGCGCCGTAGCCGCCCCGGCCGCAGAACACCACCGACACGGCCGGGTCGCACCAGGCGGCCTGGAGGTCGGCGGCGCGGGCGGCGTCCTGGCCGGCCAGGTAGTCGAGGTCCTGGCGGTCGAGCGCGTGCGCCCCGGCCACCACCTTCAGCCCGAGGGCCTCCAACCGCTCGACGCCGCGCTGGAACAGGACGGGTGAGGGCGGCCCCGACGGCATGACGATCGCCACGGTGTCACCTTGCTGCATCGGTCAACTCCTGCACGCCTGGGAGCGCCGGGGCCCGGGTAAGCACCGAAACGCTGATTGGCTCGTTCACCTGCCAAACGGTGTCACACTTGTGGTCCAGTATGCGACTTCCGCCCCACATCCTCGTGGTCAACGGCATCAAGGTCCGCAGGCCCGTCTTCCTGCTCGGCGCCCCGCACTCCGGCGCGGACCTGCTGGCCCGCGCCCTCAAACGCTCCCCCGGCTTCCACGTCACGACCGGCCGGGCGAGCGTGGCGCACGTCGTGTACGCCTTCGCCCGCAAACCGTCCATCGGCCGCACGTCGGGCGCGGTCCGCGTGCTGCGCGACGCGCTGGCCGAGTCCTGGCAGGTCTCCGCGCGATCGTGCGGGCAGTGCGCCGAGCCGTGCCGGGAGGCGGGCGGCGTGACCGGCAGCGGACCGTGCGTGGAGCCCGGCGAGGTGACGCGGTTCGGCGACGGCAGCCCCGACCTGCTCTACAGCGCGCCCGTGCTGCTCCAGGCGTTCCCCGACGCCCGGTTCGTCCAGCTCATCAGGGACGGCAGGGACGCCGTCGCCGGCATGCTCGGCGACCCGGCGTGCCTGGCCTGGTTCAAGCCCGCGATGCTCTCCGACAGCACCGAGTTCCCCAACGCCTTCCTCGGCGTCAACAAGGACGAGCACCTCGACCGGTGGAAGGGCATGCCCGCGGCGGGCAAGGCGGCGCTGCGCTGGCGCAGCGCCGTGCGGCTGAGCGCCGAGCTGCGCCGCGAGCTGCCCGAGCGGCAGCTCCTCACCGTCCGCTACGAGGACCTGGCGCTGAAGCCCGCCGACACGCTCGCCGCGCTCACCGAGTTCCTGGAGACGCGCGTGTCCAAGGTCGCGCTGTACGGCTCGCGCGCCCCCGAGGTCGGCGTCTGGCGGGCCCGGCTGCGGCCGGCCGACCTGGAGCTGGTGGAGAAGGTCGCCCGGCAGGAGCTCACCCGGCTGGGCTATCTCCCGAGCTGAACTGGGTGCGGTAGAGCTCGGCGTAGTGGCCGCCGCGGGCCAGCAGCTCCTCGTGCCGGCCGCGCTCGGCCACGCGCCCGTCGTGCACGACCAGGATCTCGTCGGCCTCCCTGATCGTGGACAGCCGGTGGGCGATGACCAGCGACGTACGGCCGTGCAGGGCCGTCTTGAGCGCGAGCTGCACGGCCGCCTCGGACTCGGAGTCGAGGTGCGCGGTCGCCTCGTCGAGCACGACCACGCGCGGCGCCTTCAGCAGCAGCCTGGCCAGCGCGAGCCGCTGCTTCTCGCCGCCGGACAGCCGGTAGCCGCGGTCGCCGACGACGGTGTCGAGCCCGTCGGGCAGCCCCTCGACGAGGTCGCCGATCTGCGCGGCCCGAAGCGCGTCGCGGATCTCCTCCTCGCTCGCGCCGGGCCTGGCGTAGCGGAGGTTGGCCCCGATCGTGTCGTGGAACAGGTGGGCGTCCTGCATGACGACGCCGACGGTGTCGCGCAGCGAGTCGAGCGTGGCCTCGCGCACGTCGAGCCCGTTGATCCGGACGGCCCCCGCGTTGACGTCGTAGAGCCGGGAGACCAGGGAGGTGATGGTGGTCTTGCCCGCGCCGGAGTGGCCGACCAGCGCGATCATCTCGCCGGGCCGGGCGGTGAAGGAGACGCCCTTCAGCACCTCCTGCGACGGGCCCCCGGAGTCCTGGCGGGCCACCGACTCCAGGGAGGCCAGCGAGACCTCCTCGGCCGCCGGGTAGCGGAAGCGCACGTCGTCGAACTCGACGGTGACCGGGCCCTCGGGCACCGGACGCGCGCCGGGACGCTGCGCGACCATCGGCTTGAGGTCGAGGATCTCGAAGACGCGGTCGAAGCTGACCAGCGCCGTCATCACGTCGACGTGCACGTTGGACAGGGACGTCAGCGGGCCGTACAGGCGCATCAGCAGGGCGGTCAGGGCCACCAGCGTGCCCAGCTCGAAGGCGCCGCCGACGGCCAGCACGCCGCCGATGCCGTAGACCAGCGCGGTGGCCAGGGCGGCGACCAGGCCGAGCGCGACCCGGAAGACCGTGCCGTACATGCCGACGGTCACGCCGACGTCGCGGACGCGCCCGGCCCGGGCGGCGTAGGTGGCCGCGTCGTCCTCGGGCCTGCCGTAGAGCTTGGCGACCATCGCGCCGGCCACGTTGAACCGCTCGGTGGTGACCGAGCTCATCTCGGCGTCGAGCTGCATCTGCTCGCGGGTCAGCGCGGACATGCGCCGGCCGACGTACTTGGCGGGCACGATGAAGATCGGCAGCAGCACCAGCGCGACCAGCGTGACCTGCCACGACAGCGCCAGCATCGCGCCCAGCACCAGCACCAGGCTGACCACGTTGGACACCACGGACGACAGCGTGCTGGTCAGCGCCCGCTGGGCGCCGATCACGTCGCTGTTGAGCCGGCTGACCAGCGCGCCGGTCTGCGCCCGCATGAAGAAGGCCACCGGCATGCGCTGCACGTGGTCGAAGACCTCGGTGCGCAGGTCGTAGATGAGCCCCTCGCCGATGCGGGCGGAGAACCAGCGCTGCGCCAGCGTCAGGGCGGCGTCGAGGACCGCGAGCGCCGCGATGGCCACCGCCAGGCCGATCACCACGTCGGTGCGGCGGGTCAGGATGCCGTCGTCGATGATCGCCTTCATCAGCAGCGGGTTGGCCACCACGATCACCGCCCCGGCCACCACGAGCAGCAGGAACGCCGCGATCTTCCTGATGTGCGGGCGCGCGTGCCGGCCGATGCGCCGGACCGTGCCCGGCGCGATGCGCTGCTTGGTCACCGAGCCGTCACGGCGCAGTGACGACCAGACCTGAGGGCCGAAGCCCCCTCCCATCATCGCCATACGGGGGATCCCTCCTCCTCCCCCGGATCAGCGTCGCGAGGGCCTGCGGCGATTCCGCGATCCGCTCACGGCGAACCGGAGCCCCGCCTCCGGCCGTCCTACCGCGGGCCGAACAGGGCCTTGACGCGCTTGGCCTGCTCCCTGCCCTCGGCCGCACTCTGCTCCTCCAGGGTGCGCGCCCGCGCCCCCTGGAGGAGGCGCTTCGTCGCCACCGCCGCGTCCCGGTTCGTCGACAGCAGCTCCGCGATCTTGTTCTGTACGGTCTTGTCCAGGTCGCCCCCGGCGACCACCTGCTCCGCGAGGCCGATGCGCATGGCCTCCTCGGCGTACACGTTCCTGGCGGTCAGGCAGATGTCGATCGCCTTGGCCAGTCCGACCAGCTCGACCAGCGGTTTGGTCCCCGTCAGATCCGGGACCAGGCCCAGTGCGGGCTCTTTCATGCAGAAGGTGACGTCGTCGGCCACAATCCGCAGGTCACAGGCGAGCGCGAGCTGGAACCCCGCGCCGATCGCGTGCCCCTGCACGGCGGCGATGGAGACGATCTCCGGGCGGCGCAGCCACAGGAAACCGTCCTGTGCCTGACGTATGCGCTGCTCGAAGGTCTCGCCGTCGGTTGCGGCGGCCGAGCTGAACGAGCCCTGTCCGGGCACTCCCTCCGGTGTGAACATCCGCAGGTCGATTCCTGCCGAGAAGGACGGTCCCTCACCTTTCACGACGACGACGCGCACCTGTTCGGGAAGGCTCTCCCCGATGCGAGCCAACGCCGACCATGTCGCGAACGTCTGGGCGTTGCGCTTTTCCGGCCGGTCCAGCGTGATCGTCGCTATCTCACCGTCCACCTCATGGCGAAGCCCGATCTCCGCCAGCCTTTCGGCAGAGACGTCCTCCGCGTTCCCCCCGCGCCGTGGTGCCTGTGCTTCCGCCATCGCCTGCTCCCTGTGTCCGGTCGCGCACGGGGTGCGCCACCAAGGCTGACCGTCGCGCCCGAGCTTACAGAATATGATTCTGGCTCGGGCGCGACAGCGGCTGACTAGGGACGGGCGGCTGCGGTCGCACGTTCCGAGGCAGCCGTCAGCGCTTGGACTTGCCTCGAGTCGCCCCGCCGCGCCCGCGCAGAGTCACACCGGACTCGCTAAGGATGCGGTGGATGAACCCGTAGGACCGACCGGTCGAAGCGGCCAGGGCGCGGATGCTCTCGCCCTGCGCATAGCGCTTCTTGAGATCGCCGGCCAGTTTTTCCCGGTCGGCCCCGGTGACCCGGGTGCCCTTCTTCAGTGTCTCGGCCACGAGTACCTCCTGTAGTGCCGGACTTCCGCAGCGTTACTCCGCCATGATCAGTCATTTCAGCGGGATCGGCTACCTACTCCACGGGAAAAGATCCGTACCCACTCAAATTAAGATCAGGCAAGTGCCACAAGATCGGAAAATTCGTCGCTCCACGCGTCTTCAGTTCCGTCAGGCAGCAAGATCACCCTATCCGGTGACAAGGCGTCAACGGCACCCTCGTCATGGGTGACGAGGACGATTGCTCCTGAATACGACCTCAGAGCGTTGAGAACCTGCTCGCGGCTGACCGGATCGAGGTTGTTCGTGGGCTCGTCGAGCAGCAGGACGTTGGCGCTCGACAGCACCAGGATCGCCAGCGCGAGCCGGGTCTTCTCGCCGCCGGACAGGACGCCGGCGGGCTTGTCGACGTCGTCGCCGGAGAACAGGAAGGAGCCGAGGACCTTGCGCAGCTCGGTGTCGGTGAACTCGCCGCCCGCCGAGCGCATGTTCTCCAGCAGCGTGCGGGAGGGGTCGAGGGTCTCGTGCTCCTGGGCGTAGTAGCCGACCTTCAGGCCGTGGCCGGGCCGCAGCTCGCCGGTGTCGGGAGACTCGATGCCGCCGAGTATGCGCAGCAGCGTGGTCTTGCCGGCGCCGTTGAGGCCGAGGATGACGACCCTGTGACCTCGGTCGATGGCCACGTTGACGTCGGTGAACACCTCCAGGGAGCCGTAGGACTTCGACAGGCCCTCGGCCATGAGCGGCGTGCGGCCGCACGGCAGGGGCTCGGGGAAGCGCAGACGGGCGACCTTGTCGCTCTGGCGCTCCTCCTCGGTGCCGGCCAGCAGGCGGTGGGCGCGGCGCATCATGTCCTGGGCCGCCTTGGCCTTGGTGGCCTTGGCGCGCATCTTGTCGGCCTGGGCCAGCAGCGCGCCCGCCTGCTTCTCGGCGTTGGCGCGCTCGCGCTTCCTGCGCTTCTCGTCGGTCTCGCGCTGGGCCAGGTAGGCCGTCCAGCCGACGTTGTAGTGGTCGATCACCGAACGGTTGGCGTCGAGGTGGAGGACCTTGTTGACCGTGGCTTCAAGAAGGCCGACGTCGTGACTGATGATCACCAAGCCACCTTGATGAGATCGCAAAAAATCACGAAGCCACCCGATTGAGTCCGCATCTAGGTGGTTTGTCGGCTCGTCGAGAAGGAGAGTTTCCGCTCCGCTGAAAAGAATTCGCGCCAATTCCACGCGGCGCCGCTGACCGCCGGAAAGCGTTTGCAACGTCTGGCCGAGGACCCGGTCGGGCAGGCCGAGGCTGGAGGCGATGGAGGCGGCCTCCGACTCGGCCGCGTAGCCGCCCAGCACGTGCATCTGGTCTTCGAGCCTGCCGTACTGCTTGACGGCCTTCTCGCGGGTGCGCTCGTCGGCGGAGGACATGCCGACCTCGGCCTCGCGCAGCTTGCGCAGGACCTCGTCGAGGCCGCGCGCCGACAGGATGCGGTCGCGGGCCAGCACCTGCAGGTCGCCCGTACGGGGGTCCTGGGGCAGGTAGCCGATGCTGCCGGAGGAGGTGACCGAGCCCGCGGCCGGCAGCGCCTCCCCCGCGAGCACCTTGGTCAGGGTGGTCTTGCCCGCGCCGTTGCGGCCGACCAGACCTATCTTGTCGCCGGGGTTGACCCGGAAGGAGGCGTTCTCGATGAGCAGGCGCGCGCCCGCGCGCAGCTCGATGTCACTGGCGATGATCATATTGGCGGACACTCCCGAGCTAGGAAACGAGGATTGGGCGTGCGACCGCCGGTCAATCGGGAGTATGCATACAGATCAGTGTAGGGCCCTCGTGCCAGGCGCTACCTCTGCTTATAGGGGCTCCAGGTGCTCCCCGGTACGCGTGTGACGGGTGCCGTCAGGCGGGCAGCGACGTCGCGGCGCCGGCGGCCATCCCGTCGAGCATGAGGTGCAGGTACTTCTCCGGACGGGCGGCCACGGGGGCGGGCAGCCCCCCGGGGTGGCAGGTGAAGACGGTGAGCAGGCTGACGACGTCCTCCCAGGTCACGTCGGGACGCATGCCGCCCTCCGCCTGGGCCCGGCGCACGAGCCCCTGGAGCAGCTCCACCCAGCGCTCCTTGCTCTCGGCGAACTCCGCCGTGCCCGCGACGGCCTCCTGCGGCAGGTGGGCGAGGGCGGCGGCCAGCGCGACGCGGCCGGGGGCGGCGGCCCACAGCACGAAGCCGCGCAGCGCGCTCCAGGCGTCCCGCTCGCCGTCGACGGCGTGCTCCAGGGCCTCGGCCAGCGACTGGACGTAATGCTCGCCCAGCGCGGCGATGAGCGCGTCGCGGTCGGGGAAGCGGCGGTAGAGGGTGCCGACGCCGACGCCGGCCTGCCGCGCGATGAGCTCCATGGGCGCGTTGACGCCGCGCTCGGCCATCACCCGGGCGGCCGCGTCGAGGATCTTGACCAGGTTCCTTCTGGCGTCCGCGCGCACGTCGCGACCTCCTAAGTGGACGGATCGTTTCCGCTTAGTGTACCGTCCGGCCAAGCGGAAGAAGAGGTTCCACTTAGGAGGTCCATCATGATCGTGATCACCGGCGCGACCGGTTCCATCGGCCGGGCCCTGGTCGCCCAGCTCGCCGGCCAGGACGTGCTCGCAGTGTCGCGCACCCCCGCCGACCTGGGCGTACGGCACGCCGTCGGCGACTTCACCCGGCCGGAGACGATCGGCCGGCTGCTGTCCCCCGGCGACCGGCTGTTCCTCAACAGCTCGCCGTTCCCCGGGTTCGCCGAGCGGCTCAACCAGGTCATCGACCTGGCCGCCGAGGCGGGCGTGGCGCAGATCGTCGAGGTCTCGGTGCGCGACGCCGCCCCCGGCGCCGCGCTCAGCGCCGGGCCCCACGGCGAGGTCGACGAGCACCTGCGGGCCTCCGGCGTGCCGCACGCCGTCCTGCAGCCGACCGGGTTCATGCAGAACCTGCTCGCCGAGGTGCGCGGCGACCGCTTCCACGGCTCCTGGGGCAGCGGCGGGATGAACTACATCGACGCCAGGGACATCGCCGCCGTGGCCGCCGCCCTGCTGACCCGGCCGGTGGGCCCGTCGGGCTCGTACCTGCTGACCGGCCCGGAATCGCCCACCCACGAGGAGATCGCGGCGACGCTGACCGGCGTGCTCGGGCGGCCCGTGACCTACGTGGACCTGCCGGTGCCCGAGATGGCCGCGCGGCTGGCCGGGCAGGGGATCCCGGAGCCGTTCGCCACCGAGCTGGCCACCACGCAGGCGACGCTGAGCCGGACCGGCTGGGCGGAGATCACCACGACCGTCCAGGACGTCACCGGCCGCCCGCCGCGCACCCTGGCCGCCTTCGTCGCCGACCACGCCGACGCCTTCGCGTCCTGACCGCTCGACGGACCCCGCAGGGCTCAGGACGGGTCGACCACCCGGATCCGGACGGCCCGGAACCGGGCGGGCGCCTCGCGCAGGACCGCGAGCCTCGGGTCGGGCACCACCAGGAACGGCTCGCTCTCCAGCGCGAACACCGGCGCGAGCCGCCGGTCGCCGCGCAGCGCGTCGACCGCCCGCCGGTCGCCGCCGAGCACCACCGCCTCCAGCTCCCCGAGCCGCGGCACGAGCACCCGCACCGCCGTCTCCGCCGCGCTGTCGAACGCCTGGGCCGCCTGCTTCTGCCGCCTCCTGGCGAAGCGCTGCTGCGACCATCCGCCGGCCGCCGTACGGCCCTGCACCAGCCGCGAGCCGACCTTGGAGTCGAGCAGCTCGGCGCCGTGGAACACCCCGGCCGCGTAACCGCCGAGCCGGACCAGCAGCACGCCCACCCGCCGGGCGGCCTGCGCGTGCGCGACCAGCCTGGTCACGTGCGGCGGGCCGGGGGTCATGGGCGGGAACGGCACGTGCAGCTCGGCCAGCGCGCCGTCGGCGGCGGTCAGGCGGACCACGCGGTCGTCGCCGGCGGCCTCGAAGGGCCCGTGGCGGCCGGCGAACCCGTCGATCCAGGGGTGCACGCGCTCGGGCGGCACCGTGACCCAGCGGCCGCCGCCTCTGGCCGGACGCGCGCTCATGCGGGAAGGGTAACCGAACGACATTCCCTTCACGAGAAGGGGGGAACTATAGCGGAAATGTCGGTGAACTTCGTTTCGGGGGGCTTCTGCCGTAACCGTGCCGGTCGGATCATCTGAACGTGTCCTCCCTGCTCACCAGCCCCGTAGTGGATCTCGACACCGGGGCCGTCATCGCGCAGCCGGCCGTCGTCGACCCGGCGGGCGTGCTCCGGGCGGCTCCGCTGCCCATGGTGCTGCCGCTGCCCCTGCACGTGGTGCTCTCGGGCGCCGGGGCGCTGGCGCCACTCCACGAGGCCCTGCGGCGGGCGGGCAGGCATCCTCGTGAGGCGATCCTGATGCTCACCGGAACGTGCCAGGAGCAGGACCGCCGCCTGCTGAAGGTGGCCCTGGACGGGCTGCGCACGATCGGCTACCTGCTGGGCTTCGCCGACGTGGGCGCGGGCGGCCCGGCGCTGGACGTCGTCACCGACTCCGCGCCGTACCTGCTGGCGCTGGACGAGGAGCTGGTGACCAGGTTGCCCGGCGACCACCGGGCGGCGGCCGTGGCGCGCGCGGTGGTGACGCTGGCCCGCGGGATCGGCGCGCACGTGCTGGCCCCGGGCGTCGAGCGCGAGGGGCAGGTGGCGGTGGCCCGCGGCCTGGGCGTGCGCCTGGCCCACGGCCCGCTGCTGGCGCCCGGCCCCGACGGCAAGATCCGGGTGCCGCTCCCGGTGGCCGACGAGTCGCCGGACACGCTGATGCTCGGCCCGCGGGTGCAGGAGCTGCTGCTCCCGGCGGTGACGCTGCCGGCCGGGGCCAAGGCGGAGGAGGTCGTGGCGGCGTTCGGGCACGAGCCCACGATCACCAGCGTGATCCTGGTGGACGAGTACCAGCGCCCCAAGGGCAGCCTCGACCGCAGCCGCTTCCTGCTGTCCTTCGCCGCCCGGTACGGCCACGCCCTGCACGGCGCCAAGCCCGCCCAGCGCCTGGCCGACCCGCCGCGCACGGTCCCGAGGACGACCCCCGCCATCGCCGCCATGCAGGCCGCCGGCCGGGACGCGGCCCGCATCTACGACGACCTGGTGGTCACCGACGAGCTCAACCGCTGCCTGGGCATCGTCCGGGTGTCGGACCTGATCCGGCAGATCGCCGCCATGCGGACGTGAGACACGGCTGGACCCAGCCCTGTCAGACCCAGCCCTGTGCCTTGGCCCGACGCACGGCCTCGATGCGGTTGCGCGCGTGCGTCTTCTGGATGGCCGAGGACAGGTAGTTGCGTACCGTGCCCTCCGACAGGTGCAGGCGGCGGGCGATGTCCCCGATCGTGGAGCCGTCGGCGGCGGCGGCCAGCACGTCGCGCTCGCGCGCCGACAGCGGGTTCGGCCCCGCGCTCAGCGCCGCCGCGGCCAGCCCAGGGTCGATGACCCGCTCCCCGGCCTGCACCCGGCGGATGGCCGCCGCGAGGTCCTTGGCCGGGCTGTCCTTGACCAGGAACGCCACCGCCCCGGCCTCCATCGCGGTACGCAGGTAGCCGGGCCGCCCGAACGTGGTCAGGATCATCACCCGGCAGCCCGGCACCCGGGCGGCGATCTCGGCGGCGGCGGTGAGGCCGTCCTTGCCGGGCATCTCGATGTCGAGCAGCGCGATGTCGGGGGTCGCGGCGACCGCGACGGCCACGGCCTCCTCCCCGTCGGCGGCCTCGCCGACCACCTCGATGTCGGGCTCCAGGCCCAGCAGCGAGGCCAGCGCGCCGCGGATCATGCCCTGGTCCTCGGCCAGCATCACCCGGATCACGCGGCCGTCCCCACCCTGACCGGCACGAGCACCCGCAGCCGGAACCCGCCCTTGGGCGCGCCGCCGGCCTCCATGGTGCCGCCCGCGCCCGTCACCCGTTCGCGCAGGCCGCTGAGCCCGCTGCCGGTGCCCTGCGGCTCGCCGCCGCGTCCGTCGTCCATGATCTCAAGGGTGGCGTGTTCGCCGTCGTACGTCACCTGGATCTCGCAGCGGGCGGCCCGCGCGTGCCGTACGACGTTGGTGACGCCCTCGCGCACCGCCCAGCCGAACAGCCCGTCGAGCAGGTCGGGCAGCGGCGTGCCGGACACCCGCACCTCGGCCCGCACGCCCGCCGCGCGCAGCACCGACCGGGCGCCGTCGATCTCCTCCGACAGGCTGCGCTGCCGGTAGCCGGTGACCGCCTCGCGCACCTCCACCAGCGCCTGCCTGGCCACCGACTCGATGTCGGCGATCTCCTGCCGCACCTGCGGCGACTCCTCGGCCAGCCGCCCGGCCAGCTCGCTCTTCAGCACGATCAGCGACAGGCTGTGGCCGAGCAGGTCGTGCAGGTCGCGGGCGATGCGCAGGCGCTCCTCCGTGGCCGCCAGCCTGGCCACCTCGCCCTGCGCCTCCTGCAGCCGCAACGTCAGCACCCGGCTGTTGCGGATGCTGATGAACAGCACGCCCAGCGTGACGACCTGCAGCCCCAGGACGATGACGCCGGCGAACTCGTCGCCGGTCAGCACCCCGGCCGCCACCACCACCGCCAGGTTCACCCCCACCCCGGCCAGCGCCCAGGCGGGCGGGAGGGTGAACCCGTAGAGCACGACCGTGTAGACCGGCAGCGTGAGCCAGGCGCCGCCGAAGGCGAACGCGCTGACCACCGCGATCACCGCGGTCACGCCGAGCAGGGGGAAGGTGGCGCGCGAGCGCTCGTGGAAGCTCTTGGCGCTGATCACCGTGCCGACGAAGCAGCCGATGAACGCGACCAGCGCCGCGGCCCCCCAGACCGCCCTGGCCCCCGTGACATCGCCCGCGACGATCTCGGCGATCGGGAAGACGAGGTAGACCATGCCGACGGACATCCCGAGCAACCGCCGCCTGGGCGACGGCCGCCCGTCACCGAAGTGCAGCTTGTCGGCGAAACTCATGCCCGAACAGTAGCCCGGCGGTAGAGGTAGGCGGCAGCCCCGCCCAGGACGACCGCCCATCCGCCGACCACCAGCACGTCGGTCAGCGCGACGCCGTGCCCGGCGACGATGCTCCAGCCGAGGCTCGCGTAGTGGTAGGAGGGCATGACGTCGGCCACGGTCCGCATGGTGTCGCCGAACACCTCCGGCGGGAACCACAGGCCGCCCGCGATGGCCAGGACGAACATGCAGATCATCGCGGCCGGCTGCGCGGCGTCGGCCGTCAGCAGCGACCCGATCGCCAGGCCCAGCGCGATGAACGGGATCGTTCCCAGCCACATGGCCAGCAGCAGCGGCACCCACCGGCCGGCCGGCATCGACACGCCCTGCTGGACGATCCCGACGACGGCCACCAGCAGCAGCGAGGGCAGCACGAGCAGCATGGCGGTGCCGAGCTTGGTCGCGATGATCATCCAGTTGGGCAGCGGGGTGATCTGGAGCTGGCGCAGCCAGCCGGACTGCCGTTCGGTCGCCCACGGCACCGCCGAGCTCATCATCGACGAGGCCAGCGCCCCGTAGGCGGCCATGGAGACCATCAGCACGACGCTGTAGCTCACCCCGGCGCCGTCGGTCTGCTTGCCGTAGATGTTGGCGTTGATCAGGTACAGCACGACCGGGAAGATGACCACGAAGATGATGTAGCGCCGGTTGCGCAGCATGCGCATCGCCTCGGTCTTGGCGTAGAACAGCATCAGGACTCCCTGGTGAGCGCGAGGAAGGCGTCTTCGAGGTCGGCGCCGGTGAGCTGGAGGCCCCGTACGTCGAGCTCGGTGCCCCGGAACAGGGCGGCCACGGTCGCGTCGGGGTCGGAGGTGTGCAGCGTGGCGGTGCCGGCGGCGACCTCGACGGCGGTGACGCCGGGCAGCCGGTCGAGCCCGGCCGCGGGCTGGTCGCCCAGCGTGAAGCGGACGACCTGGCCGCCCACGCCCGCCTTGATCTCGGCGGCGGTGCCGTCGGCGGCCAGCCGGCCGCGGGCGATGACGATCACCCGGTCGGAGTGCGCGTCGGCCTCCTCCAGGTAGTGGGTGGCGAACAGCACGGTCCTGCCGCCGGCGGCGTAGTCGTGCATGCTGGCCCAGAACCGCAGCCTGGACTCCACGTCCATGGCGGCGGTGGGCTCGTCGAGCAGCAGGATCTTCGGCGCGCCCGCGATGGCCAGGGCGAACCTGACGCGCTGCGTCTGGCCGCCGGACAGCTTGTTCGCGCGCCGCTTGACCAGGTCCGACAGGTCGGCCAGCTTGAGGATCTCGGCCAGCGGCAGCGGGTCGGGGTAGAGCCGGCGGACGAGGTCGATGAGCTCCTTGACCGACAGCTCGGGGATGAGGGCGCCGTTCTGGAGCATCGCGCCCAGCTCGCCGGCGCGCACCGCGTGGTCGGGCGTGCGGCCGTGGATGGTGATCGTGCCGCTGGTGGGACGCAGCAGGCCGAGCAGCATGTTGATCGAGGTGGACTTGCCGGCGCCGTTGGGGCCGAGCAGAGCCACGGTCTTGCCCGGCTCGATGGCGAGCGAGAGGTCGTCGACGGCAAGCACGTCCCCGTAGCGCTTGCTGACCTGGTCGAACACGATGGCGTTCATGTCAGCAAACGCTACGGGCGCGGCCTTTCCCCCGTTAGTGTGATCCTTCCGGGGTTGGGCGTGACATTTGTCAGAGGCGGCAGGCGTAGATGTCGGTGACCAGGATGGCCCGCGCGCCGATGTCCCAGAGCTGGTCCATCACCTGCTGGTGGCCCTTGCGCCGGACCATGGCCCGGACGGCGACCCAGCCCTCGCGGTGGAGCGGCGAGACCGTGGGCCCCTCCATGCCGGGCGTGAGGGCGATGGCCTCCTCGATGCGCTCGGCGCGGATGTCGTAGTCCATCATCACGAAGTCGCGGGCGTGCACGACGCCCTGCAGGCGGCGGACGAGCTGGCCCATGCCCGGCGTCTCCGGCGCGCTCTGCCGCTTGATCAGCACGCCCTCGGAGCGCATGATCGGCTCGCCGAACACCTCCAGGCCGACGTTGCGCAGCGTGGTGCCGGTCTCCACGACGTCGGCGACCGCGTCGGCCACGCCGAGCCGGATCGCGGTCTCGACGGCGCCGTCGAGCTTGATCACGCGGGCGTCGACGCCCTGGTCGGACAGGTACTTGTCGAGCAGCCCCGCGTAGGAGGTGGCGATGCGCTGCCCGTCGAGGTCTTTGACCGACGACATCGTGCCCGCCTTGGCGGCCAGGCGGAAGGTGGAGCCGCCGAAGCCGAGCGGCATGATCTCCTCCACCGGCGCGCCGGAGTCGATCAGCATGTCGCGGCCGGTGATGCCGAGGTCGAGGGTGCCCTCCCCGACGTAGACGGCGATGTCACGGGGACGCAGGAAGAACAGCTCGCAGCCGTTGTCCTCGTCGACGACGACGAGCTCCTTGCTGTCCCTGCGGGACCGGTAGCCGGCCTCCTTGAGCATGTTCTGGGCGGCTTCGCTGAGCGCGCCCTTGTTCGGTACGGCCAGACGCAGCATGTTCGGGTCTTCTTCCTCACTCATGGTCGACGGGACTCCGGAAGCGGGCGCGCGGCGCCCTAGAGATGCTTGTACACCTCGTCGAGCCCGATGCCCTTGGCGATCATGAGCACCTGCACGTGGTAGAGGAGCTGGGAGATCTCCTCCGCCGCCCTGTCGTTCGACTCGTGCTCGGCGGCCATCCAGCTCTCGGCGGCCTCCTCGACGACCTTCTTGCCGATGGCATGCACGCCGGCGTCGAGCGCGGCCACGGTGCCCGAGCCCGCGGGCCTGGTACGCGCCTTGTCTGACAGCTCGGCGAACAGCTCTTCGAAGGTCTTCATGGTCTCTCTCGTCGGTCGGTTGGCGTGCCTGACAAGCCTAGTCTGCGCGCGGCGGTGACGCCGCCCGGAGTCCGCCACGCGAGACGGCCGCTTCCGGCCCGTCGTCCGGGGGCCGTTCGGTCTCCGGAGGGCCGTTCTAGGCTGGTGGTCATGGACATCGCGACCGTGGGCAAGCTCTGGGACGCCGATCCCGGCTGGCTCAACACCCCTTCGTACGGCCTTCCGCCCCGCCCGGCCTTCGAGGAGTTGCAGGCCGTGCTCACCGAGTGGCGGCACGGCAGCGGCGACTGGGCGCCCTGGGACGCCTCCGTCGGCCGGGCCCGCACGGCCTTCGCCCACCTGGTCGGCGCCGAACCGGCCGACGTGACGGTCGGCTCGACGGTGTCGCAGATCATGTCCACGGTGGCGACCGCGCTGCCGCCGGGGGCGCGGGTGCTGGTGCCGGAGATCGAGTTCACCAGCAACCTGTTCCCGTGGGCGGTGGCGGCCGAGGTCGAGACCGTGCCCGCCGAGCGCCTGGCCGACGCCGTCACGAGCCGCACCGACGCCGTCGCCTTCAGCCTCGTGCAGTCGGCCACCGGCTACGTGACGCCGCTGCACGACGTCGTCGCCGCCGCCCGCGCCCACGACGCGCTGGTCATCGCCGACGGCTCCCAGGCGTGCGGGTGGCTGCCGGTGTCGGTGGCCGACGGGATCGACGTGCTGGCGTGCGCGGCCTACAAGTGGCTCATGGCGCCGCGCGGGGCCGCGTTCGGGTACCTGTCGCCCCGGGTGCGCTCCCGGATGCGCCCGCTGGCGGCCAACTGGTACGCCGGCGACGATCCCGGCGGCTCCTACTACGGGCCGCCGCTGCGGCTGGCCGCCGACGCCCGCGCCTTCGACCTGTCGCCGGCCTGGTTCTGCTACGTCGGCGCGGCGCCCGCGCTCGAACTGCTCAACGAGATCGGCGCCCAGCGCGTCCACGAGCACGACGTCGAGCTGGCCAACCGGTTCAGGGCCGGGCTCGGGCTGGAGCCGTCCGACTCGGCGATCGTGTCGGTGGAGGCGCCGGGCGAGCGGCTGGCGGCGGCCGGCATCCGCGCCGCGGTGCGCGCCGGCCGGGTGCGCGCGGGCTTCCACGTCTACAACACCGTCGACGACGTCGACCGGGCTCTCGACGTCCTGACCTCCTAGCCCTCAGGGAACGGCGAAGCCCGCCGCCCCTCCCCTGCGGGAGGTGCGACGGGCCTGGTCGTTCAGCGGCTCCGGGCGGGATCAGCGCTCGAAGCGGCGGCCGCCGTTGTTGCGGCGGAACCCGCCGTTGCCGCGCTCCTCGGGACGGAAGCCGCCGCCGGAGCGGAAGCCGTCGCGGGGGGCGCGCTCGTCGGAGCGGGCGGGCCGGTCACGGTCGCCCGAGAACGGGCGGCCACGGTCGGCGCCGAAGCGGCCGCGGTCGTCGGAGCGGAAGCCGCCGCCGCCACGCTGGCCGTCACGGAACCCGCCGCCACGCGGCCCCTCGGACCGGTAGCCGCGATCGTCCTGACGGAACGGGCGGTCGTCGGAACGGAAGCCACCACGGTCGTCCTGACGGGCGGGACGCTCGTCGGAGCGGAAACCGCCGCGGTCGTCCTGACGGGCGGGACGGTCGTCGGAGCGGAAACCGCCGCGCGGCCGGTCGCCACGCCTGCGGTCGTCGCCGAACGTGCGCGGCTCGGCCGGACGCTGCCCGCCGCCGAACGGCCGCTCGCCCTCGGCGTGCCGGCGCGGACGACGGTCCTCGCCGGACTCCTCGTGACGGCGCGGACGACGGTCGTCGCCGCCGGCGAAGGTGCCGTCCTCGTGCCGGCGCGGACGGCGCTCGCCGTCGAACTCGCGGCGCGGACGACGCCCGCCCCGGCGCTCGGCGCCGCCGTGACCGCCCTCGCGGCGCGGGCGCAGCGGCTTGCGCACGTCGGGCTCCCACACGGGGATGGCCTCGCCGCTCGGCGTCCTGGCCCCGGCCACCTCGGCCAGCCGGGGGTGCCCCGGGGTGGCCTTGAGCCGGAACGGGTGGATGCCGGCGCGCCTGGTCAGGGCGTCGGTCGAGCGGCGCTCGTTGGGCAGCACCAGGGTGACGACGGTGCCCTTCTCGCCCGCACGGGCGGTACGGCCGCCGCGGTGCAGGTAGCTCTTGTGGTCCTGCGGCGGGTCGACGTGCAGCACCAGGCTGATGTTGTCGACGTGGATGCCGCGGGCCGCGACGTCGGTGCAGACCAGCACGTTGATCGAGCCCTCGCGGAACTCGGCCAGGATGCGGGTGCGCTGGTTCTGGCGCTTGCCGCCGTGCAGGCCGCCGGCCTTGATGCCGACCCGGGCGAGCTGCTTGCACAGCCGGTCGACGCCGTGCTGGGTGCGGACGAAGATGATCGTACGGCCCTCGCGGTTGGCGATCTCGGCCGTGACGTCGAACTTGTCGTCCCGCGTGACCTGCATCACGTGGTGCTCCATGGTGTCGACCGGCGAGGTCGCCGGGGCCACGGAGTGGGTGATCGGGTCCTTCAGGAAGCGGCGCACCAGCTTGTCGACGTCGCCGTCGAGGGTGGCCGAGAACAGCAGGCGCTGCCCGTCGGTCGGGGTCTGGGCCAGCAGCTCGGTGACGACGGGGAAGAAGCCGAGGTCGCACATGTGGTCGGCCTCGTCGAGGACGGAGACCTCGACCTGCGCCAGCGAGCACTCGCCCTGCCGGATCAGGTCGCCCAGGCGGCCCGGGGTGGCGATCACGATGTCGACGCCGCGGCGCAAAGCCTCGATCTGCTTGCCCATGGACATGCCGCCCACGACGACCTTCATCCGCAGCCCGAGGCCGCGGCCGAGCGGTTCGAGCGCGTCGTGCACCTGAAGGGCCAGCTCACGGGTGGGCACAAGGATCATCGCGCGCGGGTGGCCGGCGGCGGGCCGCACCCCCGCGATGCGAGCCATGGTCGGCAAACCGAAGGCCAGGGTCTTGCCCGAGCCGGTCTGGCCACGGCCCAGGACGTCATGGCCGGCGAGCACGTCGGGGATCGTCGCACTCTGGATGGGGAACGGGCTGTCGATGCCCTGCTTGGCCAGACCGCTGATGAGCGGCTTGGGAAGGCCGAGCAGTTCGAACTCGGACGGGCCCGTCTCGGGGGCGGTCTCGTCGAACGCGGGCATGACAGCGTCAAGCATGGTCACGAAATTCGTGCCTTTCAGTCGAAGTGGCGCGTCACTTCTGCGAAAGGACGAGCCGGGACATACGGCCTGATGCCGTACACGTTGCAGTACGCCCGCCATCGTGGCGGGACTTCACAGGGGGGATACACCGGGGCACCGGCCGCAGGCGGCGCGATGACGCGAGATGAGGCGTCTGGTGTATACCTGGTGCCAACGCCGGGGATGTTATCGGATATTCCCTGGCTGGGTACGGACCTTCCGAAACCCTTCGTTGGCACACTGAAACGGCTGACGCCCAACGCCAGCCGTTACAGCTAGAAAGATCAGACGTTGAAGCCTAGCATACGGAGCTGCTCACGCCCCTCGTCAGTGATTTTGTCGGGGCCCCACGGCGGCAGCCAGACCCAGTTGATCTTGACGTCGGAGACCATGCCCTCCAGGGCGGAGTGGGCCTGGTCCTCGATGACGTCGGTCAGCGGGCAGGCCGCGCTGGTCAGCGTCATGTCGATGGTGGCCACCGGCTGACCGGCGTCGGACGGGTCGAGGTTGAGCCCGTAGATGAGCCCCAGGTCGACGACGTTGATGCCGAGCTCGGGGTCGACGACGTCTTTGAGCGCCTCCATGACCTCTTCGACGGTGGTGTCACCGTCGAAGCCGGTCGGAGTCTCCACTGGCTTGCTCATTGGGCACTCCTCACCACAGCGTCCTTGTAGGCCATCCACGACAGCAGCGCGCACTTGACGCGTGCCGGGAACTTGGCCACGCCCGCGAACGCCACCGCGTCCCCGAGCACCTCCTCGTCGGCCTCGACCTGCCCCCGGCCCTGCATGAGCCTGGTGAACTCGTCGACCACCGACAGCGACTCCTCGACCGTCGAGCCGGTGGCCAGCTCGTGCAGCACGGAGGCGGCCGCCTGGCTGATCGAGCAGCCCTGGCCGTCGTAGGAGACGTCTTCGATCTTACCGGCGTCGCCCACCCTGACCCGCAGCGTGATCTCGTCGCCGCACGTCGGGTTCACGTGGTGAACCTCGGCGTCGTACGGCTCGCGCAGCCCCCGCCCCTGCGGGTGCTTGTAGTGTTCCAGGATCAGCTCCTGGTACATCGACTCGCCGATCATGGCTATGCGAACACCTTCTGAACGTGATGGAGGCCGCGCACCAGGGCGTCGATCTCGCCCGTGGTGTTGTACAGGTAGAACGACGCCCGCGTGGTCGCCGGTATTCCGAACCGCAGGTGCAGCGGGCGCGCGCAGTGGTGCCCGACCCGCACGGCGACGCCGAACTGGTCGTCCAGGATCTGCCCCACATCGTGGGGGTGTATGCCTTCCAGCGTGAACGACAGCGTGCTGCCGCGCTGGTCGAGGGAGTCGGGCCCGATCAGCCGCAGCGACGGCACCTCGCGCAGGGCGTCGAGGGCGTAGGCCGTCAGCGAGCGCTCGTGCGCCTCGATGGCGTCCATGCCGACCGCGGTGAGGTAGTCGACCGCCGCGCCGAGACCGATGGCCTCGACGATGGGCGGCGTGCCGGCCTCGAACTTGTGCGGGATCGGCGCGTACGTCGAGCGGTCCATCCAGACCGCCTCGATCATCTCGCCGCCGCCCAGGAACGGCGGCATGGCCTCCAGCAGCTCGGTACGGCCCCACAGCACGCCGATGCCCGAAGGGCCGACCATCTTGTGACCGGTGAAGGCCACGAAGTCGGCGCCCAGCGCGGCCATGTCCACCGGGTGGTGCGGCACGGACTGCGAGGCGTCGAGCATGATCAGCGCGCCGACCTCGTGCGCCCGCGCGGCAACGGCGGTGACCGGGTTGACCGTGCCGAGCACGTTCGACTGGTGGGCGATCGAGACGATCTTCGTCCGCTCGGTGACGAGGGCCGGGTCGAAGTCGAGCCGCCCGTCGTCGGTGACGCCGAACCACTTCAGCGTCGCTCCGGTGCGCTGCGCGAGCATCTGCCACGGCACGATGTTGGAGTGGTGCTCCATCTCGGAGATGACGATCTCGTCGCCGGGGCCGAGGGTGAAGCGGGGGTCGCTGTTGGCGGGGTTGCCGAAGGAGTAGGCCACGAGGTTGAGGGCCTCGGAGGCGTTCTTGGTGAAGATCACCTCATCGCGCGAGCCCGCCCCGACGAACGCCGCCACCTTGTCGCGCGCGCTCTCGTACGCCTCGGTCGACTCCGAGCCGAGCACGTGCATGGCCCGCCCGACGTTGCTGTAGTGCAGCGCCAGGTGGTCGCGCATGGTGTCGATGACCTGGTTGGGCTTCTGCGAGGAGTTGCCCGAGTCCAGGTAGACGAGCGGGCGCCCGTCGGGCAGCTCGCGGGAGAAGATCGGGAAGTCCTTCCTGATCTTCTCCACGTCCAAGCTGGTGGAAGTCATGCAGATGCCTTCGTGTACTGCTCGTAGCCCTCGGCCTCGAGCTTGTCGGCCAGCTCCGGCCCGCCCTCCTCGACGATCCGGCCGCCGGCGAAGACGTGCACGAAGTCGGGCTTCACGTAGCGCAGGATGCGGGTGTAGTGGGTGATCAGCAGCACGCCGGTCTCACCCGTGGAGCGGAAGCGGTTGATGCCCTCGGAGACCACCCGCAGCGCGTCGACGTCGAGGCCGGAGTCGGTCTCGTCGAGCACGGCGATCTTCGGCTTGAGCAGCTCGAGCTGGAGGATCTCGTGGCGCTTCTTCTCGCCGCCGGAGAAGCCCTCGTTGAGGTTGCGCTGGGCGAAGGCGGCGTCGATGGACAGCGCGTCCATGCCGGCCTTGAGGTCTTTGGCGAACTCGCGCAGCTTGGGCGCCTCGCCGCGGACCGAGGTGACGGCCGAGCGCAGGAAGTTCGACACCGACACGCCGGGGACCTCGACCGGGTACTGCATGGCGAGGAACAGGCCGGCGCGGGCGCGCTCGTCGACCGACAGCTCCAGCAGGTCGACGCCGTCGAGCAGCACCTGGCCGCCGGTGATCGTGTACTTGGGGTGACCGGCGATCGCGTAGGCGAGGGTGGACTTGCCCGAGCCGTTGGGGCCCATGATGGCGTGCGTCTCGCCGGACTTCACCGTCAGGTTGACGCCGCGCAGGATTTCCTTGTCCTCGACGGCGACCTTGAGGTCACGGATCTCTAGGGTGGACACGTTTATGACTCCTTCGAGAGCGAGACGAGGACGTCGTCGCCGTCGATCTTGACTGTGTAGACGTTCACGGGCTTGGTGGCGGGCGGGCCGGTGGGCTTGCCGGAGCGCACGTCGAAGCACGAGCCGTGCAGCCAGCACTCCAGCGTGCCGTCGTAGACCTCGCCCTCGCTGAGCTTCACCTCGGCGTGCGAGCAGACGTCGTGCAGGGCGAAGACGTCGGCGCCCTTGCGCACCAGCGCCACCGGGGTCTCCCCGACCTCGACGCCGATGACGCCGCCGTCGGGGATGTCGGCGACCTGGCAGACCTTCTCGAAACTCATCGCGCGAGCTCCGCCTCCACCGCGGCCAGCACGCGGTCGCGGATCTCCTCGATCTGGATCTTCTCGATGAGCTGGCCGAGGAAGCCCCTGATGACCAGGCGGCGGGCCTCGTCGTAGGGGATGCCGCGGGCCTGGAGGTAGAAGATGTGCTCGTCGTCGAGGCGGCCCGAGGCCGAGGCGTGCCCGGCTCCGGCGACCTCGCCGGTGAGGATCTCCAGGTTGGGGACCGAGTCGGCGCGGGCGCCGTCGGTGAGGATGAGGTTGCGGTTGAGCTCGTAGGTGTCGGTGCCCTCGGCCTCGACCCTGATGATCACGTCGCCGATCCAGACGGCGTGCGCGTCCTGGCCCTGCAGCGCGCCGCGGTAGTCGACGTTGCTCTTGCAGTTGGGCTGGGAGTGGTCGACCAGGAGGCGGTGCTCCAGGTGCTGACCGGCGTCGACGAAGTAGACGCCGGACATGTCGGCGTCGCCGCCGGGCGCGGTGTAGGCCACGCTGGGCGAGAGCCGGACCAGGTCGCCGCCGAGGGTCACCACGAAGCTGCGGAAGGTCGCGTCCTTGGCGAGCTGGGCGTGGTGGTGGGAGACGTGCACGGCGTCGTCGTCCCAGTCCTGGAGGCTGACGACCTTGAGGTTGGCGCCGTCGCCGACGACGAACTCGATGTTGTCGGCGTAGACGGCGCTGCCCTTGTGGTCGAGCACGACCACGGCCTCGGCCATCGGCTCCACCTTGACCACGATGTGGCCGTAGGCGGCGCCGTCGCCCTCACCGGTCAGGGTGAGCACGGTCGGCCTCGACGTGACGGCCTCGCGCGGCACCGTGATCACGGTCGCCTTCTCGAAGCTGTTCCACGCCTGCGCGCTGACCCGGTCGGTGGGCGTGAACGCCTTGCCGACGCGGGCGTCGTCGCGCCCGACCGTCTCGACGACGACCTCGGGCGCGGCCTCGACGTCGAGGCGCACGTGGCCCACGGGGTCGGCCTTGCCGTTGTGCAGGCCCTTCAGGCGGGACAGCGGCGTGAAGCGCCACGACTCCTCGCGCCCGGTCGGGACCTCGAAGTCGCCCAGTTCGTAGGACGCCTTCTCGTGCAGGGTCGACAGGGGCTTCTCGTTCAGGCCCATCAGCCGACGGCTCCTTCCATCTGCAGCTCGATCAGCCGGTTGAGCTCGAGCGCGTATTCCATGGGCAGCTCGCGGGCGATCGGCTCGACGAAGCCGCGCACGATCATCGCCATGGCCTCGTCCTCGCCGAGCCCGCGGCTCATGAGGTAGAAGAGCTGGTCCTCGCTGACCTTGGAGACCGTGGCCTCGTGGCCCATCGAGACGTCGTCCTCGCGCACGTCGACGTAGGGGTAGGTGTCGGAGCGGCTGATCTGGTCGACCAGGAGCGCGTCGCACTTGACGGTGCTGGCGCTGCCGTGGGCGCCCTCCTCGATCTGCACGAGACCGCGGTAGGAGGTGCGGCCGCCACCGCGCGCCACCGACTTGGAGATGACGCTGGAGCTGGTGTTGGGCGCCAGGTGCACCATCTTGGAGCCGGCGTCCTGGTGCTGGCCCTCGCCGGCGAAGGCGACGCTCAGCGTCTCGCCCTTGGCGTGCTCGCCCATCAGGTAGACGGCCGGGTACTTCATCGTGACCTTGGAGCCGATGTTGCCGTCGATCCACTCCATGGTCGCGCCCTCGTAGGCGACGGCGCGCTTGGTGACCAGGTTGTAGACGTTGTTCGACCAGTTCTGGATGGTCGTGTAACGGCAGCGGGCGTTCTTCTTCACGATGATCTCCACGACCGCGCTGTGCAGCGAGTCGGAGGAGTAGATCGGCGCGGTGCAGCCCTCGACGTAGTGGACGTAGGAGTTCTCGTCGACGACGATCAGCGTCCGCTCGAACTGGCCCATGTTCTCGGTGTTGATCCGGAAGTAGGCCTGCAGCGGGATCTCGACCTCGACGTTCGGCGGCACGTAGATGAACGAGCCACCGGACCACACGGCGGTGTTGAGCGCGGCGAACTTGTTGTCGCCGACCGGGATCACCGAGCCGAAGTACTCCTTGAAGAGCTCCTCGTGCTCCTTCAGGCCCGTGTCGGTGTCGACGAAGATGACGCCCTTCTCCTCAAGGTCCTCACGGATCTTGTGGTAGACGACCTCCGACTCGTACTGGGCCGCGACGCCGGCGATGAGGCGCTGCTTCTCCGCCTCGGGGATGCCGAGCTTGTCGTAGGTGTTCTTGATGTCGGCGGGCAGCTCGTCCCAGGAAGCGGCCTGCTTCTCGGTCGAGCGCACGAAGTACTTGATGTTGTCGAAGTCGATGCCGGTGAGGTCGGAGCCCCAGGTGGGCAGCGGCTTCTTGGCGAACAGGCGGAGGCCCTTCAGGCGAAGGTCGAGCATCCACTCCGGCTCGTTCTTGAGCGCGGAGATGTTGCGGACGACCTCCTCGGACAGGCCACGCTTGGCCGCCGCGCCCGCGGCATCCGGGTCGGCCCAGCCGAACTTGTAATTCCCGAGGCCTTCCAGCTCCGGGCGGTCGGTGACAGTCACCTTCCGGTCTCCTTGCTCTTGTCTCTGTGTGCGGATTCAGCCAGCGACTTGGGGCTCACGTGGGTCGTGCAGACCCCGTCGCCGTGCGCGATCGTGGCCAGGCGCTGCACCGGGGTGCCGAGCAGTTGCGCGAACGCCTCCGTCTCGGCCTCGCAGAGCTGCGGGAACTCCGCGGCCGCGTGAGCCACCGGGCAGTGGTGCTGGCAGAGCTGGTCGCCGCCCGACTTGGCCTTGCTGGCCGAGGCGGCGTACCCCTCTGCCGACAGCGCCTGCGCCAGCACCTGTACGCGCTGGTCCGCCGGCACCGTCCGCATGACCGGCTCCAGCCGCGTCAGCAGGCTCGACACCTGCGAGCGGGCGAAGTCGGTCACGGCTTCTCGTCCCATGCGCTCGGCCAGGAAGCGGAGTGCGCTCCCGGCGAGGTCGTCATAGGCGTGCTCGAAAGCACTGCGCCCCGCGTCGGTGATGGCGAACAGCTTGGCGGGCCGTCCGCGCCCGCGCTGACCGCGCGGCCTGACCGTGCGAGGCTCTATCATTCCCTCGGCCAGCAACGCGTCGAGGTGCCTGCGCACCGCGGCGGGCGTCAGCCCCAGCCGCTCGCCGAGCGAGGCGGCCGTCACGGGACCATGCTCAAGGATGAGCCTGGCGACGCGCGCGCGGGTGCTGCGCTCGCTACCGGGCTCGATCGTGGGCATGTTTTTCACAACATCAGTGTGCCGTAATTCCTTCCCGCTGCACAAATGAATCGGAGCAGGCCACCAATGGAATTGCTCACGCAGGTAAGGCTTACCTAACCTTTCGGCGTCCCAGGATCGCGAACGCGAGCGTGGAGCAGATGATCAGGCCGAGCATCACGCAGGCCATCGGCACGGCCGTGCCCTCGCCCGCCAGGCCGACCAGCGGGGCCGCCAGCGCGCCCAGCGCGAACTGCAGCACGCCGAGCAGCGCCGAGGCGCTGCCGGCGATCTGGGCGGGCTGCCCGGCCAGCGCGAGCGCGCCCGTGCCGGGCAGGACGAGCCCCTGACCCAGCATGATCACGAACAGGCCCGCCACGATGCCGGCCAGGCCGAGCCCGGTCAGCGCGGCGGTCACCAGCAGCCCGGCGCCCACCAGGCCGGTGACCAGCCCCACGACGACCAGGCGGGCGGGCTCAACGCGGCCCGACAGGCGGCCGCCGAGCTGGGCCATCGCGGTCAGGCCGAGCGCGTTGAGCCCGAAGATGAGCGAGTACTGCTGCGGGGTGGCGCCGTACACCTGCTGGAGCACGAAAGGCGAGCCGGAGATGTAGCCGAACATCGCCGCGAAGGCCAGCCCCGCGGTGAGCGCGCAGCCCATGAACGCGCGGTCGCGCAGGAGCTGCCAGAAGGTGCGCACGGTGTGCGCCAGCCCGCCGCTCTCGCGCCGGTCGGCGGGCAGCGTCTCGCGCACCCCCGGCAGCACGGCCAGCAGCAGCACGAGCCCGGCGACGCTGAGCGCCACGAACACGCCGCGCCAGGAGGTGAAGGCGAGCAACTGGGCCCCGGCGATGGGGGCGAGGATCGGCGCCAGGCCGCTGACCAGCATGAGCGTGGCGAAGATGCGGGCGATGGCGGCGCCGTCGTACAGGTCGCGGACGACCGCGCGGACGATGACCAGCGCCGCCCCGCCCAGGACGCCCTGGAGCAGCCGCAGGACGATCAGCACGGGCACCGACGGCGCGAACGCGCACAGCAGCGAGGCCACCATGAACCCCGCCACGCCCACGATCAGCGGGACGCGCCGCCCGCGCACGTCGCTGACCGGGCCGGCGACGACCTGGCCGACGGAGACGCCGATCAGGCAGGCGGTGAGGGTGAGCTGGACCTGCGCGGGAGCGCTGAGCATCTCCTCGGTGATGGCGGGCAGGGCGGGCAGGTACATGTCGATGGACAGCGGGCCGATCGCCGACAGCGCGCCCAGGATCACCAGCAGCAGCCCCCGCCTCCCGCCCTTGGTCTCGCCCTTGCTCCCAATGGCGGCGGACGCGGCTTCTGCCACGGACATGCCTGAACCCCTTCCCCTCGCAGGCCGATGACCCACGAGGGCCGAGGGATCAAACCGGGATTCGGTCCTCCTAATTCCCGGTTATCAGATATTTCATGATGTTTCGTTGAGCTGGATGACGGCGAACGCCGCACCCTGCGGATCGATGAGCTGCGCGAACCTGCCGGGCGGCGCCTCGGTCACGCCGGTGAGCACGTCGGCGCCCGCCTCGGCGGCGGCGTGCAGGGCCGCGTCGAGGTCGGCGACCGCGAAGTAGGTCAGCCAGAACGACGGCAGCTCCGCCGGCGCCTCGCCGGGCATCGGGATCATCCCCGCCACGGCCGCCTCCCCCGCCACCCACTCGGTGTAGGCCATGCCGCCCAGGTCGGACGTGCGCGACGTCCAGCCGAAGACCGCCGAGTAGAAGCGCTCGGCGGCCGGCGCGTCCCGGGTGCACAGCTCGTTCCAGCAGAACGCGCCGGGCTCGTTGACCAGCTCCGCCCCCGCGTGGGCGGCCGCCTGCCAGGCGCCGGCGCAGGAGCCGTCGGGGGCCCGCAGGGTGACCATGGTGCCCTCGTCGAAGACATCCATGGGCTCCGCCACGACGGCGCCGCCGGCGTCCCTGACCCGGGCGGCCAGCGCGGCGGCGTCGTCGGTGGCGACGTAGGTGTTCCAGAGCGAGGCCGAGCCGCCGTCGCGGACGGGGCCGATCCCGGCGACCTTGCTGCCCTCGTGGACGAACATCCCGTAGCCGCCGGCCGCCGGGTCGTCGACCATGTCGGCCGTCCAGCCGAACAGATCCCCGTAGAACCGGGCCGAGCCGGGGACGTCGGTGCTGGCCAGGTCCACCCAGCACGGGACTCCTGGGTCGTATCCACTGCGTCGCGACATGTGAGGCTCATCGCCGCGCTTCCCCCCGTTCTCACGCCTTTCCGGGGAACGGTCCGGTCAAGGGCCGTCCATTTCCGGGCAGGGCCGCCCGACGGGCGTTCGCCGGGCGCGTACCTGGGGGCCGGACCGCCCGGCGCAGTCCCTAAACTCGTGGCCATGGATTCCCCAGCCGTCGAGATCGTCGACCTGGTCAAACGCTACGGCGGCCGGACCGCCCTCGACGGCCTCACCCTGCGGGCCGGCCGCGGCGCCGTCACCGCCGTCCTCGGGCCCAACGGCGCGGGCAAGACGTCCACGGTCGAGATCTGCGAGGGGTTCCGCACGGCCGACTCCGGCACGGTGCGGGTGCTCGGCATGTCGCCCACGCTGCCCGAGCTGCGCCCGCGCGTCGGGGTGATGCTCCAGGCGGGCGGGGTGCCGCCGGCGATGCGCTGCGCCGAGTGGCTGCGCCTGGTCGCGCGCTTCTACGCCCGTCCCCACGATGCCGGCGCGCTGCTGACCCGGCTCGGGCTGGCCGAGCACGCGCGCACCCCCTACCGGCGGCTGTCGGGCGGCCAGCAGCAGCGGCTGTCGCTGGCCGCGGCCGTGATCGGCAGGCCGGAGCTGGTGTTCCTCGACGAGCCGACCGCCGGGCTCGACCCGCAGGCCCGGCACGCCTGCTGGGACCTGGTCGGCGAGCTGCGCGGCGCCGGGGTGTCGGTGGTGCTGACCACCCACCACATGGAGGAGGCCGAGCGGCTGGCCGACCACGTCGTGATCATCGACAGGGGGCGCGTGGTGGCCGAGGGCAGCCCGGCCTCGCTGACCGGGGCCGAGCGGCAGCTCAGGTTCAGGGCCCGGCCGGGGCTCACGCTGGAGGAGCTGCTCAACGCGCTCCCGGTGGGCAGCGCGGCCAAGGAGTCGCCGGCCGGCCACTACATCATCGAGGGCCAGGTGGGGCCCGAGCTGCTGGCCACCGTCACGGCCTGGTGCGCGGCGGAGGGCGTCACGGCCGACGACCTGCGCATCGAGCGCCGTACCCTCGAAGACGTCTTCCTCGAACTGACCGGCAGGGAGCTGCGATGACCCCCGTGCTCGACCTCTCGCCCGCGCCGGGCGCCGCGCCGTTCCCGCGCATGGTGCTCGCGCAGGCCGGCTCGGAGGTCCGCACGATGCTCCGCAACGGCGAGCAGCTCCTGCTCACCCTGATCATCCCGGTGCTGCTGCTGGTCGGCTTCTCGCTGGCGCCGCTGGTCGACGTCGGGGGCGGCCGTCGGGTCGACTTCCTGGCGCCGGGCGTGCTGGCCCTGGCCGTCATGTCCACGGCCTTCACCGGGCAGGCCATCGGCACGGGCTTCGAGCGCCGCTACGGCGTGCTCAAGCGGCTGGGCGCGACCCCGCTGTCCAGGGCCGGGCTCATGCTGGCCAAGACGGCCGCGGTGGTGGCCGTGGAGGTCATCCAGGCGGCCGTGATCGTGGCCGTCGGGCTGGCGCTGGGCTGGCGGCCCCACGGGTCGTTCCTGGCCGCGGCGGTGCTGGTCGTGCTCGGCACGGCGGCCTTCAGCGGCCTCGGCCTGCTGATGGCGGGCACGCTGCGGGCCGAGGCGACGCTGGCCGCGGCCAACCTGGTCTACCTGGTGCTGCTGGGGGCGGGCGGGGTGGTGTTCCCGCTGTCGAAGTTCCCCGAGGGCGCGCGGCCGGTCCTGGAGCTGCTGCCGATCTCGGCGCTGACCGGCGGCCTGCGCGCGGTGCTCACCCAAGGAGCGGCGCTGCCGCTGGGGCCGGTGCTCGTCCTGGCCGGCTGGGCGGTGCTGACCCTGGCGCTGGTCTCACGGCTGTTCCGCTGGGAGTGAGGCGGCCGTTCCGCTGGGGGTGAGGGGCGCGGCCCCCGCGTGCGGAGATGTCGTCCGAGGTCAGTACGCTCTGGACGACCGCCCCACCTGCCGCGCGAGGAGTTCCGTGACCGACTTCGCCCTCGACGATCCCTTCGATCGCCGCCCGGCGCTGCCCCGTCCTGGCCGCCTGCTGCGCCAGGCCGCGGACTCGATCCCGCCCTCGTCGCTCGTCCTGCTGTCCATCGTCTCGGTGCAGCTCGGCGCCGCGTTCGCCAAGAACCTGTTCGCCGTCCTGCCGCCGAGCGCCGTGGTGTTCCTGCGCATCGCGGCGGGCGGCCTGATCATGGCCGCGGTGGCCAGGCCGAAGCTGCGGGGGCTGGGGTGGCGCGACTGGGCGGTGGGGGCCGGTTTCGGCCTGACGCTCGCGCTGATGAACCTGTCGTACTACGAGGCCCTGTCGCGGCTGCCGATGGGCGTCGCGGTGGCGATCGAGTTCCTCGGCCCGCTGGGCGTGGCCGTGGCCGCCTCCCGGCGCAGGCTCGACCTGGCCTGGATCGGCCTGGCGGGGCTCGGCGTGGCGCTGCTGGCGCCCTGGGGGCAGCAGGCGTCGGCGGCCTGGTGGCTCGGCATCGGGTTCGCCCTGGTGGCGGGCGCGTGCTGGGCGGCCTACATCCTGCTGTCGGCGGCGGCCGGGCGGCGTTTCCCCGGCACGACCGGGCTGTCGTTCGCGATGATCGTCTCGACCCTGGTGATCGCGCCGGTGGGCGTCACGACCGGCGGCGCCGACCTGCTCCAGCCGTCGCTGCTGCTGATCGGGCTGGGGGTGGGGCTGCTGTCGTCGGTGATCCCGTACTCGCTGGAGCTGCACGCGCTGCGGCGCATGCCCAAGCACGTGTTCGGCATTCTGATGAGCCTGGAGCCGGCCGTGGCGGCGCTGGCGGGCGTGCTGGTGCTGGGCGAGGTCCTGCACGTGCAGCAGTGGGCGGCGATCGTGTGCGTCGTGGCCGCCAGCCTCGGCTCGACCCGGATGACGGGGCGCTGATCACCGGGCGGTGGGTGCGGCCCTGAAGGGTGCCGCCGCGCGCCCGCGGGGATGGGGATCTCTCGGGCGCGCGGCGGAGGGCTCGGCTTGAGGTGGGCGGGTTCGCCGAGCCCGGTGAAGGTCAGCGGACGCGGGCGTCCGCGTGACCGGGCTGGTGAGGCCTTCAGGAAGGCGAGTTCGTGAAAGCTTTCACCAACACATTACCGCAAAACGGACAAACCCTATTAATTCGGACGGTAAAGAAACGCGGCAGCCGTCAGTGCTCGGCCCAGATGCCCCGGACGTGGCCGATGTGCTCGCCCATCAGATGGCCGACCGCCTTGCCGTCGCCGCTCTTGAGCGCGTCGAGCATGGCCAGGTGCTCCCTGGCGGAGTCGGTCAGCGAGCCGCGCTCGGCCAGCTGCGACAGGCCGTAGAGCCGGGCCCGGTTGCGCAGGTCGCGCACCACCTCCACCAGGTGGACGTTCCCGGCCAGGGCCAGCAGCTCCAGATGGAAGCGCAGGTCGGCGTCGATGTAGGCGAGCAGGTCGGCCCGGTCGGCGGCCGAGACGATCTCCTCGGCGATCGGGCGCAGCCGTTCGAACTCCTCGGCGCGGGCGCTGTCGGCCAGCCGCGAGACGGTGGGCACCTCGATCAGCTCGCGGATCTGGGTCAGCTCGTCGAGGTCGCGGTCGGACAGCTCGGTCACCCGGAAGCCCTTGTTGCGCACGGCCTCGACCAGGCCCTCCTTGGCCAGGTCGAGCATGGCCTCGCGGACCGGCGTGGCCGAGACGCCGAACTGCGCGGCGAGCACGGGCGCGGAGTAGACCACCCCTGGCCGCATCTCGCCGGTGATCAGCGCGGCCCGCAGCGCGTGCGCGACCTGCTCGCGCAGACTCTGCCGCTCCCCCACCATCGGCAGGTCGAGCCGGTCCTCGGCAGCCATCCGCCTTCCCCTCCTACTTCCACGCCTCGTACGCGGCCGCGGCGACCACCAGGTCCTGCCACGCCATGCCCGTGCTCTTGAACACCCGCGGGCCGGGACCGGCCACCACCCTCCCGGCGATCAGCTCGGCGAGGTTCCCGGCGAGATGACCAGAGGTGATCGTACCGTGGCGGATCGGGATGATCACGTCGCCGGCTTCCTCCAGGGCGGCCGATCTGGCCTCGACGACCACGGTGGCGCGGGCGACGAGGTCGCCGTCGAGCTCGCGGACGCCGGGCTCGTGCGACCCGACCGCGACCACGGTGACGCCGTCCCGGGCGAGCTTACCGGGGAACAGCGGCCGCGCGGCCGTGGTGCAGCAGGCGACGAGGTCGGCGGCCCGGATCGCGTCGGCCACCGCACCGGGCAGCGCACCGGCGGGGGTTCCGGCGGTCGGGGGTTCGGCCGTCAGGGGTTGGGCGGTCAGGGGTTCGGTGGTCAGGGGTTCGGCCGTCAGGGATTCGGTGGTCAGGGGTTCGGCGGTGAGGCCCAGGGCGTGGCAGCGGGCGGCCAGGGCGGCGGCGCGGGCGGGGTCGCGGCCCACGATCGTGACGTGCTCGACCGGTCGCACCTCGCGCAGGGCCAGGACGTGCCCGTACGCCTGCGGCCCGCTGCCGAACACCACCAGGCGGCGCGCGTCCGGCTCGGCCAGGTAGGAGACGGCCAGGGCCGAGACGGCGGGCGTACGCAGGGACGTGAGCGCGATGCCGTCCAGGGCGGCGAGCGGGGCCAGGGTCGAGCCGTCCAGCAGCAGGTACGTCCCCTGGATGCGGGGCAGGCCGCGCCCGGGGTTGGCGGGCGTGACGGTGACGGCTTTGACCCCGGCGTAGCGGCCGGCGGCGGCGGGCATGAGCAGGAGCTGCCCGGCCGGCAGGTCCACGGCCGGCCGCCGGGGCGTCAGCTCGGGGTCGAGCCCGTCGCGCAGGGCCTGTTCGAGGACGGCCACCGCGCGGCCGACCGGCACCAGCCGCTCCAGCACGGGCCCGTCAATGTAGGGAAGCGCGCTCATCGCAGCGTGAACCCCGTTCCGATCGGGTCGGCGGGATCGAGCTCGAAGACGTGCCGGCCGGTGCGGTAGGCCATGCCCTCGATCTCCGGCACGATCCCCTCGGCCGTCACCCCGGCCACCCGGGCCAGGAAGACGGACCCGACGACGCTCTCGTGCACCAGGGTTCCGCGCAGGCCCGCGTCGTGCAGCAGCGCCATCCTGGCGGCGGTGCCCGACCCGCACGGCGACCGGTCCACCTCGCCGTCGGCGAAGACGGTGACGTTGCGCTGCCGGACACTCCGCCCGGCCCCCGGCAGCTCGCCGCCCGCCGATCCGCCGCCCGCCGATCCCCCGTCCGGCGCGGCGGCGGCCGGCAGGTCGTCGTCCGGCAGGTCGTCGTGGAAGATGACGCCGTAGACGCCGGACAGGCGGTCGTCGCGGGGGTGGCGGGTGGCGGGGTGGCCGGCCAGGGCGGCCTTGATGCGGCGGGCGTGCCCGACCAGGGCGGTCAGATGGCGGGGCTCGAAGGACAGACCCAACTCCCCAGCCGAAATAGACGCATAAATTGCCCCGCCGTACGAAATATCAACCTTGGTTCCGGCGACGGCCACGTCCCGGGCGATCACGTACGACGGCACGCTCACGAACGTCACCCCCACAACCCGCCCGCCCGAGCACCGCACCCGCGCCCTGACCCGCCCCGACGGCACGTCCACCACCACGTCGGTCTCCCCGTCGGGATCGGCCGCGACCAGCCCCTCCTGCACCGCGTACGCCCCGAGGGCGATCGTGCCGTGCCCGCAGGCGGTGGAGAAGCCGTCCTTGTGCCAGAACAGCGCGCCGAGATGGGCCCCGGCGTCGTCGGGCGGGACGAGGAAGCAGCCGTACATGTCGGCGTGCCCGCGCGGCTCGTGGCACAGCAGCCGCCTGACGTGGTCGGCGTGGGCGGGCGCGTTCTCCCGCCGGGTGAGCACGTCCGCCCCGGGGATGCCGGGGACGCCTCCGGTGACGATCCGGAACGGCTCACCGCCCGTGTGGTAGTCGACAGTTGTGATCACAGTTCGAAGCCCTCCGGGAACCGGGTCGAGGAAGCCGCCAGGAGTAACATGTCACATTGTCACGTTCCGGAGAAGCCCCTGACGGGACCGTCCTACCCGGCCCGTACTATCGTTGACGTGAAGGAATCCACCGGCCGTCCCAACGTCCTCGTCCGCGCCCTGCGCTCGTTCTGGGCGCCGACCACGCGCTCGATGCGCGGCTGGGCGCTGGCCTCCGTCGTGGCCAACGCGGGCATCGCGGTGACCGGCGCGGGCGTGCGGGTGACCGGTTCCGGGCTCGGCTGCCCGACCTGGCCGAAGTGCACGCCCGACAGTTTCGTGCCCGTCGCCCATCCCGAGATGTCGATGCTCACGATGCTCATCGAGTTCGGCAATCGGCTGCTGACGTTCCTGGTGCTGGCGGTGGGCGCGGCGTGCGTCGTCGCGGCGCTGCGCCTGGTCCCGCGCAGGCGGGCCCTGGTGCGCCTGGCCCTGCTGCAGCCGGCGGGCGTGCTGGCCCAGGCCCTGTGGGGCGGGCTGGTGGTCAGGACCGCGCTCAGCCCGTTCACGGTCGGCATGCACTTCCTGATCTCCATGGCCCTGATCGCCGCCTGCTGGATGCTCTACGCCCGCGCCGGCGAGGGCGACGGCCCGGCCGCCGGGGTCGCCCACCACGACGTCCGGCGGCTCGGCCACGCGCTGCTCGCGGCCACGGCGGTGCTGCTGGTGGCGGGCGTGGTGGTCAGCGGCACGGGCCCGCACTCGGGCGACGTCATCGCCTCGCGGTTCGGCTTCGACATCGAGACCGTGGCCCGGCTGCACGCCGACATCGTCTACGTCGTCGTCGGCCTGACGTTCGCGCTGCTGTTCGCGCTGCGCGTGACCGGCGCGCCCCGGGCCGCCAGGCGGGCCGCGCTCGGGCTGTTCGCGGTGGAGCTGGCCCAGGGCGTGATCGGCTACACCCAGTACTTCCTGGCTGTGCCGGCCGCGCTGGTGCTGCTGCACGTGCTCGGCGCCTCGCTGGTGTGGATCGCCGCGCTGCGGGTGGTCACCTCGCTGCGCGCCAGAGGCCCGCTGGAGGCCCCGGCCGCCGCCGCTCACACGGAAGCGCCCGCTCCGGTCTGACCGTTGTGCGATGGTATGGGGTGTGGTGCGACTCCCTAGGCTCTCGCGCAGGCTGCTGCGCCGTACCTACCAGGGGCTGGTGCTGGTCAGCGTGCTCGCGCTGGCGCCCATGACCTGGGCCTGGCTCGACAGCTCGCCGCACCGCGTGGTGGCCGACACGGGGGGCTGGCTGGGCCGGGTGCCGCCCGCGCAGGCCGCGCTGGTGCTCGGCGCCGGGCTGTGGCGCACGCAGCCCACGCCCATGCTGGCCCGCCGGCTCGACGTGGCCGCCGAGCTCTACCGGGCGGGCAAGGTGCGGGCGCTGCTGCTGTCGGGCGACAACAGCCGCAAGGACTACGACGAGCCCACCGCCATGCGCGACTACCTGCTGCGCAGGGGCGTGCCGGCGGACGTGATCGTGCTCGACTACGCCGGCTTCGACACCTGGGACTCGTGCGTACGGGCCCGCCGGGTGTTCGGCGCCGAGCGGGTCACCGTCGTCACCCAGGTCTTCCACCTGCCGAGAGCCGTCGCGCTGTGCCGGACGGCCGGGCTGGAGACGTTCGGCGTCGGCGACGACTCCACCCGCCAGTGGGCGGCCACCACGTACGCCTACGCCACCCGGGAGCTGCTGGCCACCGGCAAGGCCGTCGTGGACGCGCTGCTGCTGCACTCCGACCCGGTCTACCCCGGGCCGCGCGAGGTCTCGCTGACCGAGATCCTGGCTCAGCCGGGCGCGCCGGGCGCGTAGCCGGGCGGCGGGGTGCCCCTGGCCATCCGGCGGGCGTGCACGGGCGGCACCGGGAAGTCGGCGCGGGCGGTGCTCATGCACTCCAGCAGGGCCCGCTGCTCCTCGTGGAAGGCCTGCTCGTCGACGATGTGGCGGGCCGCCCGCTCGTGCAGCAGGCCCAGCTCGGTGGCGGCGAGCTGGTAGTCGCGCATGGCGCGCACGCCCCGCTTGCCGCCGTAGGCCCTGGCCCACTGCCTGGCCTGGCGGCGCCTGGCGAACGTGGACAGCATGTAGATGTCGGCCGGCCCGACCAGCTTGGTCGGCTCGTACGGCGGCAGGTAGGTCTGGATGAGCGCGACGATGCGCCGCCGGTCGCGGAACACCACGCCGATCAGCACGACGAGCACCACCAGCAGCGCCAGGTAGGCCACCACGAGCCCGGGGAAGCCGCCGTAGGAGGCCAGGCCGTTCCACAGGCCGTGCAGGATCATCGCCCCCGACCAGCCGGCCAGCACCAGGAAGACCCGCTCGGGCCCCTGGCGCTGGGCCGCGTAGGCGACGGCCACCCCGATCATCGAGCTGAACAGCGGATGGGCGAACGGCGACAGGATGCCGCGCAGCACCACGGTGACCGCCAGGCTGCTGACGCCGTTGCCGTTGAGCGCCGACAGGTAGTAGCTGACGTTCTCGCTCATGGCGAAGCCGAGGCCGACCATGCTGGCGTAGATGATGCCGTCGGTGGGGCCGTCGAGCTCGGCCCGGCGGAACTTCAGCAGGCCGAGCAGCACCAGGCCCTTCATCGTCTCCTCGACCACCGGCGCGCCGAAGGTGGCCGCCAGGTTGCGGGCGCTGGTCGGCGAGAGCTTGGCGGTGTCGATGAAGTAGTGGAGGTTGAGCGAGTTGATCGCGCCGGCGACCAGCACGGCGATGCCCGCGCCCCAGGCGAAGGCGAAGATCAGGTTGCTGCGCGGCTCCGGCTCCATGCGGTCCAGCGCCAGCACGGCGGCCAGCAGCAGCGGCACCGGCGCCAGGGCGAGCCCGAGCGCGATGAAGAACTGCACCGGCTCGCCGTTGATCACGTCGAAGGAGAACGAGACCAGGGCGCAGATGCCGGTGAGGACCAGCCCGGTGATCAACGCGAACGACGGGCGGTCCTTCAACACCCAGCGTGGATCACGGGTCGCCATACCGTGACTTTAACGGATCGAAGGGCCGGGGTCCGTGCCGACCGCCCGCCCGGGACAGCCACTCCTCACCGTCCGGACACGCGCCGCGGGGGCCTCGCGCACGGCGGCCGGGACGGTCACGGCGGTCAGGCCAGCAGCGGGTCGATCGCGACGGCGAGGAAGAGCAGCGCGAGGTAGGCGTTGGACCAGTGGAAGAAGCGCATCGGGCGCAGGTCGACGCCGCTCTTGCCGGCGTTGAGCCGGGCCAGCAGGCGGTGGACCTCCCACAGGCAGACCACGCCGAGCACGACCGCGACGACCGGGTAGAACAGCGTGGTGCCGGCCACCGGCCACAGGGCCAGCGAGCACAGCACGGTCGCCCAGGTGTAGGCCACGGACTCCAGGATCACCCGCCGCTCGGTGGCCACCACCGGCAGCATCGGCACCTTGGCCGCCGCGTAGTCCTCCTTGTAGCGCATGGCGAGGGTCCAGGTGTGGGGCGGCGTCCAGAAGAACACCACGCCGAACAGCACCAGGGGCGCCCAGTCGAGCCGCTCGGTGATGCCCGCCCAGCCGATCATGACCGGCATGCAGCCCGCGATGCCGCCCCAGACGATGTTCTGGGCCGTGCGGCGCTTGAGCAGCATCGAGTAGACGATGACGTAGAACAGGATCGCGCCGGTGGACAGCACCGCGGCCAGCCAATTGGTGGTGAGCCACAGGCCAACAGTGGACAAAATCCCCAGGACGATCCCGAAGACCAGCGCGCCGCGCGGCGAGACCTGGTGCCGGGCCAGCGGCCGGCGGCGGGTGCGCCGCATCTTCTGGTCGATGTCGCGGTCGACGTAGCAGTTGAGCGCGTTGGCGCTGCCCGCCGACAGGGTGCCGAAGACCATGACGGCGATCGACTTCCACAGCGGCGGCAGGCCGCCGGCCGCCAGGAACATCACCGGAAGGGTCGTGATCAGCAGCAGCTCGATGATCCGCGGCTTGGTGAGCGCGACGTAGGCCTTCACGACCATGCCGAACGTGCGCGGCGCCCCGGGCTCGGTCGAGGGGGCCGTGGCCTGCCTGTTGGTCAGCACCGTCAAGGCGCTTCCAGCCTGTGCGGAGTCAACGCGTAACCTCTGATTAGAGCGGATCGATGAGTGGCGCCGTGGCGCCTCTGCGAACAAACAAACTGTAGTCGCAGGGGCGGACGGTCCGGCCAATGGGGGGCTTGCGCCATTCATGGACACGCGAGGGTGGAATGGGAATCGATCGCCAGCTCCACTCGGTTAGGGTCCCGTGTGGGCGGGATAGCCAACAGGTACTGCCAAATGACAACTAGATTCCGGAGATCGAGCACTTGAGCACCGAACTCGTGCCAGCCCTTGAATGGACCGACCTCGACAAGAAGGCCGTCGACGTCGTCCGGGCCCTGGCGATGGACGCAGTGGAGAAGGCGGGCTCGGGTCACCCCGGCACCGCCATGAGCCTGGCCCCCGCCGCATACCTGCTGTTCCAGCGCGTGATGCGCCACGACCCCAGCGACCCCAACTGGGCGGGCCGCGACCGGTTCGTGCTGTCGTGCGGCCACACCAGCCTGACGCTCTACATCCAGCTCTACCTGTCGGGCTACGGCCTGACGCTCGACGACCTGCGCCGGCTGCGCCAGTGGGACAGCCTGACCCCGGGCCACCCCGAGCACGGCCACACCGCCGGCGTGGAGACCACCACCGGCCCGCTCGGCCAGGGCCTGGGCAACGCGGTCGGCATGGCGATGGCGGCCCGCCGCGAGCGGGGCCTGTTCGACCCCGACGCCGAGCGCGGCTCCTCGCCGTTCGACCACCACATCTGGTGCTTCGTCAGCGACGGCGACATCGAGGAGGGCATCAGCCACGAGGCCAGCGCCCTGGCCGGCCACCAGAAGCTGGGCAACCTCGTCGTCCTGTACGACGACAACCACATCTCCATCGAGGACGACACCCTCATCGCCAAGTCCGAGGACGTCGTCAAGCGCTACGAGGCCTACGGCTGGCACACCGAGAGCGTCGACTGGACCGCCGGCGGCGAGTACGAGGAGGACGTCCAGGCGCTGTACGAGGCGCTGGAGGCGGCCAAGGCCGAGACCGACCGGCCCTCCTTCATCCGGCTGCGCACGATCATCGGCTGGCCGGCGCCGAACAAGAAGAACACCGGCAAGATCCATGGCGCGGCCCTGGGCGAGGCGGAGATCGCCGCGACCAAGGAGATCCTGGGCATGGACCCGGCCAAGAGCTTCGACGTGCCGGCCGAGGTGCTCCAGCACGCCCGCGAGGTGGTCGCCCGCGGCCGCAACGACCGCGCCGAGTGGGACAAGGGCTACGCCGAATGGCGCCTGGCCAACCCCGAGCGGGCCAAGGAGTTCGACCGCATCTCCCACCGCGAGCTGCCCGCCGGCTGGGCCACGGCCCTGCCCGAGTTCGAGACCGGCTCCTCGATGGCCACCCGCAAGGCCAGCGGCGAGGTGCTGGGCGCGCTCGCGCCGGTGCTGCCCGAGCTGTGGGGCGGCTCGGCCGACCTGGCCGAGTCGAACCTGACCACGATGAAGGGCGAGCCGTCTTTCATCCCCGAGGAGTACCAGACCAAGGACTTCCCCGGTAACCGCTACGGCCGCACGCTGCACTTCGGCATCCGCGAGCACGCCATGGGCGCGATACTCAACGGCATCGCCCTGCACGGCGGCACCCGCCCCTACGGCGGCACGTTCCTGGTCTTCTCCGACTACATGCGCCCCTCGGTGCGCCTGGCCGCGCTGATGAAGCTGCCGGTCACCTACGTCTGGACGCACGACTCCATCGGCCTGGGCGAGGACGGCCCCACCCACCAGCCGATCGAGCACCTGTGGGCGCTGCGCGCGATCCCCGGCCTCGACGTCGTCCGCCCGGCCGACGCCAACGAGACCGCCTACGCGTGGAAGACGATCCTTGAGCACACCGACCGTCCCGCCGCCCTGGCTCTGACCAGGCAGAACGTACCGGTCTACGAGGGCACGAACGCCGACGGCGTGGCCCGCGGCGGCTACGTGCTGCGCGAGGCGTCCGACGGCCAGCCGCACGTGATCATCATCGCCACCGGCAGCGAGGTCGAGGTGGCCGTGCAGGGCCGCGAGCTGCTGGAGGCGCAGGGCATCCCGGCACGAGTGGTGTCGATGCCGTGTGTCGAGTGGTTCAACGGGCAGGACTCCGCTTACCGGCAGACCGTCCTGCCGAGCTCGATCAGGGCTCGGGTCGCGGTCGAGGCCGGCGTCGCGCTCGGCTGGCACCAGTTCGTCGGCGAGTGCGGCGAAGTGGTCAGCCTGGAGCACTTCGGCGCCTCGGCGCCGTACAAGACGCTGTACGAGCAGTTCGGGCTCACGGCCGAGCGCGTGGCGGCCGCGGCCAAGGCGAGCCTCGCCAAGCTGGGTCAGGACAAGGGCGAGACGACGGGAAACTGAGAAGAAGATGAGCGAGAACCTCAACAAGCTGTCCGGCCAGGGCGTTTCCATCTGGCTCGACGACATCAGCCGCGAACGGCTGCGCACGGGCAACCTCGACCAGCTGATCCGCGAGAAGAACGTCGTCGGGGTCACCTCCAACCCGACGATCTTCGCAAGCGCGCTCAGCAAGGGCGACGCCTACAACTCCCAGCTCCACGACCTGGCCGTGCGCGGCGTCACCGTGGAGGAGGCCGTACGCGCCATCACCACGTACGACATCCGCTGGGCCGCCGACGTGCTGCGCCCGGTCTACGACGCCACCGGCGGCGTGGACGGCCGCGTCTCGCTGGAGGTCGACCCCCGCCTGGCCCGCGAGAGCGAGAAGACCGTGGCCGAGGCCAGGGCGCTGTGGTGGATGGTCGACCGGCCCAACCTGTTCATCAAGATCCCGGCCACCCTTGAGGGCCTGCCCGCGATCACGCAGGCGCTGTCGGAGGGCATCAGCGTCAACGTCACGCTGATCTTCTCCCTGGAGCGCTACCGCGCGGTCATGGACGCCTGGCTGGCCGGGCTGGAGGCCGCGCAGGCCAAGGGTCTGGACCTGGCCACGATCGAGTCGGTGGCCTCGTTCTTCGTCAGCCGCGTCGACACCGAGATCGACAAGCGGCTCGACAAGCTCGGCAAGCCGGAGCTGAAGGGCAAGGCGGGCATCGCCAACGCGCGCCTGGCCTACGCCGCCTACGAGGAGGTCGTCAGCTCCGAGCGCTGGCAGCGCCTGCGCGCCGCGGGCGCCCGTCCGCAGCGCCCGCTGTGGGCCTCGACCGGGGTGAAGAACCCCGACTACTCCGACACCATGTACGTCGACCAGCTCGTCGCCCCCGGCACCGTCAACACGATGCCGGAGAAGACGCTCGACGCCACCGCCGACCACGCCCAGGTCACCGGCGACACCGTGCGTCCCTTCTACGAGCAGGCCTGGAACACCATGGCCGCGCTCAAGGACGCCGGCATCGACTACGACGACGTCGTGCGGGTGCTGGAGGAGGAGGGCGTCGAGAAGTTCGAGGCGTCCTGGAACGAGCTGCTGGAGAGCGTCACCAAGAATCTGGTGCCATGATCGAGGTGTCCTACCGCGAGGAGGGGGTGGCCGCGGCCGCCTCCTCCGTCGCGGGGCGCCTCGTCGCCGACGGCGTGCCCGCGCGGCTGGCCGGCGGCGACCCCACGCTGTGGGGTGAGGACGCCGAGGCGGTGGCGGCGGTCCGGCTCGGCTGGCTGACGCTGCCGCGCACCTCCCGCGAGCTCCTTCCCGAGCTGGGCAAGCTCGTGGAGCGGGCGCGCGCCGAGGGCCTGACGAACGTGGTGCTGGCCGGGATGGGCGGCTCGTCGCTGGCTCCCGAGGTGATCTGCCAGACCGCCGACGTGCCGCTGACCGTGCTGGACACGACCGACCCCGCGCAGGTCCGGCGGGCGCTGAGCGACCTGCTGGAGTCCACGGTCGTGGTGGTGGCCAGCAAGAGCGGCTCGACCGTCGAGACCGACTGCCACCTGCGCATCTACGAACAGATCTTCACCGAGGCGGGCATCTCGCCCGCCGACCGGATCGTGGTCGTCACCGACCACGGCTCTCCGCTGGAGCAGCGGGCCGTCGACGGCGGCTACCACCTGGTGCTGGCCGTCCCCGACGTGGGCGGCCGCTACTCGGCGCTGTCGGCGTTCGGGCTGGTGCCGAGCGCGCTGGCCGGGGCCGACGTCGAGCGGCTGCTGGACGACGCCGAGGAGGTGCTGCCGCTGCTGTCGCAGGACACCGGCAACCCCGGCCTCGACCTGGGCGCGGCCCTCGGCGGCGCGGCGCTGGCCGGGCGCGACAAGCTCGTGCTGGAGGACCAGCTCTCCGGCATCAACGGGCTGCCCGACTGGATCGAGCAGCTCGTCGCCGAGTCCACCGGCAAGCAGGGCAGGGGCATCCTGCCGATCGTCAACGCCGACCCCAACCACACCGGCGACGAGCTGGTCGTCGCGATCGAGTCCGACGACGGCGCCGTCCGCGTCGACGGGCCGCTCGGCGGCCAGTTCCTGGTCTGGGAGTACGCGACCGCCGTGGCCGGGCTGCTGCTGGAGATCGACCCCTTCGACCAGCCGAACGTGGCCGAGTCCAAGGAGAACACCGCGGCCCTGCTGGCCCTGCCCGACCTGCCGCTCGGCGCTCCCACGCTGGTCGACGGGCCCGTCGAGGTCTACGGCGCGGTCCGCTCCCACGACCTGCCCGGCGTGCTGGCCGAGCTGCTGAAGGCCATCCCGCACGACGGCTACCTGGCCGTGATGGCCTACCTCGACCGGCTGGCCGCCTTCGACGCGCCGATGCCCGAGGGGGCCGACTTCGAGCAGATGACCGACGCGTGGATGATGGCCGACGCGGCCACGCTGCGCGCCCTGCTCGCCATCCGCACCAACCGGCCGGTGACGTTCGGGTGGGGGCCGCGCTTCCTGCACTCGACCGGCCAATACCACAAGGGCGGGCCGCAGAACGGCGTGTTCCTGCAGATCACGGGGGCGGTGACCGACGACGTCGCCGTGCCCGGGCAGCCGTACACGCTGGGGCGGCTCCAGCTCGCGCAGGCGCTGGGCGACCTGGCCGCGCTGGAGACGCGCGGGCGGCCCGCCGTACGCCTGCACTTGACGGACCGCGCGACGGGTGTCGCGCATTTGCTCGCAGCCGCACAGGAGGTTTGAGATGACTGACGAAGCATCTCCTGAGGAGGAGGTCGTCGCGGTGGCGGCGGCCGTGGCGAACACCGCCACGACATTGGAGGTCGCCGAGGCCAACCCCTTGCGCGACCCGCGTGACAAGCGGCTGCCGCGGGTGGCGGGGCCGTGCGTGCTGGTGCTGTTCGGCGTGACGGGCGACCTGGCCAAGCGCAAGCTGCTGCCGGCCATTTACGACCTGGGCAACCGCGGCCTGCTGCCGCCCGGTTTCTCGCTGGTCGGTTTCGCCAGGCGCGACTGGAAGGACCAGGACTTCGCGCAGTTGACGCACGACGCGGTCAAGGCGCACGCGCGTACGCCGTTCCGCGAGGAGGTCTGGAAGCAGATCCTCGAAGGCATCCATTTCGTGCCGGGCGAGTTCTCCGACGACGGAGCCTTCGACGCGCTGGCGATGGCGTTGGCGGAGATCGACCAGACCCGCGGCACGGGCGGAAACTACGCTTTCTACCTGTCCGTCCCGCCCAAGTTCTTCCCCGTGGTGGTCGAGCAGCTCAAGCGCACCGGCCTGTCCGACGCGCCCGAGGGGTCGTGGCGGCGGGTGGTCATCGAGAAGCCGTTCGGCCACGACCTGAAGTCGGCCCACGAGCTGAACGAGATCACCACGTCGGCGTTCCCGGAGAGCTCGATCTTCCGGATCGACCACTACCTGGGCAAGGAGACGGTCCAGAACATCCTGGCGCTGCGCTTCGCCAACAACCTGTACGAGCCCATCTGGAACCGCAGCTTCGTCGACCACGTGCAGATCACCATGGCCGAGGACATCGGCATCGGCGGGCGCGCCGGCTACTACGACGGCATCGGCGCGGCCCGCGACGTGATCCAGAACCACCTGCTCCAGCTGCTCGCGCTGGTCGCCATGGAGGACCCGACCTCCTTCGACGCCTCGGCGCTGCGCCGGGAGAAGGAGAAGGTGCTCAAGGCGGTGCGGCTGCCGTCCAACCTGGGGCTCAACACCGCCCGCGGCCAGTACGCGGCCGGGTGGCAGGGCGGTGAGAAGGTCGTCGGCTACCTCCAGGAGGAGGGCATCCCCGCCGAGTCGATCACGGAGACGTACGCGGCCATCAAGCTGGAGATCGCCAACCGGCGGTGGGCCGGGGTGCCGTTCTACCTGCGTACCGGCAAGCGGCTGGGCCGCCGGGTCACCGAGGTGGCCGTGGTGTTCCAGCGGGCGCCGCACCTGCCCTTCAGCAAGACCGACACCGAGATCCTCGGCCAGAACGCCCTGGTCATCCGCGTGCAGCCGGACGAGGGCATCACCGTGCGGTTCGGGTCGAAGGTCCCGGGCACCGCCATGGAGGTGCGCGACGTGTCCATGGACTTCGCCTACGGCGAGTCGTTCCTGGAGTCCTCGCCCGAGGCGTACGAGCGGCTGCTGCTCGACGTCATGATCGGCGACCCGCCGCTCTTCCCGCACCAGCGCGAGGTCGAGCTGTCCTGGACGATCCTCGACCCGATCGAGGACTTCTGGGCCACGCAGGGACAGCCCGAGGCCTACGAGTCGGGCTCGTGGGGACCGGAGTCGGCCGACGCGATGATGGCGCGCGACGGCCGCGTGTGGAGGAGACTCTAGTGACGACTTTCATGCTGTCGGACACGACGGCCGGCAAGATCTCGGCGCAGCTCATGCTGCTGCGCCACCAGATGGGCGCGCCCGCCATCGGCATGGTGCTGACCCTCGTGGTGGTCTCCGAGGAGCGCCACCAGTACGACGCGCTGCGCGCCGCCACCGAGGCGGCCCGCGAGCACCCCTCGCGCATCATCGTGGTGATCAAGCGGGAGGAGGCCGAGCCCAACCGCCTCGACGCCGAGCTGCGCATCGGCGAGAACACCCCGGGCGAGGTCGTGGTCCTGCGCCTGTACGGCGAGCTGACCCAGCACGCCGACTCCGTCGTCAGCCCCCTGCTGCTGCCCGACACCCCCGTGGTGGCCTGGTGGCCGGGCGCGGCCCCCGACGTGCCGTCCAAGGACGCGATCGGCGCCCTGGCCCAGCGGCGCATCACCGACGCCAAGGGCTTCGAGAACGGCGGCGCCGCCTCGCTGGTCACCCGCGCCAAGGGGTACGCCCCCGGCGACACCGACCTGGCCTGGGCCCGGCTGACGCCGTGGCGCAGCCTGCTGGCCGCCGCGTTCGACCAGCCGGTGGGCAAGGTGCGCAAGGGCGTGGTGGAGGCCAGCGCCGGGCACCCGAGCGCGCCGCTGCTGGCGGCCTGGCTGTCGGAGCGGCTGGGCGCGCCGGTCAAGGTGGGCGAGTCGGCCGGTCCCGGCCTGACCGCCGTACGGCTGCAGACCGGCGACGGCGAGCTGTCGGTCATGCGTTCCGACGCGCGGCTGGCCACGCTGTCGCGTCCCGGCCAGCCCGACCGGAACGTGGCCCTGGCCAGGCGGCACACCTCCGAGCTGATGGCCGAGGAGCTGCGCCGGCTGGACAGCGACGAGGTCTACGAGGCCGCCGTCAAGCGCTTCGCCCGTACGTACAAGGGCTGACCCCCCTCCACTTGAGAAAGAAGTGTCGTGAGCGTTCCCAACGTTGTCGTGCACCGCGACGCCGACGTCCTGGCCAAGGCCGTGGCGGCGCGCATCATCACGCGCCTGGTCGACGTGCAGTCGGCCAAGGGGTCGGCCTCGATCGTGCTGACCGGCGGCACGGTCGGCATCGCCACGCTGGCCGCCATCGCCGCCACGCCCGCCCGTGACGCCGTCGACTGGCGGCGCCTGGACGTCTGGTGGGGCGACGAACGTTTCGTGCCCACCGGCGACAAGGAGCGCAACGAGACCGGCGCCCGCCAGGCGCTGCTCGACCACGTCGACCTGGACCCCGCCCGGATCCACGTCATGCGCGGCCCCGACTCGGGCATGACGGCCGAGGAGTCGGCCGAGGCGTACGCCGCCGAGCTGCGCGCCGCGGCCCGCCCCGAGGACCACGGCCCGGTGCCGGCCTTCGACGTCATGCTCCTCGGCATGGGCCCCGACGCGCACGTGGCCTCGCTGTTCCCCGGCATGCCCGCCCTGTACGACACGCGCCCGGTCGTCTCCGTCCACGGCTCCCCCAAGCCGCCCCCCACCCGCATCTCCCTGACGCTGCCGGCCATCCAGGCGGCGCGCGAGGTGTGGGTGGTGGCGGCCGGGGAGGAGAAGTCGGGCGCGGTACGCCTGGCGCTGTCGGACTCGGGGCACGTCCAGGTGCCCGCGGCCGGCGCCCGCGGCCGAGCCGGCACCCTGTTCCTCCTGGACCGCGCCGCCGCCGCCAAGATCCCCCCAGAACTGGGCCGCCTGGCCTCCCCCTGACCTCGAACGCGGGTCCGGGGCGCACGGCGTGCCTGGCAGTCAGAGGGTGGCGGTCAGGGTGTCGATCTCCTTCAGGAGGGTCTGCTTGCGGTCGGCGGCCAGGTAGGAGGCGTTGACGGCGTTGCGTGCGAGCCGGGCCAGCTCGGGGGCGTCCAGGCCGAGCACGTGGGCGGCGGCCCGGTACTCCCCCGCCAGCGTGGTGGCGAACATGGGCGGGTCGTCGCTGTTGAGGGTGACGTACAGGCCCTCCTCCAGCATCCGGGGCAGCGGGTGGGCGGCCAGGTCGGGCACCTGGCCGGTGCAGACGTTGGAGGTGGGGCAGACGTCCAGGGGGAGCTGGGTCTCGCGCAGGTGGGCGACCAGGCGGGGGTCGGACAGGCAGTTGATGCCGTGGCCGATGCGCTCGGCGCCGTACCCCTCGATGACCTCCCACATCGTCTCGGGGCCGCTCATCTCGCCGCCGTGCGGGACGCTGTGCAGGCCGGCGGCGCGTGCGGCGGTGAAGGCGTCGCGGTAGGCGTCTCGGTACTTGGGGCGGTCCTGTTCGATGCCTCCGATGCCGAAACCTACCAATGCGGCGGGAGGTTCGCGCAGAGCGTGGTCGACGGTGATCCGGGCGGCCTCCTCGCCGTACTCGCCGGGGATGTCGAAGATGTAGGCCATCTCCACGCCGTGGTCGGTCAGGGAGCGCCGGGCGGCCAGGTCCAGGGCCTCGGTCACCTCGCGCATGGGCATGCCGACCATGTGGTGGGCGTACGGGGTGACCTGCAGCTCGGCGTACCGGCCGCCCTGTCCGGCGAGGTCCCTGGCCAGCCCGAGGACGAGGGTGGCGACGTCCTCGGGCTCGCGGACGAGGCTGTTGACGGCCTGGTAGACGCGGGCGAAGTGGGGGAAGTCGAGGAAGGTGTAGAAGCGGCGCAGTTCCTCCTCGGAGGTCGGCACCTCACTGCCGGGATGCCGCCGGGACAGCTCCAGCACGGTGTCGACCGAGGCCGAACCGACCAGATGCACGTGCAGCTCCACCTTGGGCAGCGCGTCGATGAAGGCGTCGATGGTCATGGCGAAGACCATAAGCCTGAGATTTCGTCCTGAGACAGGGAAAGGGGTGAAATATCACCTGAAGATGTCAGGATTCGGGCGGCGCGGGTAGGCTCGTGGCCTGTGAGGGATCCCGAGGCTTACGACCGCGGCTTCGCGCGGCTCAGCTCGCACACCGTCCAAGCCCTGCTCGCCGCCGTAACCCGAGGCGCCGACGTGACCCCGGGCCTGGACGGCCGGGTGGAGCGGCGTCCGAAGGCAGGCGGTCCGGGACGGCGCCCGGAGGCAGGCGGTCCGGGACAGCGTCAGGTGCGGATTCTCGACGTCGGGTGTGGCACCGGCGTGGTCACGGCGGCCGCGCTCGCGGCCGGCGCCGAGGTCACCGCTGTGGACGCCGATGCCGCCATGCTGGAGCTGGTCGCCCGCCGCCACCCCGCGGCCACGGTCCGCCGGGCCACCCTGCCCGTCCTGCCGTTCGAGGACGCCTGCTTCGACGCCGTGGCGGGCAACTTCGTCGTCAACCACGTCGCCGACGTCCCGGCGACGCTCGCGGAGCTGCGCCGGGTGCTGCGTCCCGGCGGCGCCGTCGCGCTGACCTGGTGGAAGTCCGACGAGATGACGGCCACGAACGTCTTCGCCGAGGCCCTGGCGGCGGCGGGGGTGCCGTACGAGCCCCCGGTCCGCCCCTTCGCCGCCGTGGAACGGCCGGAACGCTTCGCCGGGCTCATGAAAGAGGCGGGCTTCACGGCCGTGGACGTGCGGACGCTGCGCTGGCGGCACCGCGTGGACGTCGCCGCCTGGTGGAGCGGCGTGGTCGAGGCGGGCGGCCCGCGTTTCGAGACGGTCGCCCGGCAGCCGCCGGAGACCTACGCCCGCGTCCGGGCCTGCTACGACCGCCTGGCCGCCCCGTACGCCGACGAGGGCTTCCCCGTCTGTGCCCACCTGGCCCGCGGCCTGCGCTGACCGGGGCCAGGGCACGTCGTCCACCGATCCTCGCCGAACGGCGGCCCGGCGAAGCCACACCACGGGCCTCAGGCGCCCCAAACCCGGTGAGCGCTCCGGGCTGCGGCACGTGCTTCAGCGGTGGGCGATCTCCTCGAACCGTACGCCCGTGAGCCGCGCGGACACCTCCCACAGCCGCCTGGCGACCTCCTCGGACCTGGCCGTCTCCGAGGGCGTCAGCAGCTTCAGCCGGGGGCCGACGAACTCGCCGCCGGTGATGTCCGGCGAGGTGGCGGCGTACAGGGAGGGGGCGGCGCCGGCGTCGGCCGACCGGAGGAACAGCCGCAGGAGGGGCTGCAGGGGCCCCAGCTTGACGAAGCGGGTCGCGGTGGCGCCCGGGTGGGTGGCCACGCTGATCAGGCGCGTACCGGCGCTGGAGGCCCGTCGCTGGAGCTCCAGGGTGAAGAGCAGGTTGGCGAGCTTGGACCGTCCGTACGCGCTCATCCGGCCGTAGCCGCGTTCCAGGGCGAGGTCGTCGAAGTCGAGCCTGCCCATGGAGTGCGCGTCGCTGGAGACGGTGACCACCCGGGGGTGCGGGGCGGCCAGCAGCCGTGGCAGGAGCAGCCCGGTGAGCGCGAAATGTCCGAGGTGGTTGGTGGCGAACTGCAACTCCCAGCCGTCCTTGGTCAGCCGGCGGGGGATCAGGCCGATGCCGGCGTTGTTGACCAGCAGGTCCACCTTGTCCATCGTGTCGGCGAAGCGCCGGACCGAGGACTGGTCGGCCAGGTCGAGAGCGCCGTACACGACGTCGGCCCCCGGCACCGCCCGCCGGATCTCCGCCACGGCGGCCTCGCCCCTGTCCGCCGAGCGGGCGGCCACGATGACGCGGGCACCGTGCCGGGCCAGCTCACGGGCGGTGGGCAGGCCGATGCCGCTGTTGGCGCCGGTCACGACGGCCGTTGTGCCGGTGAGGTCCGGGATGTCGGCGGGCGTCCAGGGGGCCATCGCCCCTCCTTGCAGCTGTACGAACGCGTTTTCGTGCACCTTAGTCCAGTCGGCGGCGGGCGTGGCGCTCCTCGCGGCGCGTGACCTCCAGACGTTGCCGGACCTCCTCCAGCCGCTTACGGGCCTTGGCGAGCTTGCGTTCCAGCCGGGCGACCTTCTCGGCGCGCTCGTCGTAGTCGCGGGTGACCGACTCCAGGGCCTCGGCCCACTCCCGGTGGGCCGCCTCGGCCTCCGCGCGCTCCTTCGCCTTCCTCGCCTCTTCGGCCTCCTTCGCCTCCTTCGCCTCTCGGGCCTGCCTGGCCTCGGCGGCCGCCCGCGCCTCGGCCTCCGCGTCCTTCCCGGCCCGCCCCCGCGCCGTGGACCGGGGCCCGCTGGAGGGGGTGGTGGCGGGCGCGGTGGAAGGGGCAGTGGCGGGGGCGGGGGCGAAGCCGCTGTAGCTGAGCGGTTTGGCCAGGCGGCCGGCCCGCACCTGGTCGGCGGCGCCGGCGTCCACGACGGCGGCGTCCAGCGTCTGGTCCACCTCCGAGGCGGCCGCCGCCGACAGGCCGCCGCCCTGCCTGGCCAGCCTCGCCACCTTGGCGGTCGCCTCGCCGCGCGACCGGGTCAGCTCGGCCAGCGCTCCGGCGTCCTGCGCCTGCCAGGCCGCGCGCAGCCGCTCCCCCACGCCGAGCAGTTCGGCCAGCTCGGCGGGGTGCTCGCGGGCCAGCCGGTTGACCGCCCAGGCCGAGACGGTGGGCTTGCGCAGCTTCGCGATGTCGCGCGAGAGCCGTACGTCGCCCGCCTCCTTGGCCGCGCGGACCTCGGCCGCGCGGGCGGCGGTGAACTCCGCCGGCGGGACTGCGTAGAGGCGGCCGGCCACCTCGTCAAGATCCACACAGGACAAATACCCCACACGGCGTGGTTTGTAGCGCATAGTGGAGGCAGCCCCAGTCGAACGGAGGCCCCCGGTGTTCGAACGCTTCACCGACCGTGCGCGCAGGGTCGTCGTGCTCGCCCAGGAGGAGGCGCGGCAGATGAGCCACGACTACATCGGCACGGAACACATCCTGCTGGGCCTCATCCACGAGGGTGAAGGTCTGGCCGCGCTGGTGCTCGACGGCTGCGGCGTGGAGCTGGAGCACGTACGGGCCTTCGTGGAGCGCGAGGTGGGCCGCGGGGCCAGCTCGCCGAGCGGGCACATCCCCTTCACCCCGCGCGCCAAGAAGGTGCTGGAGCTGTCCCTGCGCGAGGCGTTGCAGCTGCGCCACAACTACATCGGCACCGAGCACATCCTGCTCGGGCTGATCAGGGAGGGCGAGGGGCTGGCCGCCCAGGCGCTGGCCGAGACCGGCGCCGACCTGGCCGACGTCCGGCAGCGCCTGCTCGACCGGGTGGGCCGCGGCACCAGGGAACGTCCGACGGAGGTGTACTTCGGCGGCGGCTCGGTGCTCGCCGAACGGCTCACCCGCATCGAGGAGAGCCTGGAACGCATCGAGCGTCACCTCGGCATCGGCCCGGCCGCCGCCCCAGCCGACTCCGGCGGGCCAGGCGGGCCCGGCGAGCCCGAGGAGGAGGGCCTAGGCTGAGGCCCGCGCGCCGACCGGCAGCCGCGCCTCCACGACGCCCGGGTCCTCGGTCCGGCCGACGGAGGCCCCCAGGGTGGTCAGCAGGCCGCGCATCCGCGCGTTGTCGGCCAGCAGCGTGGCCCTGACCTCGGCATACCCGAGGTCGCGCGCCTGCCGCACCAGCATCCGGGCCAGCACGGTGCCCAAACCACGCCCCTGCCAGCGGTCCTCCACCAGGAAGGCCATCTCGGCGATGCCGGGGTCGGGGGTGAACATGAGGTTCGCCATCGCCACCACCTGGCCGTCGTGCCCGGCGACCAGCGAGAAGCCCCTGCCGCGGTCGCAGAGCCGGTCGAACGTGCGCGGCGGGAGCGCGGGCATCGAGGTGAAGTAGCGGAACCTGCGGGCCTCGGGCGAGCACCTGTCGTGCAGGTCGCGCACGGCCTCGCGGTAGATCGTGGTGAGCGGCCGCACGGTGACCTCGGCGCCGTCGGCCAGTTTCAGCGCGTGTTCGGACGGGGTCTGGCCGGGCGCGGGCTGGGCGAGCCGGGCGAAGGAGGCCGCGCGGGCGGCCTCGGTCAGCGTGAACGGCAGCCCGGTGCGGCGCAGGCGGACCGCGCGCCGCCGCGCCACGGGCACGACGAGCAGGGTCGGGTCGGGGAGGTCGTTCACCGGTTCACCGTAGATCCACCGGGCGTCGTCCGCGCGCAGCAGCTCGGCCAGCAGCTCGGGCAGCCGCCAGGGCATGGAACGCAGCCGGGAGGCCAGCAGCAGCGCCCTGGTCGGCTCGTCGGTCAGCTCGTGGGCGGTGGCGGGGACCACCTGGACGCGGCGGCCGCCGGCGGCCTCCAGCGCCTCGCGGACGGCCTCGGGGCTCGCCGGGATGTCGGCCACGAACTCGTCGACCGTGCCGTCGGCGTCGGACTGGACGCTCAGGCCGAGGATGTTGCCGCCCCTGGCGGCCAGGGCCGAGGCCAGCGAGGCCAGCCGTCCGGGTCGCTCGTCCACCGTGGTCCGGATGCGCAAGAATCCCATACGAGGAGCATGCCTGGGACGTGTTACATGCCCGCTACCGACGGGTTTCATCACGAATTTCGTCGTGAGATGCGCCACCTAATCCCGATATAGCAGGATATGGGGCCATGAACGCGCGAGTTCCCTTGTCGTCCGGATTCGTCAACGGTGACGTGTCCTTCTGGTACCGCTCGTCCGGGGTGCCGGAGCCCGGTCCGCGGCTCGACGGCGACCTGCAGGCCGACGTGGCGATCGTCGGAGCCGGCTACACGGGGCTGTGGACCGCGTACTACCTCAAGAAGGCCCGGCCCTCGCTCCGGGTGGTGCTGCTGGAGCAGGAGTTCGCCGGGTTCGGCGCCTCGGGACGCAACGGCGGCTGGCTGACCGGCGACCTGGCCGGCTCCCACGAACGGTACGGCTCGGACGCCCGCCGCCTGCAGCGGGAGATGTACGCCTCCATCGACGAGGTCATCGCGGTCTGCGAGAACGAGTCGATCGACTGCGACATCGTCAAGGGCGGCGTGGTGAACGTGGCCCGCACCCCCGCCCAGGCCGACCGGCTGCGCGCCTCGGTGGCCGCCGCCCGCGCCTGGGGCATCGAGGAGGCCGACCTGCGCCTGGCCGACCCCTCGGAGCACGTACGCGTGGCGGGCGCCCTGGCGGCATCCTGGAGCCCCCACTGCGCCCGCATCCAGCCCGCCAAGCTGGCCCAGGGGCTGGCCGGGGCCGTACGTGGCCTCGGCGTCCCGGTCTACGAGCGCACCCCGGTCACCGAGATCGCCCCCGGCCGGGCGGTGACCCCGTACGGGACGGTCACGGCGGCGTACGTCATCCGCGCCACCGAGGGCTTCACCGCCCGCCTGAACGGCCTGCGCCGCCAGTGGCTGCCCATGAACAGCTCCATGATCGTCACCGAGCCGCTCCCCGCCTCCTTCTGGGACGAGGTCGGCTGGCGGGGCGCCGAACTGCTCGGCGACCTCGCGCACTACTACATGTACGCCCAGCGCACCGCCGACGACCGCATCGCCTTCGGCGGCAGGGGCCGTCCCTACCTGTACGGCTCCCGCATCGACGCCCGCGGCCGCACCCACGAGTGGACGGTCGAGGCCCTGTGGCGCCTCCTGGTCGACTTCTTCCCCGCGGCCCGCTCCTCCTCGGTCGCGCACGCCTGGTCGGGCGTGCTGGGCGTGCCGCGCGACTGGTGCTCGACCGTGCACGTGGACCGCGCGACCGGCCTGGGCTGGGCCGGCGGGTACACCGGACACGGCGTGACCACGACGAACCTCGCCGGACGCACCCTGCGTGATCTCATACTCGGGGAGGAGACGGAGCTGACGTCCCTGCCGTGGGTGGGGCGCAAGGTGCGCTCCTGGGAGCCCGAGCCGCTGCGCTGGATGGGGGTGCACGCGATGTACCGCCTGTACCGGGTGGCCGACCACCGGGAGCGTTCCATGCCCCGCACCTCGGCCCTGGCCCGCTTCGCCGACCTGATCACCGGCCACTGACCCCGCACTGACCCCGCACTGAGAACCGCACTGAGAAAGGGAGAACCTCCATGAACATCCTCTTCCGTAGTGGAGGCGCCTTCATCGGCGGCGCCGTGCGGCGCGACGCCGTGCTGGTGCGGGACGGGGTGATCGCCGCCGTCGGCCCGGAGGGCGAGCTGTCCCGCAGCGCCCCCGGCCACGACACCGTCGATCTGGACGGCGGCCTGCTCACCCCGGGCTTCATCGACGCGCACATGCACCCGGTACAAGCCGGACTCGAACGAGCAAAGTGCGACTTGTCAGAGATTTTCGGCCTAGACCCCTACATTGCCAAGATCTCCGACTACGCCACGAAAAATCCAGAAAAAGAGTGGATCGACGGCGGAGGCTGGGACATGTCAGCCTTCCCCAACGGCCTCCCCCACCGCTCCCAGCTCGACTTCCTCGACCGGCCGGCCTACCTGATCCAGCGTGACCACCACGCCGCCTGGGTCAACTCCCGCGCCCTCGACCTGGCCGGCATCACCCGCGACACCCCCGACCCCGCCGACGGCAGGATCGAGCGCGACGCCGACGGCACCCCCTCGGGCGTCCTGCACGAGGGCGCGATGGACCTCGTCGGCCTGCTGGCCCCCCGGCCCACCGCCGAGGACCAGGCCCGCGCGCTGGCCGAGGCCGAGCGGCACCTGTTCTCGCTGGGCGTCACCGGCTGGCAGGACGCCATCGTGGGCTCGTACGCCGGCTCGGACGACCAGCTTCCCACCTACCTCGACGCCGCCCGCGCGGGCCGGCTGCGCGCCCGCGTGGTGGGCGCGCTGTGGTGGGACAGGACGCGCGGCGAGGACCAGATCGAGGACCTGGTCCGCAGGCGGGCCGCCGCCGAGGGGCTGGACCGGTTCGCCGCCACCTCGGTCAAGATCATGCAGGACGGCATCACGGAGAACTTCACCGCCGCGACGCTGGAGCCGTACTGCCGGTGCGGCGGCACGGGCCTGTCCTACGTCGATCCCGGCAAGCTCAAGCGGTACGTCGCCGAGCTGGACCGGCTGGGCTTCCAGGTGCACTTCCACGCCATCGGCGAACGTGCCGTGCGCGAGGCCCTGGACAGCTTCGACGGCACCGACCCGGCCAACCGCCACCACATCGCCCACCTGCAGATCATCGAGCCCTCCGACGTGCCGCGCTTCGCCGCGCTGGGCGTCACGGCCAACCTGCAGCCGCTGTGGGCCACCCACCACGCCCAGATGGACGAGCTGACGCTGCCGTTCCTGGGTGAGCCGCGCTCGTCGTGGCAGTACCCCTTCAAGGATCTCCAGGCGCACGGCACCCGGTTCTGCGCGGGCAGCGACTGGCCGGTCTCCGACGCCGACCCGATCCAGGGCATGCACGTGGCGGTGAACCGTACCGAACCGGGCGGATCGGTGCACGCGGGCTACCCGACGGCACAGACGCCGTTCCTGCCCGGCCAGCGCCTCGACCTGGCCACGGCGTTGAGCGCGTACACCGAGGGGTCGGCCTGGATCAACCGCTCGCCGGCGGGCGTGATCGCCCCCGGCCGCCCGGCCGACCTGGTGGTGCTCGACCGCGACCCCTTCGAGCTGCCCCCGGCCGACATCTGGACGACGCGGGTGCGCATGACGTTCGTCGACGGCGTGGCGGTGCACGGCCGGTGACGCGCGAAGGGCCCCGGTGACCAGCACCAGGGCCCTTCCGCCGGCTCGCCTACCAGGGGGACTTGTTGTTGCGCAGGCGCTCCAGTGCCTCCTCGAGGATCGCCTTGCCGTCCTTGTCGCTCCGGCGCTCCTTCACGTAGGCCAGGTGCGTCTTGTACGGCTCGTTCTTGGGCGGGGCAGGCGGGGCCTCCTCGTCCTGTCCGGCTGGGAGGCCGCAACGTGGGCAATCCCACATCTCGGGGACCGCCGCGTCGCTGGCGAAACTGGGGCGCGTCTCGTGCATGTTGGCGCACCAGAACGAGACCCGCACTCTCGGAGCTGCCTCGCCGCGCTCGGCCTCCCCCATAGGGCCGGCGCCGACTCGGCTGCCACGGATCGCGTTGCCACTACCCACGGATGAACTCCTCGCTCGATCGCCCCGCGTCGTGACACGGGGGGAGAATCACTGTCACGCGTTAATCAGTTGTCTCAGGGCCGCATGAGCAGGCCGAGAGCGATGATGCAGACGAACCAGACGGTGCCCGTGATGACGGTCAGCCGGTCGAGGTTGCGCTCCACCACCGAGGAACCACCGAAGTTCGACGAGAAACCGCCGCCGAACATGTCAGACAGGCCGCCACCCTTGCCCTTGTGGAGCAGGACGAGCAGGATCATGAGACCGCTCGCCAGGATGAGGGCGATGGAGATTCCGATTTCCACGGTATGCCTGTTCCTTCAGTGCTCTGTTACGCGTGACGATTCAAACTTGCCTCTTGAGGGTACGGCCTGGTGTCAAGTCGCACCCTCAGAACGACTCAGTTAGCCAGGCAATTCGGAGAATCGGCAGATCTTGGCGAACTCCCCGGCATCGATGCTGGCACCGCCCACGAGCGCGCCGTCGACATCGGGTTGAGCCATGATCCCCACGATATTGCCGGACTTGACCGAGCCACCGTAAAGGATACGGACCGCGGAGGCCACTTCGGGGTCGTAGAGCTCCGCGAGTCTGACCCGCAACGCTCCGCAGACCTCCTGGGCGTCCTGCGGGGTGGCCACCTCGCCCGTGCCGATCGCCCACACGGGCTCGTAGGCCACCACTATCGATTTTGCCTGCTCGGCGCTGATTTTGCGCAGGGCGCCGTCGAGTTGACCGAGACTGTGCGCGATGTGGCCGCCCTCTTGGCGCACGGCCAGGCCCTCGCCGACGCACAGGATGGGCGTGAGCGAGTGCCGGTAGGCCGCCTGCACCTTGGCGTTGACGAGGTCGTCGTCCTCGCCGTGGTACTGGCGGCGCTCGGAGTGGCCGATGACCACGTACGTGCAGCCCAGCTTGGCCAGCATGACGCCCGACACCTCGCCGGTGTAGGCGCCGCCGTCGTACTGGGACAGGTCCTGGGCCCCGTAGACGATGCGCAGCTTGTCGCCGTCGACCAGCGTCTGGACGCTGCGCAGGTCGGTGAAGGGCGGCAGGACGGCCACCTCGGCCTTGTCGAAGTCCTTGTCGCTGAGCGCGAACGCCAGCTTCTGGACCAGGGCGATGGCCTCAAGGTGATTGAGGTTCATCTTCCAGTTGCCGGCGATGAGCGGCTTGCGCTGCTGGGCCACCTCAGTCCTCCAGAGCCGCGAGTCCGGGAAGGGTCTTGCCCTCAAGGTATTCCAGGCTGGCCCCGCCGCCGGTGGAGATGTGCGAGAAACCGTCCTCGGGCAGGCCCAGCCTGCGCACGGCCGCCGCGGAGTCGCCGCCGCCGACCACCGTGAAGGCGTCGGAGCCGATGAGCGCCTCGGCCACCGCCCTGGTGCCGCCGGAGAACGCGTCGAACTCGAACACGCCCATCGGCCCGTTCCAGAAGACGGTCTTGGCGTCGGCCAGCTTGCTCGCGAACAGCTCGCGCGTCTTGGGGCCGATGTCGAGCCCCTCGCGGTCGGCCGGGATCGCGGTGGCCTCGACCACCTCGTGCTCGGCGTCGGCCGCGAAGGTGACGGCCGCCACCACGTCGACCGGCAGCACGAGGTCGACGCCCCGCTTGCCGGCCTCGGCGAGGAAGCCGCGCACCTGGTCGAGCTGGTCCTCCTGGAGCAGCGAGCGGCCCACCTCGTGGCCCTGGGCCTTGAGGAAGGTGTAGGCCATGCCGCCGCCGATCAGCAGCCGGTCGACCTTGGTGAGGAGGTTGGCGATGACGCCCAGCTTGTCGGAGACCTTGGCCCCGCCCAGGACGACCACGTAGGGACGCTCGGTGTCCTCGGTCAGCCTGCGCAGCACCTCGACCTCGGCCACGACCAGCCCGCCGGCCGCGTGCGGCAGCAGCTTGGGCACGTCGTAGACGCTGGCGTGCTTGCGGTGCACCGCGCCGAACCCGTCGCCGACGTAGAGCTCGGCCAGGCCGGCCAGCTTCTCGGCGAACGCGCCGCGGACGGCGTCGTCCTTGGACTCCTCGCCCGGCTCGTAGCGCAGGTTCTCCAGCAGGGCGACCTGGCCCTCCTGGAGGGCCTCGACCGTCTGCCGCGCGCTGTCGCCGACCACGTCGGTGGCGAAGGCGACGTCCTGGCCGAGCAGCTCGCCCAGGCGGGCGGCCACCGGCCGGAGCGAGTACTCGGGGTTGACCTTGCCCTTGGGCCTGCCCAGATGGGCGCAGACGACGACCTTGGCGCCGCGCCCGGCCAGCGCCTGGATCGTCGGCACCGACGCCCGGATGCGGCCGTCGTCGGTGATCTTGTCCCCGTCGAGCGGGACGTTGAGGTCGGCGCGCACGAGCACGCGCCGCCCCTTGACGTCGAGATCGTCGAGCGTGCGCATGCTCATGCTCCTGTTCCCGCAGCGGCCTCGACCACGCTCACAGGCCGCGGCCGACCAGCTCGATCAGGTCGGCGAGGCGGTTGGAGTAGCCCCACTCGTTGTCGTACCAGCCGACGACCTTGACCTGGTTGCCGATGACCTTGGTGAGGCCGGCGTCGAAGATGCAGGAGTGGGGGTCGGTGACGATGTCGGAGGAGACGATCTCGTCCTCGGTGTAGCTGAGGATGCCCTTGAGCGGGCCGTCGGCGGCGGCCTTGACCGCGGCGTTGACCTCCTCGGCGGTGACCTCGCGGCTGACGTCGACGGTGAGGTCGGTGGCCGAGCCGGTGGGGATCGGCACGCGCATGGCGAAGCCGTCGAGCTTGCCCTTGAGCTCGGGCAGCACCAGGCCGATGGCCTTGGCCGCGCCGGTGGAGGTGGGCACCACGTTGAGGGCGGCGGCGCGGGCGCGGCGCAGGTCCTTGTGCGGGCCGTCCTGCAGGTTCTGGTCCTGCGTGTAGGCGTGGATGGTGGTCATCAGACCCTTCTCGATGGTGAAGGTGTCGTGGATGACCTTGGCCATCGGGGCCAGGCAGTTGGTGGTGCAGGACGCGTTGGAGATGATCGTGTGGCTGGCCGGGTCGTAGACGTCCTCGTTGACGCCCATCACGATGGTGACGTCCTCGTTCTTGGCCGGCGCGGAGATGATGACCTTCTTGGCGCCGTTGTCGGCGTGCACCTTGGCCTTGGAGGCGTCGGTGAACAGGCCAGTGGACTCCACCACGACGTCGACGCCGAGGTCGCCCCAGGGCAGCTTGGCCGGGTCGCGCTCCGCGAACGCCTTGATCGCCTTGCCGTCGACGGTGATCTCGTCGCTGGAGGCCTTCACCTCGTACGGCAGACGGCCCAGGATGCTGTCGTACTTCAGCAGGTGGGCGAGCGTCGCGTTGTCGGTCAGGTCGTTGACCGCGACGATCTCGATGTCCTTGCCGCTGGCGGCGACCGCGCGCCAGAAGTTGCGACCGATGCGGCCGAAGCCGTTGACGCCTACGCGGATGCTCACGGAAACCGATCTCCTCGAACAGATGGCGGTTGAATCTCAACCACGAACACTATCGGACCCAAATTGGTTTAGACCACTGCAGGTACCGCCCTGCGTATCCCCGTTCAGGGGGCGCAATTTGCGAGCTTCGAGTAAAGTGCCCGACTCGTCGGAGTAAATTCGTGCATTCTCTGGGGGCTGAGATGTCACATAAGCGGTCCGGCCTGCTTCCTGGACTGATCGCGGGGCTGGTCGCCGCGCTGGTCTGCGCGGCGGCCCTGGGGCTCGCGGTGCTGTTCCAGGACCGGCTGCCGAAGGCCGTGGCCACGCTGGGTAACGGCCACGCCCTGTCGGTGACGCTGTCGCTCCTGATCGCGCTGCTGGTCGCCCTGGCCGTGGGCGCGGCCCGCCCGCGCAACCGGGCGCTGCCGGTGGTGGCCGCCCTGTACGCGGCGGCGGCCGTCGCCGGCGGCCAGATCTCGGGCGTGTCCATCACGATCGGCGCCGCGCGGCGCACCTCCGCGACCGGCACGCCCTTCTCCCCGCGGCTCGGCGACATCACGGCGGCCAACGCCGGCGACGGGCTTCCCCGCGCCCTGGCGGCCTACCGCGAGCCGCTCGCGCAGACGTGGCAGATGTGGCTGTACATCGCCGTCGCCGCCGTGGCGGCGCTCCTGCTGGTCACGCTGCGCGTCTTGCGCGTACGCCGCGCCGACCGGGCCGCCCTGGCCGCCCAGGAGGCGGCGGAGGAGGCCGGGCAGGAGTACCGGGCGCCCTTCGAGCCCGCGCAACCGCCCACCCAGTCGGCCGCACAGGCGTCCACGCAGTCGGCCGCACAGGTGCTCGCGCAGTCGCCCGGGCAGCAGGCCGCGCCCGCGGACCTGTTCACGCCGCGCAAGCCCGCCAGGGATTGACCCGGGCCCACTCGGTCGCCGTCGGGCGGCCCACGGCGCGCTTCGTCACGGCGAGCGGCCCGTGAGCCCTCACGACCGGCCATGACGGGCCCGCGGGGACGTCGGCGCGTGCGGGCCACCGCGCGGAGCCGTACGGGATGGGGGTCTCCCGGAACGGCGCCGCGGCGCCCGCACGGCGGCCAGCCCGCTACGGCGCCAGCATGTCGACGGTGAGGTTGGCCTCGGTGTTGGGGATGCCCAGGTCGGAGGCGCGCTTGTCGGCCATCGCCAGCAGCCGCCTGATGCGCCCGGCGATGGCGTCCTTGGTCAGCGGCGGGTCGGCGATCTGGCCCAGCTCCTCCAGCGACGCCTGCTTGTGCTCCACCCGCAGCCGCCCGGCCACCACCAGGTGGTCCGGCGCCTCCTCGCCGAGGATCTCCAGCGCGCGCTGCACCCGCGCGCCCGCGGCGACGGCCGCCCGCGCCGAACGCCGCAGGTTGGCGTCGTCGAAGTTGGCCAGCCGGTTGGCGGTGGCCCGCACCTCGCGGCGCATCCGGCGCTCCTCCCAGGCCAGCACGCTGTCGTGCGCGCCGAGCCGGGTGAGCAGCGCGCTGATCGCGTCGCCGTCGCGGACCACGACGCGGTCGACGCCGCGCACCTCCCGCGCCTTGGCGTGGATCTTCAGCCGCCGGGCCGAGCCGACCAACGCGAGCGCGGCCTCCGGCCCCGGGCAGGTGACCTCCAGGGACATCGAACGCCCCGGCTCGGTCAGCGACCCGTGCGCCAGGAAGGCGCCCCGCCAGGCCGCCTCGGCGTCGCAGGCCGCGCCGGCCACGACCTGCCGGGGCAGGCCGCGCACCGGGCGCCCGTGGTTGTCGATCAGGCCCGTCTGCCGGGCCAGCGCCTCACCGTCGCGGTAGACGCGCACCACGTAGCGCGAGCCCTTGCGCAGCCCGGCCGGCGCGAGCACGAGCACCTCGGCCTTGTGGCCGAACACCTCGCCGATGTCCTTGATCAGCCGCCGCGCGGTGGCGTTGGTGTCGAGCTCGGCCTCGATCACGATGCGGCCGCCCACCAGGTGCAGGCCGCTGGCGAACCGCAGCAGCGTGGAAACCTCCGCCTTGCGGCAGCACGGTTTCAGCACCGGCAGGCGGCTCAGTTCGTCCTTCACCACACCTGTCATCGCCATAAGCGTTAGTCCTTCCCCCATTCAGACCGGCTCCCGCCAGTCTCTCGCACCTTCGCGCCACGCCGACCAGGATCAACGCTTCTGGAGGAAAATCTCGTCCAGGACGGAGGCAAGACGTCGTGGGTCATGCCGGGGCGAGCCGTCGGCCGCGGCCACGTCGGCCAGGACGAGCCGGGCGCCGAGCGCCGCCGCGGCCTTGTCCAGGGCGTCGAGGTCGTCGACCACGCCGGTGTCGGCCAGCACGACGTCGAAGGCCAGGTCGGGGGCGTGCTGGCGGAGCACCTCCAGGTGCTGCTGGGGGGAGAAGTCGTCGGTCTCGCCCGGCTGGGGGGCCAGGTTGAGGGTGACGAGCCGCTTGGCCCTGCTGTCGTGCAGCGCGCGGGCCAGCTCGGGGACCTTCAGGTGCGGCAGCACGCTGGTGAACCACGAGCCCGGCCCGAACACCAGCCAGTCGGCCTCGTGCACCGCGGCGACCGCCTCGGGACGCGCCGGCGGGTCTTCCGGCACCAGGGAGATGGCCTGGACCCGGCCCGGCGTGAGCGCGCAGGCGACCTGGCCGCGCACGGTCGAGGTGACGCCGTCGAGCTCGACCTCGGCCACGATGTCGAGCGGCACCGAGGCCATCGGCAGCACTCTGCCGTGCGCGCCGAGCAGCCGGCCCACCCAGTCGAGGCCGGCCACCGAGTCGCCGAGCAGCTCCCACAGCGCCACGATCAGCAGGTTGCCGACGGCGTGCCCGTGGAGCTCGCCCTCGCTGCGGAAGCGGTGCTGGACGACCTCGCTCCAGGTGATGCCCCACTCGTCGTCGCCGCACAGCGCGGCCAGCGCCATGCGCAGGTCGCCGGGCGGCAGCACGCCGAGCTCGCGGCGCAGCCGGCCGCTGGAGCCGCCGTCGTCGGCCACGGTCACCACCGCGGTCAGCCGGTCGGTCACGACCCGTAAGGCCGACAGCGAGGCGTAGAGCCCGTGGCCGCCGCCGAGGGCCACCACGCGGGGACCGTTCAGCGGATGGGGCAGCCCCGCCTCCATACGTTCATGGGTCACTCCCGCCCCACATCCCGGTGACTGACCTGGACCTCCATGCCGCGGTCGCGCAGGCGGGCGGCGACCTGCTCGGCCATGGCCACGCTGCGGTGCTTGCCGCCCGTGCAGCCCACGGCCAGGGTCGCGTAGCTCTTGCCCTCGCGGGCGTAGCCGGTGGCGACGACCTGCAGGACCTCCTCGTAGGCGTCGAGGAACTCCTTGGCGCCCGGCTGGCCCAGCACGTAGTCGCTGACCGGCGCGTCGAGGCCGTTCATCGGCCGCAGCTCGGGCACCCAGTGGGGGTTGGGCAGGAACCGGCAGTCGACGACGAGGTCGGCGTCGACCGGCAGGCCGTACTTGAACCCGAACGAGACGACGTTGAGCCGCAGCCCCGGACGGTCCTCGCCGCCGAAGTAGGCGACGATCTTGTTGCGCAGGTCGTGGACGTTGTGGGACGAGGTGTCGATCACCAGGTCGGCGTTGGCCCGCACCTCGCGCAGGATGCCGCGCTCGCGGGTGATGCCGTCGACCAGGCGGCCCTCGCCCTGCAGCGGGTGGGGGCGGCGGACGTTCTCGAACCTGCGCACCAGCTCCTCGTCGCTGGCCTCGAGGAAGACGACCCGTACGCGCACGCCGCGGCCCTCCAGCTCCTCGATGGCCGCGTTGAGGTCGGTGGTGAAGGCCAGGCTGCGCACGTCGACGACCGCGGCCACCTTGTCGGCGGCCAGCTTGACCTTGCCCGCCTCCTCCGCCATCGCGAACAGCAGCCCCGGCGGCAGGTTGTCGATGACGAACCAGCCCAGGTCTTCCAGCGCCTTGGCGGCCGTGCTGCGCCCCGCCCCGGACATGCCGGTGACGATGACGAACGCCGGCTCGGTGCTCATGGCCTCACTCCGTTCGCCGACACCCTGCGCTCCCTCGCGGGTGTTCACGATGTATCTCCCTTCAGCGTCGACACGATGACCTCGGCGAGGGCCGGCCCGATGCCGGGAACCTCGCAGATCTCGGTCGCGCTGGCCTCGCGTAGCTTCTTGACGGAGCCGAAGTGCTTGAGCAACGCCTGCCTGCGCGCCGGCCCGAGGCCGGGCACGCCGTCGAGCGCGCTCTCCTTCACTGACTTGGACCTCTTGGAACGATGGTAGGTGATGGCGAACCTGTGTGCTTCGTCGCGGACGCGTTGCAGCAGGTAGAGACCCTCACTTGAACGAGGCATGATCACTGGCTGGTCGTCGCCCGGCAGCCACACCTCCTCCAGCCGCTTGGCCAGGCCGCACACCGCGACGTCGTCGATGCCCAGCTCGTCGAGCGCCCGCTGCGCGGCGGCCGCCTGGGGGCCCGCGCCGTCGACGACGACCAGGTTGGGCGGGTAGGCGAACTTGCGCGGCTTGCCGGTCTCCGGGTCGATGGGACCGTGGCCGTCGTCGTCCTCGGCGGCCAGTTCGCCGGTGGCCGAACGTTCCTCCAGGTAGCGCCGGAACCGCCGCATGATCACCTCGTGGATCGAGGCGACGTCGCCCTCCTTGGTCTTGATCGCGAAGCGCCGGTACTCGCTCTTGCGCGCCAGACCGTCCTCGAAGACCACCATGGACGCCACGACGTTCTCGCCCTGCAGATGGGAGACGTCGTAGCACTCGACACGCAGCGGGACCTGGTCGAGGTCGAGCGCGTCGGCGATCTCCTGCAGCGCCTTGCTGCGCGTGGTCAGGTCGCCGGCGCGGCGGATCTTGTGCTGGGCCAGGGACTCCTTGGCGTTGCGCTCGACGGTCTCCATCAGCGCCTTCTTGTCGCCACGCTGCGGGACGCGCACCTCGACCCGGGCCCTGCGCTGCTCGGTCAGCAGCTCGGCGACCGCCTCGGCGTCGGGCGGCAGGGCGGGCACGAGCACCTCGCGCGGCATCGACTCGGGGCCGGCCTCGCCGTACATCTGCAGCAGGAACTGCTCGACCAGCTCGCCGGGCGAGGTCTCCTCGACCTTGTCGACCACCCAGCCCCGCTGACCGCGGATGCGGCCCCCGCGCACGTAGAACACCTGGACGGCGGCCTCCAGCGGGTCCTCGGCCAGCGCGATCACGTCGGCGTCGGTGGCCTCGCCGAGCACCACGGCCTGCTTCTCCAGCGCGCGCTGCAGCGCCTGGATGTCGTCGCGCAGCCGGGCCGCCCGCTCGTACTCCTGCTCGGCGGCGGCCTCGCGCATGTCCTTCTCAAGGCGCTTGATGAAGCGGGTGGTGTTGCCCGCCATGAAGTCGCAGAAGTCTTCGGCCAGCTCGCGGTGCTCCTGCGGGGTCACCCGGCCCACGCACGGCGCCGAGCACTTGTCGATGTAGCCCAGCAGGCACGGACGGCCGATCTGCCCGGCCCGCTTGAACACCCCGGCGCTGCACGTGCGCACCGGGAAGACGCGCAGCAGCAGGTCGACGGTCTCGCGGATGGCCCAGGCGTGCGAGTAGGGCCCGAAGTAGCGGGTGCCCTTGCGCTTGGCGCCCCGCAGGACCTGGACGCGCGGGAAGTCCTCCCCCATCGTCACCGCGAGGTAGGGGTAGGACTTGTCGTCGCGGTACTTGACGTTGAAGCGCGGGTCGAACTCCTTGATCCAGGAGTATTCGAGCTGCAACGCCTCGACCTCGGTGCCGACGACGGTCCAGTCGACGTCGGCGGCCGTGGTGAGCATCGACTGGGTGCGCGGGTGCAGCGCGGAGAAGTCGGCGAAGTAGGAGTTGAGCCGCTGCCGCAGGCTCTTGGCCTTGCCGACGTAGATCACCCGGCCGTGCGCGTCCCTGAACCGGTAGACCCCCGGGGACTCGGGGATCGAACCTGGTCTGGGCCGGAAACTCAAGGGGCTGCCCGCTGCTCTCGCCACGGTCAAAGACTAGTAGGCGCCACCGACAAGGTGACCCGCCGAGCCATCGGACGGCACTACGGGACCGACCACGTTCCGGGCCGGGCCATGGGCCAGGCCCGGGGTCACTCCACGGGTCAGGCCAGGGTGATCTGGTCGCCCTCCACCTTGATCTGCTGGGCGGCCAGCGGCTTGTCGGCCGGCCCGTCGGTGACCGAGCCGTCGGCGATGTCGAACTTGCTGCCGTGGCACGGGCACACGATCGCGCCGTCCGCGACGCTGCCCACGGGGCAGCCCTTGTGCGTGCAGATCGCGCTGAACGCCTTGAACTCGCCCGCCGTCGGCTGCGTCACCACGATCTTCTGGTCCTTGAAGATCGTGCCGCCGCCGACGGGGATGTCGGCGGTCTTGGCCAGCGCGCCGCCGGCCTGCGGGGCGTTCGACTGCGGGGCGCCGGACTGCGATGCGCCCGGCTGGGCGGCGCTCGACTGGCCGCCCGCGTCGGGGGCGGTGGCCGCCGGGGTCTCGGCGTTTCCGCCGCAGGCGCTGATCGCCAGGGCCAGCCCGCCCGCGCCCACGCCCGCTATCACTGCCCGACGGCTTCGAAGGTCATCTCCCATGCGTCCCACCCAACCGGAGGCAGGTGAGAAATTCATGAGACGGGGATTAGGCGAGTCTGATCTTGTCGCCGTCCACGGTGATCTTCTTCTCGGCGAGCGGCGCGCCGGCGGGGCCGTCGGCCACCGAGCCGTCCTCGATCTTGAACTTGCTGCCGTGGCAGGGGCAGTTGATGGTGCCGTTCGAGACGCTGGCGACCGTGCATCCCGCATGGGTGCAGATCGCTGTGAACGCCTTGAACTCCCCCTCGGTCGGCTGCGTCACCACGACCTTCTGGTCCTTGAAGACCGCGCCGCCGCCCACCTGGATGTCGCCGGTGTCGGCCAGCGCCTTGGCCTTCTTCTTCGCCTTCTTCTTGGGCTCCGACGACGGCTCCCCGGCGGCCGTGTCGTCGGTGGCCGGCGCCTCGTTCGCCGCCGTCGTCGGCGAACCGTAGCTCGCGCACGCCGTCAGAACCGCCGCGAGCCCGGCGCCTCCGGCGCCGAGCATGACCGTCCGGCGCGTCGTTTCTGTCATGGTGCGTCCTCCCAGGTCTCGGTCTCACATGCAGGTACGGCCGGCGCCCCGCACCGGTTCAGCCTGCACGCCCCCAATCCCGAAAACCACGCACAATTACCCAGAACAAACACACGCTCAAATCACGACGATGCCGTCGCCCTCCACCTTGACGTGGTAGACCGTCAGCGGCGCGGTCGCGGGCCCCTTGGTGGCCTGGCCGCTGTCGGCGGCGAACTCGCTGCCGTGGCACGCACACGTGATGACGTTGTCCTTCGGCGTGCCCACCATGCATCCCTTGTGCGTGCAGACCGCGCTGAACGCCTTGTAGACGCCCTTCGTGGGCTGCGTGACCACGATCCGCCACTCCTGCACGATCGTGCCGCCGCCGACGGGCACGTCCGCCGTCTTGGCCAGCACCTTGCCCTTGATCCCCGACGCCGGTTGCGCCTTGGCGTCCCCAGCTCCGCACCCTGCCAGCGCCAGCCCGCACGCGGCCACCCCGGCCACGCCGAGCATCTCGCGCCGCCCGAGGCCGCCGCCGGTTTCGGGCATGGCTTCGCCCTGATTCGTCACCGTCATGAATTAGCCGACCCTTCGCGTCTGCGCCGACCCCCAGCAGGTCAAGCCGTTACCCGTGCTTCAACTTTATTGGCCCCACCCCTCGGTCCGCCCATCGGGTGACCGATACGGTCACCGTCGCGGCAACGAGCGGTCGGCGCACGGTCCGCGCACGGTCAGCGGACGGTATGCCCGCGGTCAGCGCCGGGCGCGAGCGTGTCGCTCATGACACTCACCGAGACTCCCATCCCCACGACGTCCGGGCCGCGCTGGTGGCGGCGTCCGTGGGTCGCTCCGCTCGCGGTGCTGGCGATCGCGTTCGTCGCCTTCTCGCTGCCGCCGTACCTGTCGCTGGACCCGAGCCGGTCGCGGGTGCCCGCGCCCGACTTCTTCCCGCCGCACTTCGCGGTGCTCTCCCTGCACGTGATCTTCGGCTCGATCGCGATGATCTCGTGCTGCCTGCAGGTCTGGCCGTGGTTCCGCGCCCGCCATCCGCGGGCGCACCGCATGATCGGCCGGGTGTACGTCTTCGGCGGCTGCCTGCCCGGCGGCCTGCTGGGCCTGGTGGTCAGCCTGGCCACGCCCTTCGGCCCGGTGACCAGGGCCAGCGGGGTGGTGCTGGCGCTGCTCTGGCTGGGCTGCACGCTGGCCGGCTGGCGGATGGCCAGGCAGCGCAGGTTCGTCGATCACCGCAGGTGGATGATCCGCAGCTTCGCCCTGACGATGTCGATCATCACCAACCGCCTGTGGGGCGCGGTGTTCGTCATCACGCTGTCACCGCAGCTCGACACCACCTTCCACGGCGACCAGGCGCTGCTGGCCGCCACGGTCGGCGCGCTGAGCGCCTGGCTGGGCTGGGTGCTGCCGCTGCTGTTCGCCGAGTGGTGGCTGGAGCGCGGCGACGCCGCCAAGCGCCGCCGCCGCGCCCGAACCACCCCCCTGACTCCCGCCGACCCCCGAGTCACCACCTGACCCGGGTGCGGCCCAGCCGCACCCGAACCACCACCCGACCCACAGCGAGACCCAGCCGCACCCGACCCACAGTGAGACGCGGCCGCGCCCGAGCCGGTGCCCTGCCTCAGAGCGAAAGGATCTTGCGCAGGAAGCGCCCGGTGTGGCTCTCGTTGACCAGCGCCACCTCTTCGGGCGTGCCCGCGGCCACGAGCGTGCCGCCGCGGGACCCGCCTTCGGGGCCCATGTCGATGATCCAGTCGGCGGTCTTGATGACGTCGAGGTTGTGCTCGATGACGATCACCGTGTTCCCGCCGTCGACCAGCCGCCCGAGAACGCCGAGCAAGCGGCGGATGTCCTCGAAGTGCAGGCCGGTGGTGGGCTCGTCGAGCACGTAGATCGTCCGGCCGGTCTGGCGGCGCTGCAGCTCGGAGGCGAGCTTGACGCGCTGCGCCTCGCCGCCGGACAGTGTGGTCGCCGGCTGCCCGAGCCGCACGTAGCCCAGGCCGACGTCGTTGAGCGTCTGCAGGTGCCGCTTGATCGCCGGGATCGCGTCGAAGAAGGCCAGCGCCTCCTCGATCGGCATGTCGAGCACCTCGGCGATCGTCTTGCCCTTGTAGTGGACCTCCAGCGTCTCCCGGTTGTACCGGGCGCCGTGGCAGACCTCACAGGGGACGTAGACGTCCGGCAGGAAGTTCATCTCGATCTTGATCGTGCCGTCACCCGCGCACGCCTCGCAGCGCCCGCCCTTGACGTTGAAGCTGAACCGCCCGGGCTGGTAGCCGCGCACCTTGGCCTCGGCCGTCTGGGCGAACAGCTTGCGCACGTGGTCGAAGACCCCGGTGTACGTGGCCGGGTTGGAGCGCGGCGTACGGCCGATCGGCGACTGGTCGACGTGCACGACCTTGTCCACCTGGTCCATGCCGTTGATGCGGGAGTGCCGCCCCGGCACCGTGCGGGCGCCGTTGAGCTCCTTGGCCAGCGCGTTGTAGAGGATGTCGTTGACCAGCGTCGACTTGCCCGAACCCGACACGCCGGTCACCGCCGTGAACACGCCCAGCGGGAACTCGATGTCGACGCCCTTGAGGTTGTGCTCGCGTGCGCCCTTGACCGTGATCTGCCGCTTCTTGTCGCGCTTGCGGCGCTTGGCCGGGATCGGGATGCTCCGGCGCCCCGACAGGTACTGGCCGGTCATGGACTCCTCGCTGGCGAGGAGCTCCTGGACGGTGCCGGACACCACGACCTGGCCACCGTGCTCGCCGGCGCCGGGGCCGATGTCGACCACCCAGTCGGCGGCGGCGATGGTGTCCTCGTCGTGCTCGACGACGATCAGCGTGTTGCCCATGTCGCGCAGCCTGATCAGCGTGTCGAGCAGGCGCATGTTGTCACGCTGGTGCAGGCCGATGGACGGCTCGTCCAGCACGTAGAGGACGCCGACCAGCCCGGAGCCGATCTGCGTGGCCAGCCGGATGCGCTGGGCCTCGCCACCGGCGAGGGTGGCGGCGGCGCGGTCCATGGTGAGGTAGTCGAGGCCGACGTCGAGCAGGAAGCCCATGCGGGCGTTGATCTCCTTGACCACCCGCTCGGCGATGTGCATGTCACGGTCGGACAGCTTCAGCTCGGCCAGGAACTTGGCGCACTCGCCGATCGACATGGCCGCGACCTCGGCGATCGACCTGTCGTCGACCGTGACGGCGAGGGTGACCGGCTTGAGCCGGGCGCCCTTGCAGGCCGGGCACGGGATCTCGCGCATGTAGCCCTCGAAGCGCTCGCGCGTGGCGTCGCTCTCGGCCTCGGCGTGCCGGCGCTGCACCCAGGGGATGACGCCGTCGAAGGTGGTGTAGTAGGAGCGCTGGCGGCCGTAGCGGTTGCTGTAGCGGACGTGCACCTGCTCGTCGTGGCCGTACAGCAGCGACTTCTGGGCCTTCTTGGGCAGCCGCTCCCACGGCGTGTCGAGGGTGAACCCGACCGTGTGGCCGAGCGCCTCGATCAGCCTGACGAAGTATTCGCTGGTGTGGCCGCCCGACCACGGGTGCAGCGCGCCGTCGCCGAGCGTGCGCTCGGGGTCGGGCACCACCAGGTCGGGGTCGACCTCCATCTTGGTGCCGAGGCCGGTGCACTCGGGGCAGGCGCCGAAGGGCGAGTTGAAGGAGAACGAGCGCGGCTCCAGCTCCTCGAACGACAGGTCGTCGTAGGGGCAGTAGAGGTGCTCGGAGTAGAAGCGCTCCCGGCCCGGGTCGTCTTCCGGCAGGTCGACGAACTCCAGCGTGATCGTGCCGCCGGACAGCTGCAGCGCGGTCTCGACGGAGTCGGTGAGCCGGCGGCGCGAGGACTCCTTGACCGACAGGCGGTCGACGATGACCTCGATGTCGTGTTTCTCGTACTTCTTCAGCGTCGGCGGCTCCTCCAGCCGCACGACCGTGCCGTCGACCCTGGCCCGCGCGAAGCCCTTGGTCTGCAGCTCGCGGAACAGCTCGGCGTATTCGCCCTTGCGGCCGCGGATGACGGGGGCGAGCACCTGGAAACGGGTGCCCTCCTCCAGGTCCATCACGCGGTCGACGATCTGCTGCGGCATCTGGCGGGCGATCGGACGGCCGCAGGCCGGGCAGTGGGGCTTGCCGATGCGCGCCCACAGCAGGCGCAGGTAGTCGTAGACCTCGGTGATGGTGCCGACGGTCGAGCGGGGGTTCTTGCTGGTGGCCTTCTGGTCGATGGACACCGCGGGCGACAGGCCCTCGATGAAGTCGACGTCGGGTTTGTCCATCTGGCCGAGGAACTGGCGGGCGTAGGCCGACAAGGACTCGACGTAGCGCCGCTGGCCCTCAGCGAAGATCGTGTCAAAGGCCAGGCTCGACTTGCCGGAGCCGGAGAGGCCGGTGAAGACGATCAGCGAGTCTCGCGGCAGGTCAAGCGAGACGTCCTTGAGGTTGTGTTCTCGTGCACCACGCACGATCAGGCGGTCTGCCACGGCGATCCCGGAGGTCGAAAGGCGGATAGGTCCACGGGGGATGGTAGACGGGGGCACCGACATTTTCGGCGAGCCGATCCCCGGCCCCCGAAAATCCGTCCTTCACAGGTTACGGCCATCTCCCGCGTCGGCAGGAGCCCTTTGAGAGTCAACCACTTGACCTGCCACTTTATGCCCGAGCCGACCTTGGACACCTAAGTGATGAAATATCTGGACATGACTGTTCTACCCGCGGTGCAGGCCGAACTCGCCTCCGCGACCGACCGGCTGCTGGCCACGGCCGCGTCCCTGTCCGACGCCGACGTCGCGGCCCCGTCCCTGCTGCCCGGCTGGACCAGAGGGCACGTGCTCGCCCACCTGGCCGGCAACGCCCGCTCCCATCTCCGCCTGCTCGCCTGGGCGAGGACGGGCGTCGAGACCCCGCAGTACCCCTCCGTGGAGGCCAGGGCCGCCGAGATCGAGGCCGCCGCCGCCCGTCCGGCCGCGCGCCACCTGGCCGACCTGGCCGGCAGCGCCGCCCGCCTGGCCGCCGCGATCCGCGACCTGCCCGCCGAGGCGTGGCAGGCGTCCGTACGGGGCATGCGGCCGCCGTCGCATCCGGCCTGGTACGTCCTGGTACGCCGGCTGCGTGAGGTGGGCATGCACCACGTGGACCTCGCCGCCGGGTACGGCCCCCACGACTGGCCGCAGACGTTCGTCCACCGCGAACTGCACGACCTCCGCCGATCCTGGCCGTACGGCCGCAGCACGGTGAGCGAGGTCGTCCTGACCGGCAAGCCGGGGCAAAGGTGGCAGAACCTCGGCCACGGCCCGGCGGTCCAGGGCCGGCCGGCCGACATGCTGGCCTGGTTGACGGGAAGGTCGGAGGGCGAGGGCGTTACCCTGGTGCCCGCGGGACAGCCGTCGCCGCCTGGTGACGATGGCGCGCTCCTTCCCGAGCCGCCGCCGTGGCTGACGATGCCGGCTCCCGCTGATCTGCCCGCGACGCCCCCGAAGGACTATCCATGACCTACACCGGCGACGTCCGGGTCGGCGGCCCCGCCGACGTGCGCGAGCTGCCCGCCCTGACCATCTCCAAGCTGGCGGTCGGCCCCCACGACAACAACGCCTACCTGCTGCGCTCCACCGAGACCGGCGACGAGCTGCTGATCGACGCCGCGGCCGACGCCGACCGGCTACTGGCGCTCGTCGGCGACCAGCCGCTCGGCGCGATCGTCACCACCCACCAGCACGGCGACCACTGGCAGGCCCTCGAACAGGTCTCCAGGGTCACCGGCGCCGAGGTGATCGCCCATCCGCTCGACGCGCCCGGCCTGCCCGTCCCCGTCGGCCGCACGGTCGACCACGGCGACACGATCGCCCTGGGCCCGGTCAGCCTGGAGGTCATACACCTGCGCGGCCATACCCCGGGCTCGATCGCGCTGCTCTACGACGGCGGCCCCGACGGCCGTCACCTGTTCACCGGCGACTCCCTGTTCCCCGGTGGGGTGGGCAACACCGGCAGGGACCCGGAGCGCTTCGAGCGGCTCTACACCGACGTGACCGAGCGCGTCTTCGACCGCCTGCCCGACGACACCTGGGTCTACCCCGGCCACGGCAAGGACACGACGCTCGGCGCCGAACGTCCGTCGCTGCCGGAGTGGAAGGCCAGAGGCTGGTAGCTCACCTGCCCGCGGCCAGCACGCGCACGATGCGCCCGGCCGCCAGGGCGGGATCGTCGGCCAGGCCCACGAGCTCGCCCCACGACCAGCGGTAGAACCACCCTTCGGGCAGTGGCACGCAGTCGATCGTCTCGGCCAGCAGCGCGGTGTCGGGATCGCTGATCCGCAGCGCGGGCGGGTTGGCCCGCAGGGTGGCGGTCAGCCCGCGCTGCTCCAGCTCGGTGGCCAGCTTGCCGAGGTAGTACGTACGCGTGTGCTCGCGCGGCATGGCCGACATGAATCCATCAAAGCCGAAGATGGATGAAAAATCCCCTAGTTGCCGATTCGCTCGGCTTCCTTGCGCAGCTCCCGCTTGTAGAACAACATGCGCAGCGGGATCGCCGCGACGAGCGCGATCTGCATGGTCGCGCCGATCTTGATCGGCAGGTCGCCGCCTTCCGGCCAGGCCACCCAGAACGTGAGGAAGGCCACGTTCACCATGATCCACCCGAGGACGACCGCCGCGAGCTGACCCTTCGGCTTGGGGTACTCGATCCGGCTGACCATCAGCCAGGCCACGCCGAGCACCGCGAACAGCGCCCAGATGCTGGGCTGGAACAGCAGCACGATGGAGATCACGGTCATGGCGCCCATGGGGATGGGCAGGCCCATGAAGTCGCCGCTCTTGGTCTTGACGCACGCGAAGCGCGCCAGGCGTACGACACCGGCGACCAGCACGGCCGCCGCGGCGGTGACCACCGCGATGAACGGCACCGAAGGCGGCGCGCCGACACCCCAGATCACGACCATGAACGCGGGCGCGAACCCGAAGCTGATCACGTCGGCCAGGTTGTCCAGTTCGGCGCCCATCGCCGAGGCGCGGAAGCGCCGCGCGACGAGCCCGTCGAACAAGTCGCAGGTCGCGCCGATGAGCAGCAGGACGATCGCCGTGGCGAAGTAGCTCGGCGTGGGCGTGAACTTGCCGTCGGCGACCGTGAGCTGCTGAATCGCCGAGTAGGCCAGGACGCAGACGGCGAGGAATCCGCAGACCGCGTTGCCCAGCGAGAGCGAGTCCGCGGCGGACAGGCGGAACGCCTTGCCCACGGGACCGCGGGGCTCTTCCTCGCCTGCCTGCCAGCTGCCGGCGTCAGCCGTGGTCAATTCTGGTCACCCCCGCAACCGTCTTCTCCCCCACGGTGACCGCGGGCGAGATGCCTTCGGGAAGGTAGATGTCGACCCGCGAGCCGAACCGGATGAGCCCGATGCGCTCGGTCTGCGCCACCTTGGCCCCGGCGCTCAGGTACGGCACGATCCGGCGCGCCACGGCGCCCGCGATCTGCACCATCTCGATGTCGCCCAGCGCGGTCTCGAAATGCCACACCACGCGCTCGTTCTGGTCACTGTCCTTGTTGAACGCCGGCAGGAACCCACCTGCGACATGCTGCACGGACGTGACATTTCCCGCAAGAGGGGCACGATTGACGTGCACGTTCAGGGGGCTCATGAAGATCGCGACGCGGGTGCGGCCGTCCGGCCAGGGGTCGATGCTCTGCACCACGCCGTCGGCGGGCGACAGGATGCGCCCCTCGCCAGGAGTGCGCTCGGGGTCGCGGAAGAACCAGAGCATGCCGCCCGTGAGCGCACCCAGCGGGGCCGCAGCCAGGGCCCAGCGCCGGTCTCGGCGCGTCAGCAGCGCGGTGGCGGCCGCCGCGGCCGCCGTCGGGAGGAGCCACGGGGAGACCCCGCGCGCGAGCCGGACGCGGCTCGACTTAGCAGAATCGTCTGACACGTACAACCTTTGGTGGTGACTGGACTAGGCGCTTTGCCATGCTGTTACGGAACTCGCAACTATTACACGGCGCAACTACACAAGCAAAGCGCCTCGATAGCCGTTCCGCTAGACCTGCTCCGGGTGCGTGTGCTCGCCTTCGCCGCTCGTCATGCGGGCTTTGATCAGGCTCGCAACCGTGGTGATCGCCATGGTGGAGCCGATGACCGTGAGCGACACCCAGATGGGAATTTCGGGTGCCCAGGAGACGCCGCTGGCATGCAACGCCTCCATTATCAGCTTAACCCCGATGAACCCGAGGATGAACGCCAAACCATAGCTGATGTAGACGAGTCGCTGCAGCAACCCGCCCAGCAGGAAGTAAAGCTGACGCAGCCCCATCAGGGCAAACGCGTTGGCCGTGAAGACGACGTAGGGGTCTTTGGTGAGCCCGAAGATGGCCGGAATCGAGTCGAGGGCGAACAGCAGGTCGGTGGTTCCGATGGCGACCATCACGATGAGCATGGGGGTCACCATGCGGCGGCCGTCGATCTTGACGCTGACCTTCGAGCCGACGTACCCCTCGGTGGTCGGGAACGCCCGGCGCACCCACCTGAGCAGGATGTTCTCGTTGAACTCGTCTTCCTCGCCCTTGAGGTGCTGCCGGATCAGGTTGACGGCGGTGTAGACGAGGAAGGCGCCGAAGACGTAGAAGAGCCAGCTGAACCGCTCCAGAGCGGCGGCGCCGAGCGCGATGAAGATGCCGCGCATGACCAGCGCGAGCACGATGCCGACGAGCAGCACCTTGTGCTGGTAGGGCCGCGGCACCGCGAACCTGCTCATGATGATGAAGAAGATGAACAGGTTGTCGACGCTCAAGCTGTATTCAGTGATGTAACCGGCGAAGAACTCCCCCGCCTTGTCGGCCCCGAAGGTGGCCCACAACCCCACACCGAACAACGCGGCCAGGGCGACGTAGAAGGTGACCCAATATCCGGCCTGCCGCATGGAGAACTCACGGGCTTCACCGCGGTCGACGATCCAGAGGTCAAAGGCGAGGACGACCAGCAGACCGCCGATGACGGCGATCCAGGCCCACACGGGTACGGTCACGATTCAAACCCTCCGGCATGCATGACTCATTGCCGGAGGTCTCTCCCGCCCGCGAACAACGCGGACCGGCAGCCCCGGGGGCCCCGTGGAGCGGGGCTGCACCGTGATGACGAGGCTGTCGCGAAGGGATACTCCCCTCCCTAACCCACGCAGTATACGCCGACACTCCGATCTCATCATCCATTCGATCTTGCCCCCTCGTACACCCCGAGGACGCTCTCCACGGCATCGTCACCGTCCGGCAACTCCCGTCCGCGCCGGGCCGCCGCCTCGGCCAGCGTCCGTGCCACCCCCGGCTCGCCCAGGACCTTGCGCAACGCGCTGCGCAGCCCTTCGGCGTCCCCGTACGGCACCAGCATCCCCGCGTCGCCGACCAGCCACGGGATCCCGCCGACGTCGGAGGCCACGACCGGCTTGCCCGCCATCAGCGCCTCGCTGAGGCTGAGCGGCAGCCCTTCCCACCGACTGCAGTTGACCACGACGGACGCGGCCGCCAGCAGGTCGGGGACGTCGTCCCGCTCTCCGAGAAGCAGGACGGGAAGGCTCCGGGACCGGATCCGGTCCTCCAGTTCCGCCCGCAACGGCCCCTCGCCCGCGACGGCGAACAGCGGCGCCGGCGACTCCCACGGCCCGGCCGCCACGTCCAGCAGGGTGTCGAGCCCCTTCTGCTGGGCGAGCCGGCCGATCGTCAGCACCAGGGGACGATCCCCCGCCCCCAGTTCCTCCCGCACCTCCTCCGGCCTGCGCCGGGCGGGCCGGAGCGGAGGCGCGGGCACCACCGCCTCCGCCACCTCCCGAGCTCCCAGGACGGTCATCCGCTCCGCCAGGTCCGGCGAGACGACCAGCACCCGGTCGGCCCGCCGCGCCACGATCCGCTCCAGCACCCCGTAGACGAACCCCACGAAACCACCGGCAGTGAGCGCATTGTGCAACGTGACCACCACCCCCGGCCCCTTCCCGAGCCGACCACCACCTCTTCGCCCCCCTGCGCCTTCCCCTGAGCCCCCCTGCCCCCTGACCTCGCGTTCCCCAGACTCTTGCCCCGAGCCCCCTTGGCCCGCCCCCTCCAACCCCACCACGTCTGGCACCGGCGCCCCCTGGCCTCCCGCCACCTGCCCCCCGACGCCCTGAACCGAGGCTCCCCCGCCTCCCGCCTCCCGACGCCCGACACCCTGAACCGAGGCCTCCCCGCCTCGCGTCTCTCGCCTCTCGACGTCCTGAACCGAGGTCCCCCGGCCTCGCGCATCCCGACGCCCGGCGTCTTCAACCGGGGCCACCCGGTCTTTTGTCCCCTGAGTCCTGAACGCCCTCAGTGCCAGGCTCGCCAACGCCCCCGCTCGCAGGCCATGGGCGTGCACGACGTCGGCGTCACGCGTCAGCCGCCGGATCGCGAGCACCGCGCGCAGGTCGTTCAGCGGATGCGGCCGGTCGGACACGGGCACCTCGGCGAACGCGGCTCCCGCCGCCCGGAAGGAGAACGCCTCCTCGACACTCCCCGGCCCCACCACCGCCACCTGGTGGCCGCGCTGCATCAGCCCTTCGACGAGCATCCGTACATGCCGCCCGGTCCCACCCGACGTGGTCCCCATCACAAAAGCCACCCGCACGACCCCTCCTAGGCCCTCGCCGAAACCGCAGCCACACCTCAAAGCTGAAACCGTAACCCGAACCACGCCGCAGCTTCCCGCTCTCACCCGCACAACGCACCGACACTCAGCACCGTCCCCACAGGCACCTGACGCCCACGGACCCCCGCCCCCGGCCACCACGCCTCGGCCCGAACGCCATGACCACCAACCCTGCAGACCCTGTGCCCGAGACCAAGGGGCCCAAGATTCCGAGCCTCATAACACCGTCTTGATGCCGGGCAGCTCGATAGCCTCTGAGCCTCACGGAGGAAGCACCCCAGAATGTGGTCACCTTCACAATCCGACCGGCTCTGTAGGTGCCTGGAGCCAAGCACTACGGGAACCCTGCGCCCGCTGCCCTGCCCCCTTCCAAAACCAGGAACCTCCCAGAGGCCACCCCCCTAGATGGCTTCCTGGCCCTGCATGGCCCGCCACCTACCACTGGCCCAGCCCCGGGAGGGCAAGCCTTCGAGGACGCCCTGCCCCACACAGAAGACCCCTCACAAACCAAGCACCAACGGCAGACCACACACCGCGAAAGACCAGAAGCCGCACCAATCCAAGAGCCGCGCGCCACTATGGACCGCACCCCGAGTCGTGCCAGCCCTAATAGCCGCGCGGAACCCAGTGCGCGAGCTCCAGAAGCCGCAGGGGACCAGCCTCCGAACCCCCGAAGCCATGCGCGACCCACCTGTACGGCACCCAAAGCGCGTGGGCCCCAGTTGCGCGAGCCCCAAAGCCGCATGGGACCAGCCGTCCAAAGCCCAAAGCCGTCCGCGCCCAGCCGTACGGCGCCCAGAATCCGCGCGAGACCCGCCGCGCAAGCCCCGAAGCCGCGCGGGCCAACCGCCCGAACCCCAAAACCATGCGCGACCCAGCCGTACGGCGCCCGAAAGCCGCAGGGGACCAGTCGTCCGAGCGTCAGGAGCGTGGGCCACCAGCCGTCCGCGTCCCAGAAGCCGTGCGCGACCGGAACCGCAGGAGCGCACCTGCCGCCCACCTGCCTGCGACACCAGGCAGACGATCGGTGGCAGTGGATCAGCCGCCCCGGCGGAGCAACCCGGCCACCACCCTGGCATCCGGCCGGTCCGCCACCGCCACGACGGCAACCCCGACCACCCCGGCCACCACCGCCGCCAGCACCACCGCACCCACGTTCGGCCAGATGCCCGAGACCCCGAGCAACCTCACCGCCCCAGCCCCCGCCAGGTACCCCAGCACACCACCGGCGACCGCCGCCCCCGCAGCCCGCGGCAGCCCCGCCGCGGCACCGATCCCGCGCGACCGCACCACGGCCGCGAGCAGCACCACCCCACCGGCGGTCATGCCGACGCTCATCCCCAGTGCCATCCCGCCGATCTTCCACCCGGCGGGCAGCAGCAGCACCAGCACGGTCTGCGCGACGATGACGACCAGCCACCCCGCCACCGTCCCGGTGGCAGCCGCGCGTCCGAGCCCGGCCGCGTAGAGCACCCGGCTCAGGTGGGCGATGAGCCCGTAGCCGACGATGCCTGGCGCGAACAGTGCGATCGCCAGCGCGAGCTGCGGTGGCGGCACCTCGCTCCTGCCTCCCAGGAACACCACCGCGCCGGGCCCCGACGCGGCGGCCAGCACCCCGGCCGCCAGCCCCGTGACCAGCACCACGGCCCGCGTGGTCCGCGCCGCCAGCGCCGAGAACGCGACCGCGTCGCCCGACTGCGCCGACAGCCGGGGGAACGCACTGGTGGCGATCGGTACGGCCAGCACCGCGTACGGCACCAGATAGATCGCCCACGCGTAGTTGTAGACGGTGAGGGCCCCGTTGCCGATCGCCTTGTTCGACAGCAGCACGACGACGATCATGGCGGCCTGCTGGGCGAGCAGCGCCGCGATCCCGGCCAGGGCGAGCCTGCGCACCTGCCCGGCCACGCCGTCGGGGAAGCGTAAGGTGGGCCGCCACCGCAGCCCCAGCCGCGACACGGGCCCGACCACGGTCAGTACGAGCGAGAGCACGCCCAGGCTGGTGCCCACCGACAGGGCCAGCTCGGCCGGCCCGGGCAGGTGAGCCGGGTCGACGGTCGCCGAGCTGAGCGGCACGAACAGCAGGTACGCCACGATGACCACGATGCTGGACACCAGCGGCGCGACCGCGGGCCCGGCGAAGCGGTTGTGCGACTGCAGCACGCCGTAGAGCACGACGGCCACGCCGTACAGCGGGATCTGGGGGGCGAAGACGACCAGCATCCGGGTGGCGAGGGCGACGAGCTGGGTCGTGTCGCACCCGTTGACGGCCTCGCCGAGGAACAGGCCGATGACCGGACGGGCGAAGATCGCCGTGAGCGCCCCCAGCGGCACCAGGACCACGACGACCCACGTCAGCAACGCCGAGCTGATGTGCCCGGTGCGCTCGCGCGAGGCGGCGGACCCGGCCAGCACCGGCACCACCATGCCCGCCAGCGCGCCTCCGACGACGACCTCGAAGACGATGTTGGGGATCTGGTTGGCCGTCATGTAGGCGGTGGACAGGCAGTTGGTGCCGACGGTCTGGGCGAAGGCGTACTGCTTGGCGAAGCCGGCGATCCGGGCCAGCACCGTGATCGCCCCGATGAGCAGGGCGCCACCCGCCACGCCCCGCGCCGTCACGCTCCGCACCCGGCCTCCCCCGCCCAGTATCCGGTCACGCCGACATCCTGGCAGGTGCCACCGACAATCGCGCGCGGAGGGTCACACGTGGTCGACGGGACGCCGCCCGAGCATGTCGAGCCGGTTGAGCACCGGGTTCGCGGCGATGACCTTGGTGAAGCTGACCTTCTCCGAGGCGGCGGTGAGCGCCGCGACCGTGCCCAGGAGGACGAGCCTGCCGGGCCGGCCGAGCTTGGTGACCGCGGCCAGCCCGAGCAGGGCGCCGAGCGAGTTGGCGCCCGCGTCGCCGAGCATGGCGCGCTCGCCGAGGTCGTCGGGCAGCAGCGCGGCGGCGGCGCCCAGCGGCACGGCGGCCAGGGCCGCGGCGGCGGGCGAGGACCGCAGCAGCGAGACCGCCAGCAGCGGCCCGCCGGCCAGCAGCCCGACCTTGATCGCCCGTCCGGGACGCAGGTCGAACAGGTTGGCGAGGTTGGCGGCGCCCGCGATGGCAGCGCCGTTGACCAGGGTGTCGACGGGCCCGTCGGAGACGAGGGCGGCGGCGCCCAGCCCGGTGGCGCCGATCCCGAGGATCTTGACGGCGCCGCTGGTGACCTCGCCGCGGGCCAGAGCCGTCAGGTGGCCCTTGAACCCCTTGGAGGACGTGGTGCCGTAGAGGTCGTCGTAGGCCCCGAGGGCGCCGGTGCCGACGCCGGCCAGCACCGCGGCCAGCCGGGTGCGCGGCGCCAGACCGGGCGTGAGCGCGGCCGCGGCGCCGGAGCCCGCCACGAACGCGGGCCCTTCCAGCAGGGTGATGGGCTCGCCGCGATGGTTCTTGCGCGTCCATCGGCCGCCCAGGTCGGCCGGGCGGTTCCGGGTGAAGGCGGAGTAGGCGGCACGGGCGGCGGCGGCACCGATCGCGGCGCCGGCCAGCGCGTAGAGCAGGCCACGGGCCATGTCAGCTCCCTGACTGGGTCGGTGAGGGTGTGGTGGTCGTCATCGCGGGCTGGGTGGCCGAGGCCCCCCTGCCGATGCCGTACTGGCCGGCCCGCCCGCTCAGTTGCTCCCGGAGAGCGTAGACGACCACGACCCGGCCCGTGGGCATATCGACGGTATCGACGGTGGACACGCGCTTGGCGACGTCGCCGTCGTCACGCAGGGCGCTGACGGCGCCTCCGGTGACGGCCGCGTTGGCGGCGCTGCCGGCCAGCACCGCGCCCTTGCCCGCGGCGTCGAGCCGGTCGGCGACCGAGACGAGCGCGCCCAGCTGGGTGTCGGCCTGCTCCCCCTCGTACGCCTTCTCCGGCGCGAACATCACCGCCAGCATGGCCCGCTTGGCGGGATCGCCGTCGGTGCTGACCAGCCCGCCCGCCTCGAACCCGCTGAGGACGGCGGCGGTCGCGGCGTTGGGGGTGCCCGCCTGGGCCTGGTCGGTGGTGAGCAGCGTGGAGGCGAGAAGCGCGCCGGCCTTGTCCCAGACGGTCGCCGTGGACGGGAAGACCATGTCGACCGGTTTGAGCTGGTTGACCAGGCCGTCCAGCACGCCGCTGCGGTCGGGGTCGAAGAACTTCTCGGTCAGCGTGACGCGCCCGCCCACCTCGGCGCCCGCCTCCTCCAGCACCTGCTGCTCGGCCTCGCGGAACGTGGTGCTCGACCCCGGCGCCTCGACCAGCAGCACGCGCTGGCCGGTCAGCTCGCCGGCCACCAGCTTCGGAGTGACGCTGGTGACGAACGCGTCGTTGCCCGCCTCGCGGCCCTGGAGCTGGTCGATCTGCACGCGCAGCTCGTCCTTGGTCTTGGTGAGCTGCGCGGTGAGCTCCTGCGCGGACTTGACCGCGGGCTCCTGCAGCAGCGTGGTGCCCAGGACGATCCCGACGGCCAGCGCCAGGAAGATCGCGACGATGGAGACGACGTGGTAGCGAAAATCGATCACGAGAAGAGTCCGACCAGCCAGAAGATGAATGCGTTCCAGACGTCTTGCAGGCCGTTCAGCCAGGTCTGGCCGAGCGGTGACAGGAAGAGCGCGACCCCCATGGTGATCAGCGCGGTGATCACGAGCAGCAGGAGCTGGGAGGTGGTGATGCGGCTGCGGTAGAGCCTGCTCACGCCCTTGGCGTCGATGAGCTTGCTGCCGATGATCAGCCGGGTCAGGAAGGTGCTGGCCATGCCGGAGCGGCCCTTGTCGAGGAACTCCTCCAGGGTGCCGTGGGTGCCGACCGCGACGATCAGCTCGGCGCCCTTGTCGTCGGCCAGGAGCATCGCGATGTCCTCGCTGGTGCCGGTGGCCGGGAAGATGACCGCCTCGCGGCCGAGCTGGTGCACCCGCTCCAGGCCGGGGGCGCGGCCGTCGCGGTAGGCGTGCACGACGAGCTCGGCGCCGCAGGTCAGGGCCTTGGTCGAGACGGAGTCGAAGTCGCCCACGATCACGTCGGGGAGGTAGCCGGCCTCCAGCAGCGCGTCGGCGCCGCCGTCGACGCCGACGAGGACGGGACGGTATTCCCTGATGTAGGGGCGGAGGGTGGCGATGTCTTCCTTGTAGTGATATCCGCGCACCACGATGAGGACATGCCTGCCCTCCATCGGGGTGCGGATCTCAGGCACGCCGACTCCGTCGATGAGAAGCTTGCCCTCACCGCGAACGTACTCCATCGTGTTGACGGCGAAAGCCTCGATCTGCACGGCCAGCCCGGCGCGCGCCTCGGCCATGGCGGCCTCGACGGCCTCGGCCGTCTGCTCGTCGCCCTTGCCCACGACGTCGTCGTCGAGGTAGATCACGCCCTCGTGGAGGCGGATGACGTCGCCGTCCTTGACGCGTTCGAACAGCTCGGGATTGGCGTTGTCGACGAACGGCACGTTCGCGTCGAGCAGGATCTGCGGGCCCAGGTTGGGATAGCGGCCGCTGATGCCCGCGGCGACGTTGACCACAGCCGCCGCGCCGCATGCGACGAGCGCCTCCGCGCTGACCCGGTCAACGTCGACATGGTCGATAATCGCTATTTCCCCGGGCTGGAGGCGCTTGGTCAGCCTCTTGGTTCGCCGGTCGATTCTCGCCACTGCCGTCACACCGGGAAGGTCACCGACCTTCCTGCCACGGAGGCCCGGCATCTTGCTCCCCGGAACCTTCATCATGACCATCCTGCCAGAGGGAAACAGCGCGGAGGCCAAGCACTACGCCGCGTGTCCACTATGTCACACAGAATCACCTGTCGGCCGCTGCGAGCCCGAGCAGCTCCTCCGCGTGCGCCCGGCCCAGTTCGGAGTCCTCCAGACCGGCCAGCATGCGGGACAGTTCGCGGACGCGCCCCTCGTGGTTGAGCGTGACGACACCGCTGCGCACGACGCTGCCGTCGCTGGCCTTCTCGACGACCAGATGCTGGTCGGCGAAGGCCGCCACCTGCGGGAGGTGGGTGACGACGATCACCTGCGCGGTGCGCGCGAGCCGGGCCAGCCGGCGTCCGATCTCGACCGCCGCCTTGCCGCCGACCCCCGCGTCGACCTCGTCGAACACGAACGTCGGCACCGGGTCGGCACCGGCGAACACGACCTCGATGGCGAGCATGACGCGGCTCAGCTCACCGCCGGAGGCGCCCTTGTTGAGCGGCAGCGGCGGCGCGGCCGGGTGGGCGGCCATCCGCAGCTCCACCTCGTCGACGCCCTCGGGGCCGAACTCGGCGCTCTGGGTGAGCTGCACCACGACCCGGGCGTGGGGCATGGCCAGCGCGGTCAGCTCCTCGGTCACGGCCTGGCCGAACCGCTCGGCGGCGGCCTGGCGCACCTTGGTGAGCTCGGCGGCCAGGGTGGTGAGCCTGGTGGTGAGCTCCTCGTGCTCGCGGCTGAGCTCCTCGATGCGCTCGTCGTCGCCTTCGAGCTCGCCCAGGCGGGCGGCGGCCTGCTGGGCCCAGGCCAGCACTCCGGCGCTGTCCTCGGCGTACTTCCTGATCAGGCTGCCCAGCACGGACCTGCGCTCCTGCACGGCTCCCAGACGGGCCGGATCGGCCTCGACGGACTCGGCGTAGGCGGCCAGGTCGGTGGCGACGTCGGAGATCAGGTATCCGGCCTCGGCGAGCCGGTCGGCCACGCCGGCGAGCTGGGGGTCGTAGTCGCGCACGGCCTCGACGGCCGCGCGCGCCTCCCCGAGCAGCGAGATGACGTCCCGGGCGCCGCCGCCGGCCTCCATCGGGTCGCCGAGCAGCGCGGTGTGGGACGTGGTGGCGGCGCTGCGCAGCGCGTCGGCGTGCGAGAGGCGCTCCTCCTCCTCGCGCAGGTCGGCGTCCTCGCCCGGCTTGGGGTCGACCTTCTCGATCTCCTCCAGGCCGAACCGCAGCCGGTCGGCCTCCTGGGCGCGCTCTCTGGCCTGGGTGGTCAGCTCGTCGAGCAGCGCCCCGACCTGCTTGTGCCGCTTGTACGCCTGCGAATACGCCCGCAACGGCTTGACCAGCTCGTTTCCCGCGTAACGGTCGAGCGCGGCGCGCTGCCTGGCGGCCTGCAGCAGCCGCTGCTGGTCCATCTGCCCGTGCACCGCCACCAGGTCGTCGGCCAGGTACGTCAGCGTGCCGACGGGCACCGTACGGCCCCCGAGCCAGGCCCTGGAGCGGCCCTCGGCCGAGACGGTGCGCGAGATGATCAACTCGCCGTCCTCGACCTCACCGCCGAGGTCCTCGACCTGCTGGGCGACCCGGCCGTCGGGCTCGACGACGAGCGTGCCCTCCACGGTCGCCTTGTCGGCCCCCGGACGGATGCGCGAGGGATCGGCCCGGCCGCCGAACAGCAGCCCGAGCCCCGTGACGACCATCGTCTTGCCCGCGCCGGTCTCGCCGGTGACCACGTTGAAGCCCGGCGAAAGCTCGAGTACGGCCTCGTCGATGACGCCGAGCCCCTGGATGCGGACCTCCTCGACCCTTGGTCGCACTGCCCACTCCCGTCACTGCCGTGCCTGATGGCCGGTCGATTGTCTCCGGACACCTGTTGCCCATGGGATCCTACGCGCTCCGCCCTCCATTCATTCAGGGTCGCACTCTCCCGCGCCATCCCTGAACCGGTAGTTCGAACTTGGCGACCAGCCTGTCGGTGAAGGGCGCGCCGGTGTTCTCGACGCCGTGCAGACGGGCCAGGCGCACCGGCTCGGCGCCCCTGCGCACCTCCACCCGCGATCCGGAGGGCAGCTCGAAACGGCGGCGGCCGTCGCACCACAGAACGCCGCCCGGAGTGTCGGGCAGGATCTCCACGGCCATCGTGGACCGCGGCGAGACCACCAGCGGCCGGGCGAACAGCGCGTGGGCGCTGATCGGCACCAGGAGCAGCGCCTCCACCTCCGGCCAGACCACCGGCCCGCCGGCCGAGAACGCGTACGCCGTCGAACCGGTAGGAGTGGCGCATATCACGCCGTCGCAGCCCCAGCGGGACAGCGGCCGCCCGTCGATCTCGGCGACCACCTCCAGCATGCGTTCCTGCTTCTCCACGGTGACCTCGTTGAGCGCCCACGTGTCGGCGATCACCCGGCCGTTCTGCCTGGCCAGGACGTCGATCGTCATGCGCTCCTCGACGTCGTAGCGCCCGGCGACCACGCTGTCGACCGCCGAGGCCAGGTCGGCCACCTCCGCCTCGGCCAGAAACCCGACGTGCCCGAGGTTGACCCCGAGCAGCGGCGTGCCGGCGGGCTTGGCCAGCTCGGCCGAGCGCAGCAGCGAGCCGTCGCCGCCGAGCACGATCATGACCTCGGCGTCCTTGGCCGAGCCGGGGTCGTCGCTGGGGACGACCTCCACCCCGCCACAGCCGATGTCACGCGCCTCGGTGTCCAGGACGCGTACATTGATGCCCGCCCCGACCAGCCGGTTGATGACCAGACGGGCGCTCTCGACGGCGGCCCCCCGCCCGGTGTGGACGGCGACCAGCACGGTCCGGTTCATTGCGGCCCTTCCGCGACGGCACGCTGGATCTCGGCATCGAGCTCGGCGACGGGCGGATCACCCTCTCCTTTGCCCAGCCACAGCAGGTATTCGACATTTCCGGAGGGACCGGGCAGCGGGCTCGCCGTCACGCCCCGCACGCTCAGTCCCAGCTCCTGCGCCTTGGCCGCGGCCTCGCGCACCGACCTGGCCCGCAGCTCGGGGTCGCGCACCACGCCACCCGCGCCCACGAGCTCCTTGCCCACCTCGAACTGCGGCTTGACCAGCATGACGAAGTCGGCCCGCGGCGCGGCGACCTGCGCCAGCGCGGGCAGCACGAGCCGCAGCGAGATGAACGACAGGTCGCCCACGACCAGCGTGGGCGGCTCGCCGACCATGTCGGGGGTCAGGTCGCGCACGTTGACGCGTTCCATCACGGTCACCCGCTCGTCGGTGCGCAGCGACCAGGCGAGCTGCCCGTAGCCGACGTCGACGGCGAGCACGTGGGCCGCGCCGTGGCGCAGCAGCACGTCGGTGAAGCCTCCCGTGGAGGCTCCCGCGTCGAGGCACCTGCGCCCCTCCACCGACAGGCTCTTGAACGCCTCCAGCGCCCCGAGCAGTTTGTGCGCTCCCCGCGAAACGTAGTCGGGCCCGTCGGCCGACTCGGCGACGACGATGGCCGAGGCGGTGTCGACCTGGGTCGCGGGCTTGTGCGCCTGCTGGCCGCCCACGCTGACCCGCCCGGCCTCGATGAGCTGGGCGGCCTGCTCGCGCGACCTGGCCAGCCCGCGGCGCACCAGCTCGCTGTCGAGACGGATCCTCCGGCTCACCGCTCGCCCAGCGCTTCGTCGCCCGCGCCCGCGAGAGTGGACTCCAGCCCGGCGAACGCCTCCTCGAACACCGCCACGTGCTCGTTCACCGGCAGCTCGCCCACACGACCGAGACCGGCCACGATGGCGTCGACCCGCTCGTCACCGGTCTCCTCCGGCAGCTCACTCATGACTCGACCGTAACGCCTTGGGCGAGCGCCCGGGACCTTGGCAGGCGTGTCACGCGTTGAAGCTCATACGGGGGTGCTAGTGATGTGGAACGCTACCGACCGCAAAGGGAAAGAAAGGATGCCCAACATGGCAAGCGTCGAGGAGTGCCGGGCGGCACTGGCCAGGCTCGTCGCCCAGTTCGACGAGATCGGCGCGGAGGATCGTGCCAAACACGTGGTCGAGCGCACGGTCAGCGCCCGGGTGTCCGACCTCGACGTGATCTTCTACGGACGGCTGCACCACGGGGGGCTCGACCCGTTCACCGAGGAGCCGCCGGCGGGCGGCAAAGCGGCCGATGTGAAGATCACCATTGCGAGCGACGACCTGGTCGCGCTGGTCGACGGCGAACTGGACCTGGCTCGTGCGCTGCTCGGAGGGCGGGTGAAGATCGACGCGAGCTTCGGCGACCTGCTGCGCCTGCGCAAGCTGATCTGACCCGTGCAACGTGCGCGTTCGCGCGACTGTTCTTGCGCAGCTGTGTTCGCTGTCGGGCAACTACTCGGCGCGTGCGTTAACTGTTAGGCGACAAGCGAACAGCGAACCTGCCCCTCGCCCCCCGACCGACTGAGCCGCCCTCCGGCGGCCACGTCGCCCCCGACTACCCCCATCTGACGCTTTCCCGACAAGCCCACCTGCCCCTGCCTCACGGGCGTGTACGAACCCGTTCGTGCCGTGGGGCATGCCGGTCACGACGGGGCTCGTGGGGTGCCTGGCCGCTGTTGGGCGGGGTAAGCAGGGCCGAGGCGGCCTGCCCGCCCGCGCCGATCGCCTCACCCCACGCGCTTCAGGACGTCCTTGACCGCGTCCTCCCCGATCTGCCCCTCGCCCGCGGCCGTCCAGGCGGCGTCGCAGGCCGCGCGCAGGCCGTCGATCCGGCTGCCGTCGCCTTCGAGGTGCAGCGTCCCGTCGCGCCACTCGGCCCGCCATCCCTCGCAGGTGCCGTCCCGCACGTCGGGATAGGGCTGGACCAGCGCGCCGAGGTCCTCGGCCAGGTAGGTGGGCCGGTGCCGGGGCGCAGCGGTCAGCACGTCGAGCGGGGTGGCCACCCCGGTGAACACCAGCAGGCTCTCCACCCCCGCGTTGGAGGCCCCTTCGATGTCAGTGTCCAGCCGGTCCCCCACGACCAGCGGTCGCCGAGCGCCCGTACGGATCATCGACTCCCGGTGCAACGGCGGATCCGGCTTACCGGCGTACACCGGTTCAACCCCGGTGGCAGCGGCGATGACCCGGACCATTGCCCCGTTCCCCGGCAGTTCGCCCCGCCCGGTCGGCATGGTGCTGTCACCGTTGGAGGCCACGAACAGCGCGCCCTGCCGTACGGCCAGCGCCCCCTCCGACAGCAGGGCATATGACAAACCGGGAGCGATCCCCTGAACCACCGCCGCGGGCGACTCGGCCGCGACGGACACCGGCCTGAGCCCATGGGCACGTACGGCCACCCGCAGCCCCGACCCGCCCACGACCAGTACCGCGGCGCCGGGAGCCACCCGCTCGGCGACCAGCCGCGCGGCCGCCTGCGCCGAGGTCACCACATCGGCCGCCGTGGCCGGGACGCCGAGTTCCCGCAGGTGGGCGGCGATGGCGGCGGGCGTGCGGGAGGCGTTGTTGGTGACATAGGCGAGCCGGACCCCCTTGCCCTGCGCCTCCTCCAGCGCCTGCCTCGCCCCCGGAACCGCGTGCTGTCCGAGATAGACCACACCGTCGAGGTCGAGCAGCAGGGTGTCATAGCCGTCAATCAGCACAGCGCCTCTTCCCGTTTGACTCTCACGCCGCGTGAGACTTTAGCGTCGCCTTCGTACCCCGCCACAGGAAGCCCTCTCCTCGTGGATCGGGAAACCCGTACCCGACACCGGAAGGACGACCATGTCCCGCCAGCCCGACCCCACGACCGAGGAACACGCGGAACCCCTCGGCACCCCCGTCCATGACGAGTACGCGGCGGAGGCCGAGGAACGCTGGGGCGACACACAAGCCTGGGCCGAATCCGCACGCCGCACCTCGACGTACACAAAGGAAGACTGGCAGCGGCACGAAGCCGAGGCAGCCGCCCTCTCGGCCCGCCTCGCCGACGCGATGCACGCCGGCGTCCCGGCCGACGGCGACCTCGCGATGGACCTGGCCGAGGAACACCGTGCCCACCTCTCCCGCTGGTTCTACGACTGCACGTACGACCTCCACCGCGGCCTGGCCGAGCTGTACGTCTCCGACCCCCGCTTCACCGCCGCCTTCGACCGCACCTCCCCCGGCCTCGCCGCCTACCTCCGATCCGCCATCCTCGCCAACGCCACCCGCCAGAGCTGATGCCCGCCACCTGACCGTGGTCCGGCGTGTACGGAGACGGCGGCCGGCCCGGAACCGGGGTCCGGTGTGTGTGGAGACGGCGGCCGGCCCGGAACCGGGGTCATGGCCTCTCATGGCGCCGTGCTACCGCCACAGAAACCGGACCAGGACCTTCACCGCAGCCTTCCGCCGCCATATGCAGCCACGGCATGTCGCCCCTTATGCAGGGACAGCCGGATACAGCCGCGGCATGCCTGCACGCTTAGGCAGGGGCGGCCTGGGCTACCACGACGGCTGTATTGGCTGCGCCACACCCCTGAGCACTCACGTGGAGACACAGTGCGATGTCGCACGGCCCATCACCATGCTCTCCTCACCACCCGAGTCGGTCGCCAAGCGAGCTGGGGCAGCCACTTCTCCGGCATCGTGGTGCGCCGTCACGGCTGGCCAGGTGCGCGGAAACGACGGCAGGCTGGTGCCGTGATGTCCCCCGGCCACCGTCAGCGGCTGGGAAGGGCGCGTACAGGGCCGTCCATGCGTCACAGCATGAGTGCTTCATCGAAGCCCTGAAAGGACCTCAGCGACAAGGTCAACCCGATGGGCCAGGCGGTACGGCACGGGATACCGAGAGATCGTCAAGCCCTCTGAACTGACCTGACTCACCTATCGGCGTCGCTCACCCGGTGGTCGGCGGCGGTGCAAACAGGTCGTGTCCTTCCAAATGGCCGGCGAGCTCAGCCGTGCGCTGAAACCAGTCGGAGGCGGCAAGGACATCCCTCGGTTTCCAACGAGCATTGACGGCGATCGACCTGAGTAACGTCCATTCGTGCAGGCGACGAACGACGAACTCCCGCTCTCCCACCTCGGTCGCCCTGGCGAATCCGGGGTCGGTGAGCAACAGTGTGCCCATCGGTCCAGATGCCGGGCCGCCGCGTTTGCGCCATCACCTCATCTGCGTCGCGCAGGATCATCCTTATCAGCTCGGGTGCCGCACCAAGACAGTGAGCTGCGGCGCCCCCACCCGATCAGCACGACCAGCCGCAAGCAGACGCTCCTGGGCGGTCCTCATCCGAGCGGACACCGACGGAAGAGACTCTGAAGACCTGGCACAGCCACTTGGAAGGCCACATTCGCCATCGCCAGGTCTGTACCCCTACATCTCCCGGCGAGCCCTCAACGTCGCCCGCACACTCTTCAAGGCCGACACGTAATGCCGCTCGTCCGGCCGCATGGCCACCGCGATGGCCAGCGGCTCCTGAGCCCCTTCCAGATCCCCCGTACGCCACAACGACAAGCCCAGCCCGAAGTACGCATAATCCTCAGCCGGGTTCGCATCCACGATCTGCCGGAAGCTGGCCGCGGCCTCCGCGTACTGACGGGAGTTGAACTGCGCCCGAGCCAGCGCCTCAAGGATGCTCCGGGACTGCGGCTCAGCAGCGGCGGCCCGCTCCAGCAACGCCGCGGCAGCCGCCGGGCTCCCCTCCTTCAGCAACTTCACCCCACGCTGATACCAGTCGTAGACACCGCCGCCGGGAACGCCACCCACGGACTCATCGTGACCGTTTCCGCCCTGAACCATGCGTGAGGACTCCTTCATCGCTGGACGACGAACCTCGCTCCCGCTCCGCCGCGTAAGGGGCGCGACAGCAAACGATTGGGGCAACTCCTGGTAGGCGCGAGCATTTATGGGAGCATGCCCGGTATGGGGACTCCTGAACTGCCGGTGCCTGACGGACTGGTGCTACGGCCCTTCCGAGGCGTACGTTTCGATGTCGAAGATCCCGCCAAGGTGACCTCCCCACCGTACGACCTGATCAGCGATGCGGACGTCGAAGCCCTCCTTGCCTCCCACCCGAACAACGTCGTCCGCCTCATCCTTCCCTGCAACCCCGAAGCGACACCCGCCAACGACCCGGGCACCCCTCGTGAGCCCGCCGGGACCCCGTCCAGACTCCGCCACCGGACCGAGGTGCCGCTCGAAGCCCGTTACTCCGAGGCCAGGGACACGCTGAGGGCCTGGCTGGACGCCGGCGTCCTGGTGGCCGACGACACCCCCGCCCTGTACGTGTACGAGCAGAGCGGCCCGCACGTCCTCCAGCGCGGCCTGATCGGCGACGTCGGCCTGGTGGACCCCGCCGAACGCGTCATCCTCCCCCACGAGGACGTCATGCCCGGCCCCATCGCCGACCGGCTGGCCCTCATGAGCACCACCGAGGCCAACCTCGAACCCATCTTCCTGCTCTACAACGGCGACAACGGCAAGGCGACCCGCCTGGTGGACGAGGTGGCCGCCAAACGACCGCCCCTCGTCACGGCCGGCACCGAGGACGGTCTCACCCACCGGCTGTGGGCGATCACCGACCAGGACGAGATCGACGCCATCAACGCCGACCTGCGCAACCGCCAGGCCCTGATCGCCGACGGTCACCACCGGTACGCCACCTACCGCGTCCTCCAGCGCCAGGAGCACGCCGCCCGCCAAGCCCTGCGGAGCGGTCCCCACCAGGCCACGCCTGACGACCTGTCACAAGAAGCCCTCCAGCCCACACCTCCCCAAGCCTCTCAGCACGTCTCCCTCAACACGCCCCCGAGCATGCCCAGCCCGGTCGCCTCGTTCCGGCACGAGCTGACCGATCACCTGGCCCATCCGTCAGAGGAGCCGGCCTCCGCCCCGGCCGTACCCCGGCAGGCGCTGGGCCCCTGGGACTTCGGGCTGGCCCTGATCGTCGACTCCACCGCCTACCCGCCCGACCTCAAGGCCATTCACCGCGTCATCCCCGGTCTCCCCTTGACCGAGGCCGCCGCCAGAGCCAGGGGCGCCTGGCAGGTGCACGACCACGACGACCTCGCGCAGGGCCTGGAGGCGCTGCAGAACGCGGCCGAACCCGCCTTCCTGCTCGCCGGGGAGGGCGGCACCCATCTGCTCACCGACCCCGACCCGGTGCAGCTCAACCTGGCGATGCCGGACCACCATTCGGACCGCTGGAACTCGCTGAACACCTCCATCCTCAGCGAGTTCATCTTGCCCAAGGTGTGGGGCATGGAGGACGACGAGCGGGCCGTACGCATCGTCCACCACGACACCGAGGCGGCGTTGCGGCTCGCGATCCAGACGGGCGGCACCGCCGTCATCCTGAAGCCGCTCATGGTCCACGACGTGCTGGCGGTCGCCGCGGGCGGCGAACGAGTGCCCCGCAAGTCCACCTCCTTCGGCCCCAAGCCGCGTACCGGCCTGGTGCTGCGCACGTTCGCCATCGACTGACGCCGCCCCTGCCGCGTAGCCGCGCCTTCCCTGCCCACCTCCGAGCGCTCTCCCGGGGCGGCGCCTCGCCATCGCCGGCAAGGTCACCCCGCCCCGGCCAGCTGAGCCACCGGCCGCGGCTCCCGGCTCGGCCCCACCTCCTCAGACGGCTCAGGAACCGGCTCCTCGACGGGTCTGACGGCGCCCACCTCCACCTCGTACCGCCAGATCTTGGCGGCGGCCGGGCCGAAGACCCGGCAGCGGAACGCGCCCGTCACCTCGATGAAGTCCCGCGGTTCGAGGCCGCGCACGATCTCCGCCACCCCGGGATCGAACGTGACGCAAGGAATGCTGTCGGTGAGAGCCGGGCCTCGCCGGTGCCTGCGCCGGCGGCGGACGATGACGCGCCACTTCGTGGCCATGTCGCCGCTCGGCATCGCGTATTCCTCGACCGCCGCTGACAGCCGCCCCACCAGCACGACCTCGTTCCGATCCATTGTCGTCCTCCCGTTTGCGTTCCGGAGGAGATCACTCTCTACGATGAAGGGAAGCCCGGATCGATGCGAACGTCGTTCTGGGGATGACGGATGTACGCGCGGGAGTGCCTGTGGACAACATCACCGCACTAGGCGGCGACGTCTATGAGATCGACACCAAAATGGCCGGATACGCGGGCATCACCGCCGGCTACCTGATCCTGGGAGATCGGCCGTGCCTGGTGGAGACGGGCACCTCGACCTCGTCCCCCGTGGTGCGCGACGCGCTCGCCTCGCTCGGCGTCGGCCCGGACGACCTGGCCACGGTGGTGGTGACCCATATCCACCTCGACCATGCGGGCGGTGTGGGGGACATCGCGAAGTTCTTCCCGTCCGCGCAGGTGGTGGTACATGAGAAGGGCGCACGCCATCTGGCCGATCCGTCGCGTCTGATGGCCAGCGCCCGGATGGTCTGGGGTGACCAGCTCGACACTCTCTTCGGCGAGCTGTCCCCCACCGAGGCCGAGCGCATCGTCGCCCTGGGCGACACCGGAGCCATCGACCTGGGCAACGGCCGCACGCTGAGCAGCCATTACTCGCCCGGCCACGCCAAGCACCACGTCGGCCTGATCGACTCCGCCACCGGAGATCTCTATGTCGGCGACGCCGCGGGCGTGTATCTGCCTCAGACCGGCGACCTGCGCCCCGCCACGCCGCCGCCGGACTTCGACCTTCAGACGGCCCTCGACTCGATCGCCCTGTTCCAGGCACTTGGCCCGCAACGATTGCTGTTCAGCCACTACGGACCGGTCGGCGCCGTCCAGGAGACCCTTGAGCGATCCGCCGAAGAGCTCCGGGTCTGGGTGGATCTCACCCGCCAGGCACACTCCGAGGGCCTCGACCTCGATCACGCGGTCGCCATGGTCCGCGACCGCACCAAGGAGCGCTACACCGCCCTGCAATCGGACGACGTGACGGCCGAGCAGTTCGAACTGCTGAGCGGCGCCCCGTCGAACGTCGCGGGCATCCTCCACTGGCTCAACCGCGTCGAACGATGACGACCGGCCGACCACGCCCCATGTGACACAAAAACTCCGCCGTACCCCTGAGGATCAGGGGTACGGCGGAGCGGCAACACTTACTCGTCGTTCTTCTTCGGACGGTCCTGTGCGGATTCGTCCGTCTCGACCTCCAGCACGTCACCGAAGTTCGGCTCGATGAACGCGGGCGTGATCCCCGGCGTCCCGGCCTCCACCGGCTTCGCTTCCTCGCCACTGTCGGCGGGCTCGCCCGCCTCCGGCTCGGCAGCCTCAGCAGCGACGGCGTCCTCCGGCTCGACGACAGGCTCGGCAGGCTCGGCAGGCTCGACAGGTTCGTCAGCCGCGGCGGGCTCGGCGGCCTCGGGCTCCAGGAGGTCGTCCGCCTCGGCCAGGGCCTCGTCGTCCTCTTCCTCCTCCTCGGCCAGCTTGCCCACCTCAGCGGCACCGGCGTCGTCGAAGTCGTCCTCGGAGTCGAGGTCCTCCTCGTAGTCCTCCTCGACGTCCTCGATGACGGCTCCGGTGAGCTCGGCGTAGCGCTCGGCCGCGTCCGTCTCGCCGTCCTCGTCGAAGGCCATCGCACGGGCGAACCAGTCGGTCGCCGCCTCCTGGTGCCCGGCGTCGGCCAGGGCGTCCGCGTAGGCGAACGCGAGACGCGCCGACCACGGCTTGGGCTGCGGGTCGCGCAGCTCAGGCAGGCGCTGGAGGGTGATCACGGCCGCGTCCTGCTGGCCGAGGTCACGCCGGGCGCCCGACTCGACGATGGTCAGCTCGATGCGTCCGGCCCGGTCGAGGCGCTCGGCCTCCGGCGAACGCACGAGGTCGATCGCCCGCTCCGGACGGCCCAGACCGCGCTCGCAGTCGGCCATGACCGGCAGGTACGCGTCCGACCCCGTCATCCTCCTGGCCGCACGCAGGTCGCTGAGCGCCTCGGAGAAGTGTCCGGCCCGATAGGCGACGATGCCCGCAGCCTCACGTACGACACCGATGCGAGCGGCGAACCGGCGCGCCACCTTGGTGTGTTCGTGCGCCTTGTCGGGGTCGTCCTCCTCAAGGGCGCGCTCAGCGGCGACCAGGTGCCTGCCGACCAGGTCGGAGAGGTCACCGGGCAGCGAACGCAGTTCCTCGCGCACTTCCTTGTCGAGCTCTTCCGCGGTGATGTCCGGCGCCACCTCGGGCAGCCTCTCGCGCTGCGGGGCGTCGGCGTCGCGGTCGTCCCGGCCGTACCTGGCGCGGGCGCCGCCACCCGGACGCTCCCCGCGATCGTCACGCGAGAACGGACGCGACTCACGGTAGCCGCCGCCCTCGCGACGCGGCCCGTAGGAGTCGTCGCGGCGCGGGCCACGGTCGTAGCCACCCTCGCGCCGCGGACCCCGGTCGAACCCCTCACGACGCTGCCCGCCGCCACGGTCGTCACGGAACCCGCCCTCTCGACGCGGCCCCCCTTCGCGACGCGGACCACGGTCGAAGCCTTCACGACGCGGACCACGGTCGAAACCCTCACCGCGGGGACCACGCTCGGAGCCCTCACCACGAGGACCACGGTCGAAGCCCTCACGACGCGGACCACGGTCACCGAAGCGGTCGTCGCGACGCTCGCCGTACCCGCCGCCCTCTCGACGCGGGCCCCGGTCCTGGTACGGACGGCTGTCGCCGCCCTCACGGCGAGGCCCGCGATCGAAGCCTTCACGGCGAGGCCCACGGTCGAAGCCCTCGCGACGCGGCCCACGGTCACCGTAGCCACCGCCCTCGCGACGCGGCCCCTGCTCGAAGCCCTCACGACGCGGGCCCCGCTCGAAACCTTCACGACGCGGCCCGCGGTCACCGTAGCCGCCGCCCTCGCGGCGCGGTCCACGGTCGCCATAGCCGCCGCCCTCACGCCGAGGTCCGCGGTCCTGGAAGGGACGACGCTCGTCGCCCTCTCGACGCGGCCCGCGATCGAAGCCTTCACGGCGAGGCCCACGGTCGAAGCCCTCGCGACGCGGCCCGCGGTCACCGTAGCCACCACCCTCACGGCGCGGCCCACGGTCCTGGTACGGACGGCTGTCGCCACCCTCACGACGCGGGCCCCGGTCCTGGTAGGGACGGCTATCGCCGCCCTCACGGCGCGGCCCACGATCATCCCGGTCCCGGTAAGGACGACGCTCGTCACCCTCACGACGCGGCCCGCGATCGAAGCCCTCACGACGCGGCCCACGGTCACCGTAGCCACCGCCCTCACGACGCGGCCCACGGTCAAAACCTTCACGACGCGGCCCGCGGTCGCCATACCGGCTCTCGCGTCGCTCGCCGTAGCCACCGCCGCCCTCGCGGCGCTCGCCGTAGCTGCCTCCGCCTTCACGGCGGTCACCGTAGCCGCCCTCGCGGCGGGGTCCGCGGTCGTCCCGGTCGCGGTAGGGGCGGCCCTCGTCCCGGGGACCACCCTCGCGCCGCGGCGCACGCTCGTCGCGGGAACCCTCCGCGCCTCGGGGCGCCCTGTCCTCGCGGTTGTACGGCCGGGGCCGGCCCTCTGAACGGAACGGACGATCGCCACCGGAATCACGCCCGCGAGAGCCGTATCCGCCAGTCCTGCCGCCGCTGGAGCGCCTGTCCCCGTAGTCGCCGCGCTCGCGCTGTCCGCCGTCCGATCCGTTATCTCTGTTCACTTCTGGTCCATTTCGTTGGCTCACTCAGCGGACTCACAACGGCGGTCCACCGTGGCTGGTCGCCGCCCGCCCTCGGGCCTTACGCGACGAAGGCCACCCGTGGGGGTGGCCCGCTCCCCCCAGCCTAGCAAGCCCCTGACCGTTACCGAGCCCTCCAGCCACCCACGACCATTCGACCAACCGCCCACAGAACGACGCTCACCAGAAAGACGCGACGGAAGTCTCCTCAGGAGTATCTGGCGGACGTTCTCGTGCACGTGCCCCCGGAGGCATTGGAGGAAGCCTCGCAACGATTGTTCGGCTGGCGAGAGGGTGGCACCTTACAACTGCTGTGCGCCAGGCGCCCCGAAAGAAGCCTCTCCTCTGATGCACCCCACCGGAAGGAAACGGAACACCATCCAGGGCACTGCTCCTCGTTCCTTGCAGGACAGGCGGCCGCGAGGAACTGTCGGTTCAACCGCGTGCACGGCCATTAGCTCACCACCATCACCCAAGGCCCGCTCACGAAGCAAATGAAACGTTGCCGGCGCGGAGAACGCGTCGACATATGGGGGTGATCTCCTACAGCGCACCGGCTCGCGGTGTTCGCGAACCGGTTGGGATTGACGCGACTGGCGCCCCCCTGCCACACCAGAGCCAACCCCAGGGGCGCGCTGCGGGGCCCTGTACCTCTTCATCGAAGAAGGTGTACAACGCAAAGAAGCCCCACACGATCCGTGTGGGGCCTCTTCGAAAGATTGTCCGGCGGTGACCTACTCTCCCACACCCTCCCGAGTGCAGTACCATCGGCGCAGAGAAGCTTAACTTCCGG